>JBJTMY010000063.1:0-112167 GCA_046073825.1 Bacteroidota bacterium
AAGCTACTTTTTCTTACTTCTAGATTTCCATTTCCTCTTGAAAAGGGTGACAAACTAAGGGCCTATTATTTTATTAAGCACCTAAGCGCACATCATGAAATCTATTTGTTTGCTATAAATGAGCAAATGCCCGATACAAAACACCTGGACGAGCTTCGCCCGTATTGCAAGGCTATTGAAGTCGTGAAAATATCCAAGCTTCAATCACTATTTAATTTAGCAAAAAATATTTTTAATCGATCAATTCCATTTCAAACTGCTTACTTCACTTCAACATTAGGGAAAAAAAAGTTGAACGAATTTATAACTCAACATAAGCCAGATGCTTTATTTTGTCATTTAATTCGAATGGGGGAATATACAAAGGGATTATCAATTGACAATTCCATGTTGGATTTCATGGATACTTTTTCGATTGGAATGAAACGTTTTGCAGAAAGCGGTAATTGGTTAACGAGCATACCTGCTTCGATTGAATACAATCGCTTATTGAGGTATGAACATCAAATGTTTGATGCTTTCAAAAATAAAATTATCATCTCTAAACAAGATCAATCATTTATTCCACATCAACACAAAGAAGCAATCAAAGTAATTCCTAACGGCGTAGATTCCACCTTTTATACTAAATCAATTATCGATAAAAAATACGATTTACTTTTTATTGGTAATTTATCCTATGCTCCAAATATTTATGCAATAAAGTATGCCGCTGAATACATCATGCCGCAACTTCCGCAATTAAATTTGGCAGTTGTAGGTGCTACACCCTCATCTGAAATTACAAAACTACAATCGCCGAACATTCATATCATAGGATGGGTCGATGACAGTCGCGATGCATTTAACCAATCAAAAATAATGATTGCTCCAATGTTTATTAGCATCGGATTACAAAACAAAATTTTACAGGCAATGTCTATGGAAATACCTTGCGTAATTACCAGCATGGCCAATAATGCATTGGGAGCAATTCCAGAAAAAGAAGTATTAATTGCTGATACCCCAGAAGAGTTTTCTAAACAGATTTTACGATTGTTAAATGAGGAAGAACTACATCAAAAGATTGTTGGTAATGCAAGGGATTTCATTCTAAAAAATTATAACTGGACAGAAAACACAGAAAAAATAAATCTGCTTTTAATGAATCATTCCAGCGATTAACCCTGAAACAATTCCACTTCCTCCACCTACAATTACCTCCGTTAAGGTATGTCGTTTTAGCACAATTCGTGAAGCACTAATCAAAATACTTATGACGAACGCTATCATTCCCGCATTAAAAAAAACAAACAGCATCATAGAAGTAAGAAAAAAAGAAGTTGATGCATGTAACGAGATTTTCAGTTTATTTCGAAAGAAATAAAATACGGTAATCATCAAGGAATAAACAAACAATGCATATATAATTTGATCTGGCAAATCATAATAAACACCTGACAAAACTAAAAGCAACAATATAGTGAGCAGCATCGGATATGTTTTATTGCGTTCCACCTGATTACTCAAATCGAAATTGGTTATTTTTCCTCGAACAAGTTGCACAGAATTATAAATCACGATAGGAATTATTGCGATGATACCTATCAGCCACATAACCATATTGGCTAATTCTGCACCATACATCTCTTTAATATAAATAGCTGAAAATGCAATAATAACTACTAATGGATGAAAGAGTATTGAAATAATCCGAGCAATTACTTTAACCATTTTAATTTGCAACAAGAGTACTTTCCTTAAAAGCGTTAATCTCTATTTTAAATTCCTCCACTACACTCAATAATACCTTTTCAATTTTAGTTAGATCACTTTTCATTTGATCAGTAGTTCTTTTAAGCTCTCTATACCCTTCAACGTGCCGAATAGTATCATAAATAGATTTTATACCTGCTCCATCAATGGTTGGTTTTATTTTATGTGCCAATGTAGCAATTGCATCCATTTCCCCATTTACAAAATGAGTATTCATCTTTCCAAGGGTATCTGGAATTGTTTCAACAAAAATACAAAGCATGCGTTGCATGATTTCCTTATTATCACCTATCTCTTTCTCAAGGAAAGTTAAATCGTACAATTTATTTTTAACTGTTTCTGGCTTCTTGCGTGTGGGATATTTTCGTTTAACAACTTTTATCAAATCAGAATTCCCGGAACATAAAGCAACAATTTTTTTATAAAGTAGCTCTTCTTTAAATGGTTTTACGATTACATCATCCATTCCAGCATTTATATATTTTTTTTGATAATGCTTTGAAGGATTTGCTGTTAATGCAATGATAGGAGTTTTTGCTTTTTTATCATCCTCATACTGACGGATAAATTCAGTTGCCTCCATACCATCCATGAAAGGCATTTGAATATCCATCAAAATCACTTCATAGTTATTAGCTTTAAAAAGCTCAATAGCATCTCGTCCATTTGAAGCAGTATCCACATTAAAGCCCCAGTCTTGCAGCATGGCTTGTACAATAAACTGATTCACTAGATTATCCTCTGCCAGCAACACCCGTAAAGATGACATCATCAAACGTTCAGAAGTATCATTCATAATCATTTCCACTTCTCCACTAATTTCAAATGGTATTACCACCGAAAACTCACTTCCTTCCCCAACCACACTGGTCACATTAATTTCACCTCCCATCTGTTCAACTATACTTCTAACTATAGACAATCCGAGCCCTAAACCTTCTGTTGTTTTTTGATTAATTGTATTGACTTGTGTAAAACTATTGAAAATGTCTTTCAATTTACTCTTGGGAATTCCGATACCAGTATCTTTCACTAAAAAACGAATCCATACAGTACCATTTTCTTTTTTAAATACATGATGTGATAATGACACTTCCCCTTCGTGAGTAAACTTAATAGCATTTCCAACAAGATTTAATAATATTTGATTAATTCGGTAAGGATCTCCAATCAGTTTTGTCTCCGAGTTATTGTCAGTAAGATGCTTAAGCACCAAACCTTTTTCCTCAGCAGCAGACATTTTAATCTGAATAGCGGTATCAGCAACTTGATTGATATCAAAAGTAACTTTATCAAAATTTAATGTTCCTGATTCGATTTTTGCTACGTCTAATAAATCATTGATGATAACTAATAGATTTTCTGCCGTACTATTTAATACATTGATATATTTTTTTTGCGTTTGCGATAATTGTGTTTTTTGCAGCAATCGTGACATACCCAAAACTCCATTCAAAGGAGTTCGCATTTCATGCCCTAGATTAGCCATGAATTTTTCTTTCACACTCACTGACTCTTCTGCAATTTGTTTGGCCTTGATGATTTCAGCCTCTGCATTTTTCTGATCGGTGATATCAATCAATGAGCCTTCTAATCCAAAAACATCTCCTGCTTCGTTAAATTTCAACTGAGAGCTTGTTTGAATAAACTTAACTTTCCCATTCGGACAAATAATTCGGTAGGTAGAATTATACGCTTTTTTCTCCTCGACAATAATTCTCATATTTTCATGAATTATTGCATGATCATCGGGATGCACATATTGTAAGAATTCTTCATAGGATGGTGGCCCAAGCGATTCTAGTCGTTCCCAAATTAAATAAACTCCTGGCGACCAAGTTATTTTCCCAGAAACAAAATCGAATTGATAGTTACCAGCCTTTGTTAATCGTTCTGCATTATATAGTAACCGCTGACTCTCCATTAATTCTTCTCTGCTTTTTTTCTGATCGGTGATATCTGTTGCAACACACAATACATTTCTTTCACCATTCAAACCAGGAAAAGGAACTTTAATTGCGTCAAAATAAAACAACTTCCCATCCGCATCAGTAAATGTTTCTTCAACACGAACCATCACTCCTTCATCTATGACTTTCTTATCAGCTGCAATGTGCTCTACATACTCCTGTTGGTTTTTATAATTTTTAGATAAATCTTTTGATGGTAAATCGGAAGGATTCACTTTTAACAAATCGATTAATGCCTTGTTTCCTTGAATGATGTTGCCAGTTTTATCTTTTACAAAAATCATTTGCGGACTTGCATCTAAAATCTGCTGAATAAAATTTCGACTATCTACCAATTCGGCACTAATCTTCTTTTGCTCCGTTACTTCAATTCCATAACCTAAAAAATGTGTAAAATTTCCATGCTGATCTAGGTAAGGAGTTATTCTACGTACATAATACCTACAATTACCATCTTTATCTTTCAAACACTCTTCTAGTTCAACTTCTTTTTTAGTTTCAACAACCTTTCGCAGCATAGCACGACGAGCTTCAGCAACACCTTTATTCACGTTACGATATTCGCAGTATTCATCATCTGTTTTCCCAATAATCCACTTACGAATTTCTGGGTCACGTACTGCCTTAGGATTCACATATACATATCGGAAATCCAAATCTAACACAACAAAATCGCCCGGCATCTGCGCGAGTAACGACTCGAAAAAATGTTCGTTGAGAGCCATACTTTAAAAATTAATTTGATGATGCAATATACTAAATTTTTCCCTCTTTTATCATACGATAAATCGTACTTTTTCCAATATCCAATCGTTTTGCTACTTCTATAACATTATGATCAAATCGATTTAAATAATGACGAATAATTCGGGCATCATATTCAGCAAGCGACAAATCCTGATCTAATAAATCTGCAGGCGTTTTTGTGGCGGTAAATGTGATGTCAATAGGAGAAATATGAGTTCCATCTGCCATAACCGCTGCAAGTTCAATTACTGCTTTTAACTCTCGCACATTTCCTGGAAAACGATAAAACATCAATTTTTCTTTTGACTCTGCTGTAAGCGTTTTTCTCGGGAATTTATTTTCGAGACAGAATGTATCTAAAAAGTGTTTTGCTAAAATTAAAATGTCATTTCCTCTTTCGCATAAAGGTGGCAAGTGGATTGGCAATCCTAATAATCGATAATATAAGTCCTCTCTAAAATTTCCTTTTGTGGTCTCCTCTCCCAGATTTTTATTCGTAGCAACAATAATTCTTACATCCACTGGAACTACTTCACTACTTCCTAATCGTGTAATTTCTTTTTCTTGCAAAACCCTCAACAATTTGGCCTGCATTGCTACTGGCATCTCTCCTATTTCATCGAGAAACAAAGTTCCTCCTTGTGCATCTTCGAACTTACCACTGCGACGAGTATTTGCACCCGTAAATGCCCCTTTTTCGTAACCGAACAATTCACTCTCTAATAAATCATTAGGAATTGATGCAACATTGATTGCAATAAATGGGGCTTTTGCCCGCTCTGAATTATAGTGAATGGCTTTCGCAACTAACTCCTTCCCAGTGCCTGTTTCACCAGAGATAGAAACAACGATCTGCGTCATCGCCCCTTTATCAATTAAACGATAGACATGTTGCATCGCGTCGCAAGAACCAATCAGTAAATTATCTTTATGATACTTGCCTTTTATTTGATCTTTTAATTGCTGAAGCTCCGTTTGAAGAGTAACATTTTTGCGAATGTTATTTATGGAATTCCAAAGTCGTTCTTTGGTCTCTTCGTTTTTAACAATGTAATCGTAGGCCCCGCGCTTTAAAATATCAACAGCAGTAGAAATATTTTCCTGACCAGAAATAGCTATTACATGGCAAGTAGGGATTTCTTGCTTAATACGACTAAGCACTTCCTCCCCCATCATATCCGGCAAAGTGTAGTCGAGCGTTATTACATCAGGTTGAAGATGCAAATCCTTGAGCAATGCTTTCCCACTTGTATATCGTTGAACTTCATTATCAGGATTAGCAGATAAATGATGTTGTAAAAGTTCTCCATACCAAACATCATCTTCGGCAATAAAAATTTTAAGAGGTTTTTCGGAATGATTAGGTTCGTTTTGCATAGAAAGTACAAATTTACGAAATCCATCAATCCTATTAACTTTGCGGAAGAAATATGAAGTTACACGATCCATTTAGCGCCTTGAGAATAAAAGATTTTAGATTGTTTTTATCAGCTAAATTTTTAATAACTGTTGCTGGTCAGATGCAGGCAATTATCGCTAGTTGGCTGATCTATGAAAAGACAAAAGACCCGTTTAGTTTAGGACTGATTGGGTTAGCTGAGGCTATTCCAGCCTTGGCACTCGCACTTCCCGGCGGACTTATTGCCGACCGATTTAGTCGTAAAAAAATCATGTTTTTTTCTACCCTTTTGATGATATTGAGTTCGCTCGTTTTATGCCTTTATACATATCCGGATTTAGTAGTTCATTTTAGTGACAATTGGATATTTAACAGTGTTGGCACCTTGTACTTAATTATCTTTTTAGTTGGACTTGCAAGAGGATTTTATGTACCAGCACAAGCGGCCTATTGGGCGCAAATATTACCAAAAGAAAAATATGTTAATGCCTCCGTATGGAATAGCAGTTTATGGCAAATTGGAGTTGTTGCCGGACCTGCCCTAGGAGGAATTTTTTATGGTCAGTTAGGTGCCTTCTCAACCAGTGTCATTGTATTATCACTAATGTTGGCAGTTGCAATTTTGATTACATTTTTTACTCCAACACTCGTTCTTCACCACGCAAATAATGAAACGATAAAAGAAAGTATTCAAACAGGAATTCGATATTTTTTCAAACACCCCATTTTATTGTCAGCTGTTTCGCTCGACTTATTTGCAGTTTTATTTGGAGGGGCAGTTGCATTATTACCCGCATTCGCTGATTCAGTATTGCATGCCGGCCCAGAGGGATTGGGCTATTTACGATCAGCTCCTGCTATTGGAGCAGTTACCATGTCGCTAATCATGGCATTTTATCCTCCACACCAAGGAGCAGGAAAGAAAATGTTAATTTGTGTAGCAGGCTTTGGTGCATGCATGATTGCATTTGCTTTGTCCACCTCATTTGTCCTTTCATTTTTCATTTTAATGCTTAGTGGAATGTTCGATAACGTAAGCGTGGTTATTAGATCCACCATTTTACAAACGCACACACCAGATGAAATGAGAGGCAGGATTGCAGCAGTTAACAGCATTTTTGTGGGTAGCAGTAACGAGTTAGGAGCCTTTGAATCAGGCTTGGCCGCAAGGTATCTTGGACTTATTAATTCGGTAATTTTTGGAGGAATGATGACGTTGATTGTGGTGTTGATTACTCAGAAAATGGCTCCGAGTTTAAAAAAATTAACCATTTAGTAAGTCCCAACCGTCGGACAAATAAGTGCTTTTATCAAAAGCACCCACCCATTCGTTGAATAATTGTCGAAATACTTCCAATTCTTTTTTTATCAAACCCGAATATGAAGTGTCACACCACCCCTGCACTTCTAGCCCATCCAATTGACAAAGCACTTTTTTTACAGCCAATTTTACCAATAAAGCTTGTTCTATTCGATTATTAAAATAAGGGCTATTTTCTGCGATTACGAGTTTATTGCAAATTTCAAATCCTGCCTTAATCAAAATGGTTTTATATTGATTTTCAGCCTCACTGTCTCCCAATGATTCAGCAAATGAAATTACAAGATCACTGACAACACCTGCTTTTTGCACAATTGGCAAAGCTTGTACACGTGCGTCTTCTGTTAAAATAGCACGAATAGCATCCTTCCCAGCTTGTTTTAATAAATGCTGATAATTATCTTGATTTATATCCTTTTGATGTAGGTTGTCCATGCAATAATGGTGGGATGGAATTTTTTCAAATGTAAGGCGTAGAACCTATACAAGTCAATACAGGAAAGAATAAACTTTCTAACAATTATAAAACTATTAGAATTTATTAAATAAAAATGGGCTATTGGTCTCGATAATATGCATTAACTTCGCACACTATTGCAATAAAAATTATGTTAGATTTTGTAAACAGTCTGTTAAGAAAATTTTTTGGCAGCAAAGCAGAAAGAGATTTAAAAGAATTAACGCCCTTTGTAGGTTTAATTAATTCAGAATTCGAGAAATTATCGAGTTTAAGTAATGATGAATTAAGAGGAAAAACATTCGAATTCAAAAAGCGAATTCAGGATTATATTCAAGAAATTGAAAGCGAACTTAACGAACTAAATTCATCAGCAGAAGAAAATCCAGAAATGGATCTTCATGAAAAAGAAAAAATCTTTATTCGAATTGATGAATTAAAGAAAGAACGAAATCAAAAAATTGAAGAAGTTTTACTTGAAATTCTTCCATCTGCTTTTGCAGTTGTAAAGGATACCGCACGTCGTTTAAAAGAAAATTCAGAATTAGAAGTGACGGCCTTAGATCATGATAAAAATTTAGCGGTAAAAAAGAGTAATGTAATTATCAGAGGAGATAAAGCCTATTATCAAAATAAATGGATGGCTGCCGGTAATGAAGTCACATGGGATATGGTGCATTATGATGTTCAATTAATTGGAGGTACTGTATTACACCAGGGGAAGATTGCGGAGATGGCCACCGGAGAGGGAAAAACATTAGTAGGTACGCTTCCAATTTATTTAAATGCATTAGCAGGACGTGGAGTTCACGTAGTAACAGTAAATGATTACCTAGCTAAACGTGACTCGGAGTGGAATGGACCTGTATTTGAGTTTCTAGGATTAACAGTTGATTGTATCGATAAACATCAACCCAATAGTAACGATAGAAGAAAGGCTTACCTTGCTGATATAACTTACGGAACAAATAATGAGTTTGGTTTCGATTATTTACGTGATAATATGGCACGTAGTACCGAAGATATTGTTCAACGCGAACACCATTTTGCGATTGTTGATGAGGTGGACTCCGTATTAATTGACGATGCTCGAACACCATTAATTATTTCTGGTCCAACCCCTAAAGGCGACGAGCAAGAATTCTTCCAATTAAAGCCACGTATTGAATCGGTAGTAAATGCTCAAAAAGCTTTTGTTAATACACTCATTGCAGATGCAAAGAAGAATCTTGGCATCAAAGAAAAAGAAGACGAAGTAGGCTTGGCCTTGTTAAGAGCTCATCGTGGTTTACCAAAGCATCGTGCGTTGATTAAATTATTAAGTGAGCCTGGCGCAAAGGCATTAATGCAAAAAACTGAAAATGCCAACATGGCTGATCATGGTCGTGATATGCGTGAGAAAGTAGATCCTGAGTTATTCTTTGTTATCGATGAAAAAAACCACACGATTGAAATGACGGATAAAGGTCACGATTTAATCAGTGGCAACATGAACGATCCGCACTTTTTTGAAATTCCTGATGTAGGAACCATCATGGCTGATATTGAAAAGTCGAACTTATCACCAGAAGATAAATTACAGAAGAAAGATGATTTGATGCGCGATTTTGCAGTGAAGGGGGAACGTATTCATACCGTGAATCAATTATTACGTGCATATACGCTTTATGAAAAAGACGTAGAATATATCATTGACAATGGTAAAATTAAAATCGTCGATGAACAAACTGGTCGTGTGTTAGATGGCCGTCGTTATAGTGATGGATTACATCAGGCAATTGAAGCGAAAGAAAATGTAAAAGTAGAAGCTGCTACTCAAACGTATGCAACTGTTACACTGCAAAATTATTTCCGTATGTATCACAAGTTAGCAGGTATGACGGGAACAGCAGAAACAGAAGCTGGTGAGTTATGGCAGATTTATAAGTTGGATGTTGTTGTGATACCTACTCATCGTAAGATTTCAAGAAAAGATGAAGAAGATTTAATCTACAAAACAACACGTGAGAAATACAATGCTGTTATTGAAGCCATTGTTAAATTAACGGAAGCAGGTCGTCCAGTTCTTGTTGGTACTACTTCTGTTGAAGTATCTGAGTTGTTAAGTCGAATGTTATTACAACGTAAGATTAAGCATAATGTCTTAAATGCTAAACAGCATCAACGTGAAGCAGAAATAGTAGCAGAAGCTGGGAAAGCAGGACAAGTGACTATTGCTACCAATATGGCTGGTCGTGGTACGGATATTAAATTAGGACCTGGCGTGAAAGAAGCTGGTGGGTTAGCAATAATCGGTACAGAACGTCATGAGTCTCGACGTGTGGATAGACAGCTACGCGGTCGTGCAGGACGTCAAGGAGATCCAGGCTCATCACAGTTCTTTGTATCGTTAGAAGATAGTTTAATGCGTTTGTTTGGTTCTGAACGAATTGCAAAAATGATGGATACCTTAGGATTAAAAGAGGGAGAAGAAATTCAACATTCAATGATTACGAAGTCGATTGAACGAGCTCAACGTAAAGTAGAAGAAAACAATTTTGGTATTCGTAAACGTTTGTTAGAATACGACGATGTGATGAATGCACAGCGTGAGGTAATTTATAAAAAACGAAGACATGCGTTGTATGGAGAGCGTTTATCACTCGACTTACAAAATATGTTATTTGATTTAAGTGACTCCATAATTAATCAGTTCTTCGAAGAAAAAGATTATGAAGGATTCAACTTTGAATTGATTAGAATATTTGCAATCGAAAATCCAATTTCTCAAGACCAATTTTTAAATGCAAAAAATGGAGAGGAGCTAGCAGAGATTTTATTTGAAAAATTAGATGAGCATTATCGTACTAAAACTGCTCACACTGCCGAAAGGGCGTTCCCTGTGATTAAAAATGTTTATGAAGAACCAGGTCAGCAATACGAAAATATTATTGTTCCTTTCTCAGATGGCATTCGTAATATTCAAGTATTAGCACCTCTACGCAAATCGTATGAATCGCATGGAAAAGAAATTATTGCAGCATTTGAAAGAAATGTAACGCTTGCATTAATTGATGATACATGGAAGAATCATTTGCGTGATATGGATGACTTGAAACAAAGTGTTCAAAACGCCGTGTATGAGCAAAAAGATCCTTTGTTAGTGTACAAACTGGAGTCATTCGATCTATTTAAGAAAATGGTTGATGAGGTCAATAAAGACACTATGTCGTTTTTATTTAGAGGTAATATTACAGCACAAGATCAATCACAGGTTAAGCAAGCAGCAGCTCCAGTGCGTCAGGATTTAAGCAAATTAAAAACTACACATGAAGAATATCAAGGTGGCTCCTCTAACGGTGGTGGAGTACCTCAAAATCAACCTGCTCCTAAAAACGAACCGATTCGCAATGAAACCAAAATACTTCCAAACGACCCTTGTCCTTGTGGCAGTGGAAAGAAGTATAAAAAATGTCACGGAACCGGTAACGAAGGATAATATAAATTGATTATTTCAAATGAGCACAACACACGAATCCATATCAATTGATATTAGTTCGTGTGTTGTGCTTTATACGAAAGACCTATATGCATGGGCTTATTATAAAACTGGAAATACAACACTATCCGAAGATTTAGTTCAAGACACTTTTCTAGCAGCAATTAAATCAAAAGAAAATTTCAATGGGCAGAGCGAAATAAAAACCTGGCTATTGGGAATATTGAAAAACAAAATAGCTGATTATTTTCGTAAATCTACTTCAAAGCATTTTTCACAAAATATGTTTTTTTCTGACGGAAACTGGAATGAAGAAGAAATCCCCTCAGAGTGGGAATCCATTAACGAACAAGAACTACTCGATAATGGTGAATTTAATAAGGCATTGGAGGATTGTTTAGGGAAACTTCCAACACTTTGGAGTAGCATTATAAGAATGAAATTTGTTGATGATCGAAAAGCAGAAATTATTTGCAGGGAAAACAATATAAGTCCGAATAATTATTGGCAAATCATTCATCGTTCCAAATTACAACTCCGGAAATGTTTAACTACAAATTGGTTTAACGGATGAGTTCATTATTGCATCAAATCATCTACTCCTGCGAAAAAGCAACTGCCTTAATTGAAAAAAAGCAGCTACAGGAACTTACTTTTCAAGAGAATATTCGTTTGCGTTTTCATATTCGTGCTTGTTCAGCATGCACAGAATATCAAAAGCAAAGTGTTGTTTTGAACTCCGTGCTAAAAAAACATTTTGCAAAGCCAATACACATCTTTCATCAACAACTCGAAAATAAAATACTTAATACGATTCAGGGTATGAACAATATGAACTCCAGCAACTTCGATTTCTATAAAGATTTATTGAATAATTTAGAAGGAGAAACATCATTAAAAGAAATAGATACAGAAGAAGAATTAAATTGTCCAATAGCTATAGTTGATGACAACCTCTCTTTCAGTTTAATGTTAAGTGATTATCTATTGGATGAATGTACGCTCCACTCGAAAAAATATAATAATGGCAATGATTTTTTACAAGAGTACACGCCTAAAGATGATCGAATTATCATTCTTGATTACGATTTCGGAAAGGACAATGGTCCTAATGGCCTTGTGATACTAAAGAAAATAAAAGAATTAAATCCACTAGCCAGAGTAATTATGGTTTCAGGTCAGGATAGTTTAGAAGTAGCTATTGAAACAATGCGACAAGGTGCAGTTGATTATTTTATTAAAACAAATAAAACTGTTTTTCCAACAATAGTTTGTTCGATTTTGAAATTAATAGAGATGGAAAAAATGCGATTTAATTAATTAGCTTAACTATCCCGCCCACCCTTCTCTATCTAAACTACGGTATTGTATTGCTTCTGACACGTGTTCTGTTTTTATTTCATCACTACCTTCTAAATCGGAAATGGTACGAGCTACTTTCAATATACGGTCGTAAGCACGTGCAGATAATCCTAGTTTGTCCATCGCTATTTTTAATAACTCCGCACTAGCGGTATTCAATTGACAAATTTGCCGTAACATGCGCGACGACATTTGTGCATTAGCATAAACGCCGATCTCATTTTTATAACGTTGTTCCTGAATTTGCCGCGCAGCAATAACGCGAACTCGAATATTTTCACTCTTCTCTGCAACCCGACTTTTAGATAATTCATTAAATGGAACAGGAATGACTTCCACGTGCAAATCAATACGATCGAGCAATGGACCCGACAAACGATTTAAATATTTCTGTACAACACCAGGAGCACATACACATTCTTTCTCTGGGTGATTGTAATAACCACACGGACAAGGATTCATACTTGAGACAAGCATAAAACTTGCAGGGTATTCCACTGAAAACTTAGCTCTTGAAATAGCTACTTTACGTTCTTCGAGTGGTTGGCGCATTACTTCTAAAACTGTTCTTTTAAACTCTGGTAACTCATCTAAAAACAAAACTCCATTGTGTGCAAGAGAAATCTCACCTGGCTGTGGATATCCACCCCCTCCAACCAAAGCAATGTCGGAGATCGTGTGATGCGGAGAACGGAAAGGCCTTGTCGTTATAATCCCACTTTTGGCCGATGTTTTACCAACTACTGAATGAATCTTAGTTGTTTCCAGCGATTCTTCTAATGTTAATGGGGGTAAAATAGTTGGAAGCCTCTTCGCCAACATGGTTTTTCCTGCACCTGGAGGCCCAATTAAAATCACATTATGTCCGCCAGCAGCTGCAATTTCTAATGCACGTTTAATATTTTCTTGTCCTTTCACGTCTGAAAAATCGACTTCCAATTCTTGTTGATGTTTAATAAACTCTTCACGTATATCCACCACCGTTACGCTCTTAGTTAATTCGCCTTCTAAAAAAGAAACGACCTCTTTCAGCGATTGCATTCCATACACTTCTAAACCTTGAACCACTGCAGCTTCTTGGGCATTTTGTTCTGGTAAAATAATTCCTTTAAAACCTTCCTTCTTTGCCTGTATTGCTATCGGCAATGCTCCTTTCACTGGCATCAACTGACCATCAAGCGAAAGTTCTCCCATAATAATATACTCTGAAAAATCTGTTCTATCAATTTGGCCTGAAGCAGATAAAATACAAAGAGCTATCGGCAAATCATAAGCAGACCCCTCCTTACGAATATCAGCAGGAGCCATATTTATTACAATGCGTTTGCCTGGCCATTTGTATTCGTTGGTTTTAAGAGCTGCTTCAATTCGTTGCTGACTTTCCTTTACCGCATTATCTGGCAAGCCAACAAGAAATACTTTAACACCATTGGCCATGTGCACTTCAATGGCGATAGTAATTGCAGAAATTCCGTGCAATGCACTTCCATAAGCTTTAACAAGCATAGTAAAATTTTTATGGACCCTTGAAAAATGAAATCCGATTTTCTACAAAATTAAGTTAAAGAAATTTAACTATCCGACAACAAACATTTAAGTTAAAAAAAATCCCGGCCTTTCGGACCGGGATTTTGCTCTGATTTTTGAAAAATTAGTACACAAACTTTCTGCTTACAGCATCACTATCGTTGCGAATGATGATGAAATACAGTCCGTGAGGTAAGCTTGCATTAAGCTTAATTTTATTCGAACCGTTTGTAGCTGCTACGCCCGACTCAGAATAAATTACTCGTCCAGAAACATCTGTAATTTCAACAGATACTGGCATTTCTGAATTATACATAAAATCTACGTTAATGTCACTTGAAAGAGACATGTCAGAATAGATATTGGTAATATCGAATGGAGCTTTACTACCAAACCATACTGCCTGAGGTTCTGAGTAAGAATAATCACCGTTAAAATCTGTTTGTTTTAATCGGTAGTATTGTAATCCATACAGCGGATGCTCATCATACGTAGTATAGTTTAACATGATATTACTATTATGCATATACGAATTTACCTTCTCAATGAAACTGTATTCATTCATATCAACCGTTCGCTCTACGGTGAAATAATCATTATCAACTTCGGAAGCTGTTGACCAATCCAAACGCACACGTTTTCCGTCAGGACGTGCTTTGAAATCCAACAACTCAATTGGTAATGGTGTTGAATTCACAGCGATGGTCCATGGAGTATAATCACCAACAGGTCCTGTTGGAGTATTATACGGAGATGTTAACGTAGGAACTATTGGCCAATCCCAACTTACAACACGTACACTATCAAACGTGCTTGCTGCTACCTGAGTATATGCTTGAGCATAACTTGTGGCTGTTTGTTGTGAATTATAAGAAGGAGCTGCTCCAATTGGTGCAGCCATTACGTATGGCGTACCTGCTGAAACACCTGTAGTAGGACCCGAGATGGTAAATGTTGTACTCGTAGTACTCAAAATGACTGCATTTGACACATTGTATCCCAAAGGAGAAGTAAAGCCTGCTACTGTTACTGTTTGACCAGGAACTAAATTATGTGCAGCACTTGTTGTATATGTCATCACTGTTCCAGAACCTGTTGCACTTGATAAACTGTAAGTGGTTCCTGAAGACGCTCCCGTTGCAGTTGAAGTTCCAACTGAAGCACCTGTTTGAACTCCTGCAATAGTAAATGTAGTAGTAGTTGGTACACTAGTAATCACTGCATTAATTACATTATAACCCGCAGGTGTCATAGCACCAGAAATGGTTACCGACTGACCAGCAACAAAACTGTGTGCTACTGAAGTAGTGTAAGTAATAGATGTACCGTTACCCACCGCACTGGATACTGTTGAAACATTTAAAGTAGCTAATGCTGAAATTCTTAACCATGATAAACCATAAGCTCTCCAAGGCTGCGCCCAACCTGGCTTTAAGGAGTTCATTGTTGCTGGACGCTCTGTTACTTGAGGTGCTGTTGCATTAGTTGATAAACGCATGGTAATATCAGCAACAGGGTAGTTGGCAGCAGGATTCTGAGGCCCTGTTTTTCCAATCATCCAATAGCGATCAACTACGTTAGCAGCATTGCTTGTGGGCGCATTAAAAATATCAATATGCGTTACTGTTGGAGGATCAGGAAGAGTATTGTTTGCCCAATATTTGGTTGCAGCTTTAAATACGCCCATATCCCCTTGTTTGTGTAAAAATCCTAATGGAATTAGCGTTTGAGCCGGAACGGCACTGGTCGTATCCAATCTGTTTACGAAAGGAATAGAACGGTATGAAGCAGGTGCTACAAATGGTCCTATTGTCCAGTTAACTACTGAATTAGGATTTTCACTCACCAAAACTCCTGTACCTGCTGTTGTTCCACCATTCCCTTGAATAAGTCGAGAAAATGCAGCCGGATTTGACCAAGTCATATACAATGGTTTACCATTCATTAGTAGCTGTCCTGTTCCTAAGAAGAAAGTATCCTGAATAGAAACAGTATCGTTATTTAATATAATAGGTCTGTTTGCTGCCGATTTAGCCATACTAAATGTATAGAATGGTACTGGCTTAGTTCCAGAAATATATTGTGTCATGGTAGAATCCATTACGAACAAACTTTTGCCTGCATTAAATGGCCCATTGTTTACAAAATTTCCTTGTACCACCAACTTAGGCTTACCATATGGACGATCCCAAATAAAAGTAGCATTAGGACGAAGAGTCATAAGGGCACTTGCCGTATTAGCTAGGTTTACAATTGGAGAACCATTCGCTGAAATATCACCCGTAACTTGACCAACAAAAGAACCTGCAGCAGGCACTGTAGCAACAGAAGTTAATAAGCGGCCTAATACTAATGTTGAGTTACGTCCCGTAGATTGGGTAATATCGATATAATCATTATTTGAAGATCCTGTTGATGATGGATTTGTGAAAGTATATTGAATAACAAGATTACTTACTCCATCCCACACAATTGGAGTACCTAAGGTAAAGGTATTTACGCCATACACAATTGGCTGACTTGCATTAGTATACACAGTTGTAACACCAGTAATAGGTACAGTAGAAGTGAAAGATCCGATAGCGCTACTAGCATATCCAATGGCAAAATTTTGATATTGTCGGGTAGTCACTACGCCGTCATTATTCTTTACATTCAATTGGATGGCAGTAATTTTATCTCCATTTTGCATACCCAACAACGAAAGGTCGCTAGCTAAATAAATAATTTGTGTCTGTGCAGCTTTATACGTCTTACCGCATAATGGTGTCATTAAGTAATTTAAAAGAGTTCCAGTTGAATTCGGATAGACAGCGTTATTAGAAGGATTATAGGCACCAATAACATTGATGTATCCATTATTAATTAAATTTCCTGCAATCTTTAATGAATTAGCACTTGGATTTGGTGCATCGATGTATAATGAGTCCTGATTAGAAATATAAAGTGATTTACAATTAGCTAAAACACCTGATTTGATAATTGGATACTTATATGCGCGAGTTCCAGGATTTACAACAGCCTTATCAATGACAGTTGAGTCATTGATTGTAGGTACTGAAGGACACCAGTTAGCTGGATTGTTCCAATCATTCGTATTACCTAACCATAAACGATATGCTGAACTACAATTCGGAATAATGGTTACGATAAAATCTTCACATTCACCCCAAGTACCTGGAAGACATGGATCCATGGATGTGGCACTCGCAGCGAACCATTCTCTCACCCTTAAACGAGTAGATCCTTGGAAAGGCGCAGGAGATGCTCCTGTTGAAGGAACTGTAAAAGTCCAAGTTGCAGTTCCATTTGCTGTTAAAGTAGCAAAACCTAATCGCTCGCCTGTATAAGCACTTGTCCCCGCAGCACCTGACCATGTCATTGGACTATTGTTAAATGCTCCATCACGATTAAAATCAATCCATGCTGAAATTGAATTACCACTAAAATAAGTACCAACTTGTACAGTAATGCTGTAGGTTCCTCCTTGCTGTAGTGTTACTGTATTACCAGCAACGGTCGGGCTTCTATACTCATAATCTGGTGGATGTTTTACGAAACGACAATTTGGGAAACAAGTTAATGAACTCAATTGTAATGGAATCGCATTAGTAGTTGCATTAATCGCAGTACCTCCGTAACCAATTAAAGATGTAGATTGCACATAGTCATTATTTGTATAACCAGCCCATGAAGTACCTAATGAATAAGTAGGTACACAATAAGGAATATCAATTTGACAAGCACCAACTAAAGTATAAGTAGTAGTAGTTGCTGGAATACATGTTGCCGATCCTGGTAATGACGGACAAGAAGTAGCAGGACCACCAACAATGGCACCTCTAAAATCACCATCTACATAATTACCTCCAACAGCAGCAGCCTTCATATCATACACTAACCAAAAATACGTAGTATCATATTCAAGGTAAAAACAATTTGTTGACCCATTTACAAAATCTAGGTTAGTACCAATTGCACCGCCAGTAAGGGTTGCCCCATAAGTTGGTCTAGGATATGTTGCTCCTGTAACCCCAGTAGTAGTTGGAAAAGGAGAAACATAAGTTGAATTAAATTGGTCATACCCTCCAGTGTAATATACTTTGGCATTTAAAATATCCGTTGCATAATTACTACAACCGTTGGTATTGAATAATAAAGAGTCAAGTTTTACTGGATTATTAACACCTGCTGCAGCCAAAGATCCACAACCAGAAGTCCCTGTCACGATGCAGCGCACTCCTAAAATCCATTGATTTGTAGCACCTTGCGATGTTGTTGCTCCATTTTGTTGCACTAAATCGAATACTACTTCACCAGCTGCCATTGCCGAAGGATATGTATTAACGGTGAAATTGTCCAAATACATGTTATTACCTAACTCGGTAATACCTTTGATAACAAAATAGTTTCGCTTAGAATTATAAGTTGCTGCAGGCAATGTGAATTTGTATTCGTACCAACCCGCTCCGTTAATAGCACTAGGGAATGAAGTTGTTAAACGAGGAATTACATTGCTACCACCCTGATGATTTATTGGTGTTAAATTAGCACCTGGACCAGGGGAAACTCCTGACCAAAACACCTCTAATCGATCGTTTTGAGTTGGATAACCTGCATCGCGATATACCCAAAAGCTGAATGTAGGATTAACCCCTGCATTATTACTGAAATCAAAAGGTTTTGTAACCAAGTAAGAGGTATCAGTACTCGAAGTAAAGGAATTCAACATCACGATGGCTGTACCACCACCAGTTACTGCTGCTGCTGCTCCACCTGTTGAATAGGTACCTGTTGCTAAGGCAGGCACAGTAGGAGCTACAGAAGCCGCTGCAGTCGTTCGAGAGAACTCTGCTAAAACCCCCTTACGTGTTCTCCAACCCGGCATGGGGAAAAAATTCCCCTCAGCACTTTCAAACTGAGTAACAGCCTGAGAAGTCGCATCAAGTGCGCCTAAAACAAACAAGGATAAAAGGAGAAAAGTAATAGACTTTTTCCCTTTTAACAGATAGTTAAACAAGTAATTGTTTTTCATATGCAATGCTTTTTTTACTCGACAAATCATCAACCGAATAAGCCCATTCGATTGAAAACTTTGTATTTTTTGTTACTGATTTATGATGTGTATTAAACACATTATTGAAGATATTTTCTCCAATTTTGAGGTAAATATAAAAATCTAAATTTACTTTATCAAGTAACTTTAGCGTAAAAAAAGTCCGAAATCTACCAACTGCCTCAAATAATGGGCAAATGCTTACAATACAAGGGTGAGAAAAAGAGCAGAACTTATCGCACTGTTTCGATTTTATTATACTGTTTTTCAATATTTTAACTTATTAACGAATATCAGAATCCATTTTTGCAATTTCGCTTTAACTTCGCGAGGCTTATGAAACCGATTTTTACAAAAAAAGTTACATGTGAAGAAAAGGAAATTTTAGTAGCGAACTTATTGGCTTATGGAATTAAAAGTAATTTCTTTTCTTTATTGGAAACAACCTTGAAACCTGAACATTTTTCAGGATATGAATTGATTGCCTGCATCGGAATAAAAAAACAATTTTTATTATCCAACCAAAAACTTGCAGATTCCACTACTTTTTTTAATAATTACAAAGATGACTGGAAATTAATTCAATTGAACTATAATCTTTTTAAACATATATATTGTAATAATTATGTTGAAAAACCGAACGATTTTAACAATCATCTTCTTTCTATCACTATTCCTGAAACAACTTTTACAATAAAAGATAATTGTTTATCGATTTTTTGCGAAGACCATTCCTATCAAGATTTATTATTATTTGATAAAGTCAAGCCAAAAGACCCTAATCCTAATGGTATTAATCAATTAAATACTTATATCCATTTCAATCAATATCTTCAGCAATTTGATAAAATTCAAGCTCATTTGAAGAGAGGCGATATTTATGAAATCAATTATTGCATTCCATTTTTTATTGACACCTACGAATTAGATGTTATTGATATATATAACAAACAAAAATTAACATCCCCGGCTCCTTTTGCTGCTTTCATAAAAAACGACGACAATTACTTGATGTGTGCAAGTCCAGAGCAATTCATCGAAAAAAAAGGTTCGGTAATTACTTGTCATCCTATGAAAGGCACTATTAAAAAATCAAGTTCTCCAACTGAAAACAAGAACTTAATTCAGCAGTTATACAACAGTGAAAAAGAAAGAGCAGAAAACGTAATGATTGTTGATCTTACGAGAAACGATCTTAGTAAAATTGCAGAAAAAAGCAGTGTGAATGTTACCGAATTATTTGGCGTTTACGAATTCCCTCAAGTATTTCAAATGATTTCCACCATTGAAGCCCAGCTTAAGCAATCTGCTACCTTCGCAGATATTTTAAAAGCACTATTCCCGATGGGCTCAATGACAGGGGCTCCGAAACAAAATGCAATTAAAATAATTGACGAAATAGAAAGCTTTTCGAGAGATTTATTCAGTGGTTCGATTGGCTACATGGAACCAAATGGTGATTTCAATTTCAATGTTGTAATTAGAAGCATACTCTACAATGAAGATAAAAGAAAGGCGCTTGTTGCTGCGGGAGGCGCAATTACAATACATTGTAATGCAGAGGATGAATACAAAGAGTGCCTACTAAAAGCGCGCGCTAATTTAAATGTATTGGGTATTGATGAAACTGAAATACCTTTGCCGACAAATGGTTAATGAACGTAGCTTAGAAAAAGTAATTCAATTAAATCTAAAGGAATTATTGTCGTCAAAATTTCTTTTAGCGGTTTCTGGTGGAATTGACTCAATGGTATTGCTTTATTTATTTAAAAAACTACAGATACATTTTGAAGTTGCTCATTGTAATTTTTGTTTACGTGGAGAAGAAAGCGACCATGATTTTTTATTTGTCAAAACCGCTTGTGCGCAAAACAATATTATTTTTCATGGTAAAAAATTCAACACTTTAGATTATTCCAAACAACAAGGCATCTCCATACAGATGGCAGCTAGGGATTTACGCTATCAGTGGTTTAATGAAATTATGCAATCTTCGAGCTTGCCCTATTTAGCAACAGCACACCACGAAAACGATCAAACAGAAACAGTTTTGCTTAATGTTTTTAGAGGGAAAGGACATTACACGTGGGAAGGCATGAGTATTCAAAACAATACCATTATTCGTCCTTTATTAAATACTTCAAAAGGAACTATTTTAAATTTTGCTCGCGAAAACAGCATCAAATGGCGAGAAGACAGTAGCAATGAAAAATCAGACTATCAACGCAATTACTTACGCAATAAATTGCTCCCTGATCTAGGAAAAAACTTTCCATCAGTAGAGAATAAAATGATTCAGTTTGCAGCGATTAATCAATATAACAACCACATTTTAAGGTCTTATTTTTCAAATAAGGCAAAAGAAATCTGCTTTAATCAAGGCGAAAATTTCGTTTTAAAAAAGGACAAATTGCTCTCCGACACATTGCCCTATATGTTGTTGTATCAGTTCATTCAATCTTATGGATTTAATATTGAAAATTGCCAACAAATCATTCAAACCATTCATAACAGTGGTAAGAAATTTTATAGTAGAAATTATGTTGCCTTGATAGACAGAGATCGAATTATTATTCAAAAAAATAAATTAAGGGAATCCCACTCTGTATTTATTAATTATCAAGACAAACAGGCTACATTCAATCATTGGCATTTTACGTTTACACCAATGGTGAATCAACAAATTCAACTTAAAACAAATTTAAAGTCAGTAGCCTTTATTGACCAGTCCCTCCTTGATGGCCAACTCGAAATACGCACCATCAGAGAAGGTGATTTTTTTCATCCTTTAGGTATGAAGGGAAAGAAACTTGTAAGTGATTTTTTTATTGATGAAAAAATCAATGATTTTGAAAAGCAAGAAATCCCCCTTCTTTGTTTTGATGGAAAAATTATTTGGATTGCCGGTCACCGAATTGATGATAGGTTTAAAGTAACGGAGAACACTTCTGCTATATTACGAATAGAAGTGACCCAAACAACCTAATTAATTAACTTCTTTTTAATATCCTTTAATCTTCGCAGACAAGTATTTAATCCTTATTTTTGCGCCTCAAACAATTAAGTTATGCAAAGAGGACCTATTTCACAATTCATGGAGAAGCATTATTTACATTTTAATGCTGCTGCCATGGTAGATGCTGCCAAAGGATATGAACAACATTTATTAGAGGGCGGAAAAATGATGATTACATTAGCTGGGGCAATGAGTACTGCAGAGCTGGGAATATCATTAGCCGATATGATTAGAGAAGGCAAAGTAGATATTATTTCTTGTACAGGAGCAAACCTAGAAGAAGATATTATGAACTTGGTTGCTCACTCCCACTACAAGCGTGTTCCCCATTATCGTGATTTAAGTCCACAAGACGAATGGGAATTATTAGAAGGAGGATATAATCGTGTAACTGATACTTGCATTCCTGAGGAGGAAGCTTTTCGCAGGATTCAAAAGCATATTTTTAAGCAATGGAAAAACGCTCAGGATGCTGGAGAACGTTATTTCCCACATGAGTACATGTACAAAATGCTTTTAAGTAAAGAGATGGAGCAGTACTATGAGATTGATCCTAAAAACAGTTGGATGCTCGCTGCAGCAGAAAGAAATTTACCGATTATCGTACCGGGTTGGGAAGACAGCACCATGGGAAATATTTTTGCCTCTTATTGCATCAAAGGCCAGCTCAATCCCTCAACCATGAAGAGTGGCATTGAGTACATGACCTGGTTGGCAGATTGGTATGTTAAAAATTCTGAAGGAAAAGGCGTAGGGTTTTTCCAAATTGGTGGTGGTATTGCTGGTGACTTCCCTATTTGTGTTGTTCCAATGTTATACCAAGATATGGAAATGGAAAATATTCCTTTTTGGAGTTATTTCTGTCAGATTAGCGACTCAACAACTAGTTACGGTTCTTATTCAGGTGCGGTACCAAACGAAAAAATCACTTGGGGTAAATTAGACATTCACACACCTAAATTCATTGTTGAATCGGACGCATCGATTGTTGCACCATTGATTTTTGCATGGATTTTAAAACAATAATTTTCAAGAATATCTCATGTCGGATTCATTAATTATCATACCTACTTATAACGAGAAGGAAAACATTGGTAAGATGCTCAGCACGCTGATGGCATTGCCTTTTGTTTTTGATGTTCTGATAATTGATGATAATTCGAAAGATGGAACAGCCGCTATTGTTAAAGATTATATTCAGCAGTTTTCACATCGAATTTTCATTGAAGAACGAAGTGGCAAATTAGGTTTAGGAACTGCTTATATTCATGGCTTTAAGTGGGCATTAAAAAAAGAGTATCAGTACATCTTTGAAATGGATGCAGATTTTTCTCACAACCCAAATGATTTGATAAAACTTCGTGAAGCCTGTACGATTGGTGATGCCGACATGAGTATTGGCTCTCGCTATATTACGGGTGTGAATGTAGTAAACTGGCCAATGGGACGAGTTATGATGTCGTATTTTGCCTCAATGTATGTGCGTATTATAACGGGTATGGATATACGTGACACGACTGCTGGATTTAAATGCTACACACGCAAAGTATTAGAATCACTTGATTTCAGTAAAATAAAATTTACTGGCTATGCATTTCAAATTGAAATGAAATTTGCAGCTTGGAAAATGGGATTTAAAATTGTGGAAGTGCCAATAATTTTTACCGACCGTAGTGAAGGCCAATCAAAAATGAGTGGTGGTATTTTTAAGGAAGCAATTTTTGGGGTTTTATCAATTAAAATAAAATCTTGGTTTAGTAGCTACCGAAAGAAGTAACTAACTCTTGCTGTTCGATTTTCGCAAAAGGAAAAAACCTGCAACACCCATAATAAAAGATGAAAGCAATACAGCACATTTAATTGCTGTTTGCAATTCATGATTGGGAAACGCCAATGTTAAAATAAATATTGACATTGTAAATCCGATACCTCCCAGCATTCCTGCGCCTGCAATTTTTGTGTAATCACATCCTTCGGGAAGCTGACCTATTTTGGTTGTTACAACTAATTTTGTGGCATAGTAAATTCCTATAGGCTTCCCAAGCACTAGCCCGCAACAAACTCCAAGTGTTGCCATATTAAACAGTTCACCGTAAGAAGCAAATTGCAACTTCATGGCAGTATTGGCCATAGCAAACAATGGCAATATAAAATAATCCACGGGAATATTTAATTTGTTTTGCAGACGTTCTAACGGTGACCCTATACCGTTCTCTTCTTTCAGCGGAATAAAAAAGGCTGTAACTACTCCAGCAATTGTCGCGTGAACTCCAGAGCAAAGAATAAAATACCATGCTATTAATCCTAATGCTAAATAGAATAGTGTGTTTTTGATTTTCATGAGATTCATCGTTAGCATCAAACAAAAAATAACAAGTGCATACAAAAGAAAACTAAAAAATAATTGTTGGGTATAAAACAAAGCAATTACGATAACAGCTCCTAAATCATCAATTATTGCCAACGACATTAAAAACAATTTTAACCCTGCGGGCATTTTTTTTCCAGCCAATGCTAATATTGCAACAGCAAATGCAATGTCGGTAGCCATTGGTATTCCCCACCCTTTACATAAAGGTGAATGTAAATTGAGTAAATAATAGATAGACGCAGGTACAATCATCCCTCCTATTGCTGCAAAAATTGGAGTGATTGATTTTTTAAATGACGACAATTCACCAATTACCAATTCCCTCTTAATTTCTAAGCCTACATTCAAAAAGAAAATGGCCATTAAAAAATCATTGATCAACAACAGATAATTAAAATCATGTCCTGAAAATGCAAATCGACGAACGTTCCAATATTGTATGTAGGCATCTGAAAAAGTTGTGTTAGAAAGCACGAGAGACACAACGGTTACCAGCAATAAAAACACACCTGTTGATGGAAAATAAGAACTCCATTTCAAAAATGTATTTTTCGCAAAAGTCATGGGCCTATCAAACGAATTTATCGCCTCGTTTCAATTTAACATCATTTACAAACTGACGAATTTGTTGCTCATCCGATTTTTTACAAACAAGCAAAATTGAATCAGATTCCACCACGATATAATCATCCAAGCCTTGTAACACGACTAATTTATCTTTCGGAACATTCACGATACAATTTTTTGTATCATACGTCATCACGTACTTTCCAACAATTGCATTATCATTTTCATCATGCTTGATGTGTTCATATAAAGAGCCGTAAGTTCCTAAATCACTCCAGCCAAATTCAGCGCCCATCACATGCACATTTGTGGCTTTTTCCATCACTCCAAAATCGATAGAGATATTGGTACATTGATGAAAAGCTTGATGAATGAAAGCAGCTTCATCATCAGAATTATATACATTTTCTTCTGCATCAAAAGTAGCATACATATCAGGAAGATGTAATTCGAATGCTTTTAAGATTGATTTTACATTCCAGAGAAAAATGCCAGCGTTCCATAAAAACTCTCCTGATTGCAAAAAGAATTTTGCCATTTCAAGATTTGGTTTTTCTGTAAACGTTTTTACTTTAGAAATTTTATTTTCTTCGGACGATTTATCATCAATAAACTGAATATAACCATAACCCGTGTCAGGGCGACTTGGCTGAATTCCTAATGTTAAAAGCACTTCTTTATTGCTCGTAAACTCAAGACCTTGTAAAATTGCTTTTACAAAAGCTTCTTCTTTTATAATTACATGATCACTTGGAGCGACCACAATATTTGCATCGGGATTTAACAATGCAATCTTTTTTGCAGCGTACAAAATACAAGGAGCAGTATTTTTACGAAATGGTTCAGCTAATATTTGACTAGCTTGAATATCGGGCAACTGCGATTGAACAAGATTTGTATAATCCACATTCGTTACAATGATTATATTTTCTTTCGGGCAAACATGAAGAAAGCGTTCATACGTTTGCTGCAGCAATGTCTTGCCTGTTCCTAGAATATCCAAAAACTGTTTAGGATGTGCATTACGACTCATAGGCCAAAACCGACTACCTACTCCGCCTGCCATAATCACGCAATAATTATTTTTCATAGTAAAAATTTAATTCGCGTTTTACGCTCAATATTTGACTTAGTTACTAACTATTTTAAAGAAGAAAGTGCATTTCGCAATGCTGACATCATAACTGGAATGTTTTCAGTTTTACAAGTACCAACTGACAAACGATACCACGTAGATTCCTTAGAAGCTCCGAATGCAGAGAAAGGCACAACGGCCATTTTTGCTTCATTTAAAATAAACGCAGTAACATCTTCTGTAGTTGCCAATAATTTTCCTGACGCTGTTGTTTTCCCTTTAATATCAAACTGAACGGTCAGATAAATTGCTGCCATTGGTTCAATACAATTTACTCCAAATGATTGCAACGTTTTAAATCCTTCATAAAAGGCCTCCAAACGTTGAAAAACATCTGCCTTAAAAGAAGTAATATAATTATCAAAAGCTGAATGATTACTCATAAATCGCGCTGAAGCTATTTGTTCTGCCTTAGGAGACCATGCTCCAATGTGAGAAAGGATAGACTTCATTTTATCAATAATTTCTGCAGGACCAAAAGCCCAACCTACTCGAATTCCTGTTGCCGCAATCGACTTAGATAAGCCATCAACAAAAATGGTATAAGGACGTAATTCAGGGTATAATGAAACTGGATCAACATGCTTATTGGCACCGAAAGTTAATGCGGAATAAATTTGATCGTACATAATATACAAAGGCTTTTCGTCGGAACTACGAGAATTGTTTTCTACTATCACCAATTCACAAATTGCTTTTAACTGCTCCTCCGACATTACGGTACCTGTTGGGTTTTGAGGGGAGCAAAGTGCTAACAACCGAGCACCCTTTAAGTGAGGACGTAAGTCTGCTGCGGTGGGCATAAAATTATTTTCAGGAAACACCTCAACGGCCACTCCATTTGCTTGCATCAAATGACAATAGTGATTATTATTCCAACTTGGAACAGGATACACCACTTTATCACCGGGATCGATAATGGTGGAATAAATTCCATAAATAACGGGACGGGCACCACCTGCAATCAAAACTTCATCGGGAGAATAATTTAAGCCTTGAAATCGCTGGATAAAGGAAGCCACTTCTTTGCGAAGATCGGGCATTCCATTCGCCACAGGATAATTCGTATGGCCTTCCATGTACGCCTTAATAATTTCATCACGCAAAACCGTTGGAATTGGAAAAATGGCTGGATCAAAATCTCCGATTGTCAAATTTGCAATAGGCTCTCCCTTTTTAATTAACTCATTTACTTCGTTCGCTAACTTAATTATTTCAGAGCCGATTAAATGCTCTGCCATGTGAGATACTTTTAACTTTTGTGGTTGTTTATTTTCTAATGACATAATTGGCAAGATAGTCTGCAAACCTACATAAATTTAAAATTATTTGAACGGAAAACCTAAAATATTGTCTTTTCGACATTTCCATATTAGCTTTATTTTTTTTCGACAAACCATCAGTTTTATTTTCTCCTTTTGTTAATTAAATTAAAAAGTAAATCGACACAAAAATTGTATAATTATATATCTTCGCACCTATGTTTTCCAAGAGATTTTTTTTAGTGTTTATTAGCCTTTTAATAAGTCTTCCATTAATTGTATTTAAAGATGCAAAATGTCAAGCCTTATCCAGTAGCAATATGAGCATTTCCGATTTAAATGCTCAATATGAGCGGGGAATTACCAATTGGGAAAATGGAGAAGGACGAGCAGCATTCTTAGCGCTGGATAGTTTACGAAAGGTAACTTTATCAGAAGAAAATGCGCTTGTTAAAAGCAAAGGAATGATTTATCTCGCCAAGTGTTTTTATTCTCAAAAAAACTTCCCTAACACCATCAACTATTTAACGCTTGCGCTTAATTTTGGACAAGACACGCTAAGTGCAAGCGAACTTATAACCACTTACGATTTATTATCATCTTGTTATCATGAGCTAAAAAACAATTCGCAGGAATTGTATTATAGCCAGCTGAAAAAAGTATTGACCGACAGTATTCACACTGCGAATATGCAATTGCAGGTAGATTCTTTAAAGCGAGTATTAGAAGAACAAAAAAAGATTAAACAAGACACCCTTGTTAAAGCAGAAGAATCTTCCAACGACACTTTCTTTACCTCGACAAACACTACCACAATTGCTTATATAGTTTCTGCATTCGTTTTAATTTTAACAATTGTTTTTATTGCAACAAGAAAAAAATCGAGTGCGACATCCTACGACAATAAACCTTCTATTGAAATTCAAAAAACAGAAGCGAAAGATCCGAAAGGAGCTACTCAGCTAATTGAAAAAATTGCCAAAGTTGAATTAGTATTTATCCGTGCAGAAGTATTAGGAGAATATGGCAATAAAAAAACGGTTGTAAAAATCATTAATGATTACAACACACAACTGCCATTAATTATAAAAAATTTAGACGAGGCAATTGCTGCCAATGATAATGAACCCATCATCAATGCACTTTCTTACTTAAAGCCTTACTTAACAGCATTCGGTATGTCGGCAACGTTAGCAATGCTTAATGAAGTAGAAGAGGAATCTGCAACAGAAAAAACAACAAAGTTACTTTCAAGAGTTTTCCAAATCAGGAATCATATTCGTCGTGCACACGATGAGACAAAAGCTTTAATTGAAGTTTTAGGATAGATCAAGCATCTTTCTTACGAAAAACTACCATGGTTATTCAACAGATGGTGTACACTAAAAAAGGTCATTGAAAATTCAATGACCTTTTACTTTTCTAAATTACATATTTGAACAACAAATTAATTCAATGCTGCTAAAATTTTATTTTCCACGTCTTCGCTATTCCAATTATTTTCGATTCCAGGAATTGCTAAAACTGTTTGCATAATTGCATCTTGTTTTTTACCTAATCGTAATGCTTCGCTGTAACGAATTTGCGGACTATACGAAACCATGGTATAAAGAGGAATCCATTTATCAGGATGTTTATCACTAAACCAAGCTTCTATTTTCTTTTGAAGGAGGAAGTTCGGATCAGAAACTTTATCTCGCATTTCAATAAAATTAGCCAGTGCTAATTCTGCAATAGCATCGGCATCTGGTTTTCTTATTGTTTGGAATTCATCAAAAATCTTATCCCAATCTTCACCATATTTTTCCATCAATTCATTTAACACAAAACAATCTTCGAAACCACAATTCATACCTTGACCATAGAAAGGAACAATAGCATGTGCTGCATCTCCCAACATTAACACCTTATCTTGAAAACGCCAAGGGAAGCAGCGAACAGTTACCAACGAAGAAGAAGGGTTTCCAAAAAAATCTTCCTTTAAAGTTGGAATCATCGGGATCAAATCCGCAAAATTCTCTTGCATAAAATGCATCATTTTATCTTCTGTATCGATTGCTTTAAATGACTCTTCACCATTCATTGGATAAAACAAAGTACAGGTAAAACTTTTATCCATATTAGGCAACGCAATTATCATAAACGATTTTCTTGGCCAAATATGTAACGCATTTGGATCCATTGCAAAATCTCCGTTTGCTGTTGGAGGAACTGTTAATTCTTTATATCCATGTTCTAAATATGTTTGAGAATAATTAAACATATCGGTAGATAATTGAAACTGTAGACGACCAGCAGAGAAGGCTCCATCCGTAGAAAAAATACGATCTGATTTTACCTCTACCATTTCCTGTGTTTCTGTATTTTCAAATCGTGCTGTGCAAGCTTTAAGGTCCACATCCGCACAACGATGGTTATAAACTATTTTCACTCCATGCTGCTCAGCTAAATCCATTAACACGCAATTTAATCCACCACGTGAAACAGAATTAATCACCTGCCCTTGTTTACCATAAGCTTGGTAGGTTAATTCACCTTTCACACTATGCATCATCCTTCCTGCCATTGGGATGGCCACTTTTTTAATTTCCTCAACAATACCAACACCTTCAAGCCCTCTCCACCCTCTATCACTTAATGCAAGATTGATTGAGCGGCCTGCACTGATTCTATTTTTTCTTAAATCAGGACGGCGCTCATAAATTGTCACATTATATCCTTTTTTTGCTAAGTAGATGCTTAATAAAGATCCAACAAGACCGGACCCAATAACTGTAAAATTTTTCATGACACAAATATGATTTTCAAGCGCCAAATTAAGCAAAACGAAGGGATTTATTTACCTAATTTTGCAGTATATGACAAAGATCAAAATGCGGAATATTTTAATACTCCTTACTTTAATATCCATTTCATTTAATTATTCATTTGCACAGACAAAAATTTTATTTGATGCTAGCAAAGCAGAAGCTGCAGGAAATGCAGATTGGGTAATTGATGCGGATTTAAACAATTTAGGATACTTCAATGGGCCTGCTCAAATTGGTGGAACTGAATCAAACGCGCAAAGAACACCTACTCCATTACAAGCAACAATTACAAGCACAACAAGCGAGACTGCATGGTCTGGCGGAATTTCGGCTTGGGGAATTGACTGTGTAAAAAAGGGATATACCGTTGAGAGTTTGCCCTATAATGGGCAAATTACGTATGGGCAAAGCAGCAATGCACAAGACTTGACGAATTATAAAGTTTTCATTATTTGCGAACCAAATATTTTATTTACCACTGCTCAAAAAACGGCGATGATGCAATTTATACAAAATGGTGGTGGACTATTTATCATTTGTGATCATGCAAATAGTGATAGAAATGGAGATGGTTATGATTCACAAATGATATGGAATGATTTCCTATTAAACAATCCGATTCAGAACAATCCATTTGGTTTTAAGTTCGACTCGGTAGATGTTTCTCAGATTAGTACGAATGTGGCCAGTTTAGCTACAGACACATTACTTCATGGACCTTATGGAAATGTAACATCGTTAGAATACAATAATGGCGCTACATTAACTTTATCACCAGCCAACAATGCAAATGTAAGAGGTGTTATTTACAAGAATGGCAGCAGCACAACTGGCAACACGAATGCAATGATGGTTCGTTCAAGATATGGGCTTGGAAAAATTGCGGCACTTGGAGATAGCTCACCAGTTGATGATGGCACAGGAGATCCGAATGACGCATTATATGATGGATATATTAGTGGTGCATCTGGCAATCATCGTAAATTAATAATGAACACAACTTTTTGGCTTGTAAACAACACACTCACCGGGATTGAATCTATAGAAAAAAGCAGTTTTAACGTCTTTCCGAATCCTTTTGTAAACGAACTAACGGTTACCCTATCCGAAAACAAAAAAACCATCTTTGAAATTCTTGATCTTTCAGGAAACACAGTAAAAAGCTTTGAATTAGTGGGAGGAGATTCCAATACGATTTACCTCAGCAATTTGGATCCAGGGATGTATTTAATTCAAAACAAATCAAACAAAAGTGACTGCAAAAAAATAATTAAGTTTTAGTGATTGGAATACACTAATAAAAGAATGTATTATTTGTGACCATTTCAATTATCTTATCTAGTCGCTTTAATTTTGTCTCTTCCCGTTTAGCCGCCATCAACCAATTAATCATTTCTTTTCTTTTGTAATATGTTAAAGATTCGAAATTTTTAAGCTTTTTATTTTTTGAAAGATACATTCGTAAATCAGTCGGAATCTCAATGGTTTTATCATCGTTCGTCACTAATTTTCCTTCCTGATTATTTCGGATAGCTTCTTTTAGAAAGGACTTAATGATGGATGGTTTTATCTCCTTGCAATTAGTGAAACGCAAGTGACGGTTATGGATATTACCTGGATTTGCAATAAGTAATTTTTTTTCATCTTTTAACAAAGCTCCTTGAAAAAACACAAAAGACACATGCTTTTGAAATGCACCAAAACCGCAAACCATTCCATGACAATAATAGTTGGGTCCCCATTTCCAATCTTCAACAATGGACTTATCAGTGGCTAAAATAATTGCACGCAAGGTCACGCAAATTTCCTTGGAAAAAGGAGGAAGTGCATTGATATAATCGGTTATCAGTGCTTCAGCATTTGGGTGGTGCTTGGGCTTTGCCATTTTACTCTGATATAGCAGACTTCAGAATTTGTCCGAAGCGATATACATCATTAAAACTATTATATAACGGTACTGGAGCTACGCGAATTACCCCACTACCACGCCCCTCTTGATCGGGTTCTCGCCAATCGGCAATTACACCTTGATTGGTAAGCGCATCAAAGATTTTTTTTCCATTAGTTTCAAATTGCAATGAAAGTTGACAACCTTGTTGTTGCTTCATAAACGGAGTGATCACTTTCACCAAAGATACTTGATTACACATTTGTAAAACATCAGTAATAACAAAGTTAAGGTAGCTCGTAAGGCTATTGCTCTTTATAACTAAGCGATCCATTCCTGCCTCATCAAACAATTCAAAAGATGCTCTTAAAGCAGCCATTTCAAGAATAGGCGCATTGCTTAACTGCCAGCTATCGGCAGTGAGTACAGGAGTAAACTGATGAGGCATTTTAAATCTTGTTTGAGGATCATTCCCCCACCAACCGGCAAAGCGAGGCAAGTGTGGATTTCTAACGTGTTTTTCATTTACATAGATACCACCTACGGTGCCGGGGCCTCCATTTAAATACTTATAAGAACACCAAGCAGCAAAATCAACATTCCATTGATGTAATTCCAGTTTTAAATTTCCGGCTGCATGTGCTAGGTCAAATCCAGCGTAAGCGCCCACTTCATGTGCGGCTTCGGTAATTCTCTTAAAATCGAGTACTTGTCCGGTGAAATAATGTACACCACCAAACATCACTAACGCTAACTCATCACCGCAATCTTCGATAGCTTGAAGAATATCCGCTTCCGCAATCAAATCGCTGCCTTCAGAAGGTTCTAATTCAACAATAGCATCAGCGGGGTCAAAGCCATGAAAGCGTGCCTGAGATTGAAGTGCATAACGATCAGAAGGAAATGCACCCGCTTCACAAATAATTTTGTAACGGTCTTTAGTGGGACGATAAAAAGAGACCAGCAATAAATGTAGATTTACAGTAAGATGATTCATTACTGCTACTTCCATTGGTTTGGCGCCAACAATTCGAGCTGCAGCATCACGAACTAGTTCATGATAAGCAAACCATCCTGTATCTTTTTTAAAATGCCCTTCCACGCCTAACTGAGCCCAATCAGTTAATTCTTGATTGACATAAACAATTGTATTCTTAGGTTGAAGTCCTAGAGAGTTCCCACAAAAATAAACCGTATCCTGCCCATTATGTTGAGGGATATTAAAACGTTCACGCATATACGCTAACTCATCTTGCGCATCTAGATTATTAGCAAACGACTGCGTGTTTTCAAATGTATTCAATGAATTCATTTTTTAATTTTTGATTAAATAAAAGAAGGCACTCAAAAGAGTGCCTTCGCTCATTATAACTTCTTATTAATGATCATGTGGAGTATTACTCTCAGGTGTTTCAGAGAAAGGAACAGTTTGAGGAATATAATCATCTTTTGCTCCTGGCTTACCATAATCATAAGGCCAACGATGAACTTCAGGAACTGCACCTGGCCAGTTTCCATGAAGATGTTCAACTGGAGCTGTCCATTCAAGCGTATTCGCTTTCCAAGGATTTTGAACAGATTTCTTACCATACTTAATACTATAGTAGAAATTGAACAAGAAGATAAGCTGTGATAAACCACCAATGATTGCAAAAACAGTCACGATATGGTTAATATCTACTAATGTGTTAAATCCATCATACGCAGTATTTGCATAATAACGGCGAGGCACACCCGCTAATCCTAAGAAATGCATTGGGAAGAAGGTACCATACAATCCGATTAATGTCAACCAAAAATGTACATACCCCAATTTTTTATTCATCATTCGTCCATACATACGCGGGAACCAATGATAAACACCAGCAAACATACCGAAGATAGCAGAAGAACCCATTACAATATGGAAGTGAGCTACTACGAAATACGTGTCATGTACATTGATATCTAAAGCGGAGTCCCCTAAAATGATACCTGTTAAACCACCGGTAATAAATGTTGAAACCAATCCAATACCAAACAACATTTGCGGAGTAAATTGAATGTTTCCTCTCCATAGTGTAGTAATATAATTAAACACCTTTACCGCGGATGGAATCGCCACTAACAATGTTGTAAATACGAATACCGAACCCAAGAAAGGATTCATACCTGTAACGAACATGTGGTGACCCCAAACGATAAACGATAAGAATGCAATGACTAGCATAGAACCGATCATGGCTTTGTAACCGAAGATAGGCTTACGAGCATTAACAGAAATTACTTCAGAGGCTAAACCTAATGCTGGCAACAATACGATATAAACTTCGGGGTGACCTAAGAACCAGAATAAATGCTGATACAAAATAGGAGAACCACCTGCATGACTTAATGGAGCACCATCAATAAAAATATCACTTAAGTAGAAACTAGTTCCAAAACTTCTATCAAACACTAACAATAAAGCAGCCGCCAAAAGAACTGGGAAAGATAATACTCCTAAGATAGCCGTAATAAAGAAAGCCCAAATAGTAAGCGGAAGTCGAGTCATCGACATTCCTTTAGTTCTCAAGTTAATGATGGTAGAGATGTAGTTAATACCGCCAAGTAAAGAAGAGGCGATAAAGAATACCATGGATACTAACCATAAAGTCATTCCCAAACCTGAGCCAGGCATAGCCTGAGGCAATGCACTTAATGGAGGATAAACTGTCCAACCACCAGATGCTGGACCTGATTCAATTCCTAAGGAGATTAACATAATCACACTTGATAAGGCGAAGAACCAAAATGACAAAGCATTTAAGAAACCAGAGGCCATATCACGCGCTCCAACCTGAAGAGGAATTAATAAATTCGAGAACGTACCACTTAATCCACCTGTCAATACAAAGAACACCATGATAGTTCCATGGATTGTTACTAACGCTAAATAAAAACCAGGATCTAGTTTTCCATCTTTACCCCACTTACCGATTACATCTTGTAAGAAAGGAATTTTTGCATCGGGCCAAGCCAGCTGCATACGGAAAATAAGCGACATAAACATCGCAAGGAATGCCATAAAGATTGCAGTATTCAAGAACTGCTTAGCAATCATTTTATGGTCGGTCGTAAAAATATATTTAGACCAGAAATTGTCTTCGTGATCATGATCGTGATCGTGGTGATCGTGAGCGTGACCATGTGCTTCTACGTGAGCACTGTGAGCAATGTGTTTATTTGGATTCACTTCCATGTGAAAGTTATTTTATCGTTTACAGGTTAAACAATTATTTAATTGACTAGTTTGTAGAGGTTGACATCATTTCAGCAGTGGCAGAGGACGAAGTCGGAGCAGCAGAATCAGCTACTGCAGGGAATACCAGTGGTTGAGATTTTAACCAATCTTGATACTCATCCATTTCTACTACACGAATAGGCATTTTCATATTATAATGCGCTACTCCACAAACTTTATTACAAAGCATGATGTATTCAAACTTTGGATTTTGCGTTTCTTTTTGCATTTCAGCCGTTGTCATTGTCGGCTTGAAAGAGAATCGAGTTGTCATTCCGGGAACAGCATTCATTTGAACACGGAAGTGAGGTAAATAAACGGAGTGAATTACATCACGTGAATTAATTACTAATTCAATTTCAGCTCCTTTAGGCATTACTAATTCCTTTGCAATAATATCATCAGCTGAATATTGATCTAATGAATCAACACCTAATGGGTTTGAATCCGAGATATAGCGAAAATTCGATCTTCCCAAATTTTTATCTGTTCCAGCATAACGTGCAGTGAAATCAAACTGCTTAGCATAAATCTGAATTTTCAATCCTTCCATTTTATCCGATTTGTTTGTAATGTCGTTCCATTCACGTAATCCTGTTACGATTAATGTAGCTAACACTACCGTTGGAATAATTGTCCAGATAGCTTCTAGTTTATTGTTGTCATGAAAATAGAATGCTCTTCTATTTTTATTAAATCTATATTTAAACGCGAACGAGAATAATAAGATTTGAGTTACTAAAAACGTGATAAATAAAACAGTCCAGTTAATTGACATTAGCTTATCAATAGCAGCACCATGCTCAGACGCTGCCTTTGGCAACGTAAGTGGCGCATACGAACTGATAAGATAAAACATTGTAATTAGACCTACAATTAAGAATGTAAGCATACCGATACTATTCCAGCGGTTTGCACTTTCCTGTTCTGCTTCTTCGTTCTCACCTGATAATTTAGACGCAATTGATGCCACATTGGCTAAACGAACTAAAATTAAGGTTCCAAAAACGACTGCTAAGATGAGCAAGATGTTCATATCGTGTGTTGGTTGGGGGATATTGAATTATTAAATTATTTCTTAAGTATTAAATGGCGTGATGTAAACTCTCTTCAAGCATTGGATGATTCTTCGCTATTAATGGTGCCTTACTTAAATGATGTTGAACAAGGTACATAAATAAACCGATGAAACCGATAGTGGTTCCGATTTCAAGCAATCCGATAGAACCTAACGTTAATGCATGACCGCCATGATGAGCAGCACCTTCTGCAGCATGATGTCCAGCAGTTAACATTGATCCTGGAATAACCATCACGTAAGTATCAATCCAATGACCAATAAAAATCACGATTGACATATACATTAACAAATACAATTTTCTTTTTGCATCTCTTGTCATTAAAATGACAAAAGGTGCGATGAAGTTAATAAAAAATGAAGCCAACCATAGTCCACGGTAATGATCCTGACGAAGCATAAAATAAGTTACCTCTTCTGGGATATTTGCATACCAGATTAACATAAACTGACAGAACCATAGATACGTCCAGAATATACTGAAAGCAAACATAAACTTACCGATATCATGTAGGTGATGTTCTGTTACTTCCTGAAGATATCCTTTTGATTTCAAATAGGTGATAGTGAATACTAATGCAGCAATACAAGTTACGAAGATACCTGCGAACGTGTACCATGCGAACAATGTACTGTACCAATGTGTATCAATACTCATGATAAAATCCCATGACATTGTAGATTCAGTAGCTGCAAATAACACTAAGAATTTAGCAGCAGCGCCTCTGTTTTTCTTCCAATATCCAGCACCATCGCCTTCATCACTTAGTAATGAATTCTTTCTAAACAATTTTGTGAAGTATGTCCAAATAGTGAAGTAAGCAACCACACGAATCCAAAAAAATGCAGGATTTAAAAATCCATTTTTTCCAGCGATAATTGCGTCATAATTTTCCGAACCAGGAGTAGAAATTCCCGGAGCCATCCAATGGTAAAGCGACTGACCTCCCAAAGCAATAATGACAATCATGATTCCACCTGCTATAGGTAGAGCCTGACCCATTGCTTCCAACGGACGTTTGATTACAGCACTCCATCCTACTTCAGCAACGTACTGTACTGCGAGAAAGAAAGTAGCACATAAAGCCATTCCCATAAACATGAAGTTATTCATGAGTAAGTTTGACCAAGTTTGGTTGTGATGTGTTGCAAATTGAGCGATAATTGCTATTACTCCAACAATAATCATTACTCCTGCAATCATTCGGTTTTTGCGGGTAAATTCGTAGGGTTTCGTACTTGTTACCTCAATATGTTGATGGTGTCCCATAATTAATCGTTGATCGGTATTGAAATTATTAAGGCTTTACCTTTGATGAATCAGCTGTAGCAGTTGTATTTTCAGCAACTGGTTTGTTATCGTTTTGTAATTGATGGATGTACATTACAATTCTCCATCTATCTTCTGGATTAATTTGAGAAGCATGAGAACCCATCAAGTTAATTCCGTATGTAATAGTATGGAAAATTTTACCATCCGTTAAATCACGCATTGCACCTCCACGTGAAGAATTCCCTTTTGAATAAGATGGAGGGGGCGGAAACTTTCCAATAGCCACGATACTACCGTCGCCTTGTCCAGTTGCACCATGACAATGCACGCAGTAAATTTCATATTGACGTTTACCTTCTGTTAAATTTTCTTCAGTAGCAGGCAACGGATTTTTTACATCTCTTCCTGCAGCTTCATAACCTTCGTTAGAAGAAGGGTAATTAAAGAAGGTATAGTTACGAGGAATAGATCCTTTAACAGGAGCTTGCATCGTTAAACTATCAGGGAAGTTAGGATTAGTTGTGTACACTTCATAAGAAGGCGAACGATACATGTCTGGCATGTATTCTAATCCTGGACTTTTCGGATCTTTACTACATGAAGCAGCCAACATCAATACTGATGTTACTCCGACGTATAGAATTTGGGAAGTTATCTTCATATCCTTGGTTGCGATGGAATTTGAATGATCGCTATTTAGTTATTATGATTTAAATTCAACTGCACCAGCAGCTTTTACTAATGATTCAACATTGGCAATGTCTGTATCATCCTTTACCTGAATAGCCATTACGAAATGATCGTCGGCCATTTTAGGATGAATAATATGTGGCTCAACACCTGGAAGTAATTTACTTCTTAATAAGAACGTAATCACCATTCCATGTGCTGCACACAATACAGTACTTTCGAATGTTACTGGGATAAAGGCTGGTAAGTTTTTATAGAAGGCAAAACTTGGCTTCCCACCTACATCCATTGGCCAATCGAAAATGTTCATGTAATAAATCATCAATAAAGCAAGGCTCATTCCTGTCATTCCGTAGATGAATGCACAAATCGAAATTCTTGTTCTTGCTAATCCTAATTCATGGTCTAAACCATGGATTGGAAACGGAGATATTACATCTTTTACTTTTAGTCCTTGCTTACGCAAAGTGCCGATGGCATTTAACACAACTTCATCATCATTGAAGATGCCGTAAACGAATTTTTTTTCTGACGCGCTCATTTGTGTTAATCTTAGTGATTAGAATGATTAGATGATTTTTTCTTTGCTCCTTCAGATGATGACTTTACAATTGTTTTTAATTCACTCATAGCAATCACAGGGAATACACGAGCAAATAATAAAAAACAAGTAAAGAATAATCCTAATGAACCCATAAAGATTCCTGCTTCAACCCAAGTTGGATGATACATTGTCCAGCTTGAAGTAACATAATCACGGTGCAAAGAAGTAACAATAATTACGAAACGTTCGAACCACATTCCGATATTAACGAAAATCGAAATGATAAAGGTTGCGAACACATTTTCACGAAGTTTAGAAGACCAAAATAACTGAGGTGTAATTACATTACACGTCATCATACTCCAGTAAGCCCACCAATAAGGACCAGTAGCACGATTAATGAACGCATATTGTTCATACTCCACTCCTGAATACCAAGCAATGAAGAATTCTGTTAAATAGGCAACACCAACGATAGAACCAGTAATCAAGATGATTCTGTTCATCATGTCCACGTGATAAATTGTGATGTAGTCTTCCAAGTTTAATACCTTACGAACAATAATTAATAACGTTTGTACCATGGCGAAACCAGAGAAGATTGCACCCGCTACGAAGTAAGGAGGGAAAATAGTAGTATGCCATCCTGGAACAATTGACGTTGCAAAGTCCATTGATACAACCGAGTGAACTGATAATACGAGAGGAGTAGATAATCCTGCTAATACTAAAGAAACCTCTTCAAAACGCTGCCAGTTTTTAGCAGTACCTACCCATCCAAAACTTAAAATTGTATAAATACGACGAGTCCATTTTGTTTTAGCACGATCACGAATAACGGCGAAATCAGGAATTAGACCTGTGTACCAGAAAACGATTGATACAGAGAAATAAGTTGAAATCGCGAAAACGTCCCATACCAATGGAGAATTAAAGTTTACCCATAAGGAACCGAACTGGTTAGGTAAAGGTAAAGGCCAATAACCTACCCATGGACGACCCATGTGCGATACGATAAATGTTGCAGCACATATTACGGCGAAGATGGTCATCGCTTCTGCTGAACGGTTAATCGATAAACGCCATTTCTGACGGAATAATAATAAGATGGCAGAGATTAGGGTACCTGCGTGACCAATACCAACCCACCAAACGAAATTGGTGATATCCCAAGCCCAACCAACTGTTTTATTTAATCCCCATACACCGAGACCAGTTCCCAATGTATATGATACAGAAATGATCCACCAAAGCAACCCGGCAACAGCCACACCAAAGGCCATTTTCCACCATTTATTTGCTTTAGACTCAATCGGGCGACAAACATCTTCAGTGATATCGTTCCACGTTTTCTCTCCTAAAATGAGAGGGGGCCTAAGTTCCGATTCTTTATGCATAGACGAATTTTTACTTCGTTAATTAATTTTTAGGTTATTAATATTAGTTCTTGTTACGAACTTTTGTTTGATAGAATACTGATGGTTGAACATCCAACTCCGCTAATAAATGATAGCTTCTAGGATCCTGGAATAATGCACTTACTTCGCTGTTTTTATCGTTGAAATCTCCGAATACAATTGCATTTGTAGGACAAGCTTGAGCACATGCCGTTTTTATTTCACCATCAACAGGGCGGCGACTTGCTTTTTTCGCTTCTAGCTTACCATATTGAATACGTTGAACACACATTGTACATTTTTCCATTACCCCACGAGAGCGAACAACTACATCTGGGTTTAATACCATCTTTCCTAAGTTGTCTTGCATATTATAAGGGAACTGATCGTTATCGCTGTATTTAAACCAGTTGAAACGACGTACTTTATATGGACAGTTGTTTGCGCAATAACGAGTTCCTACGCAACGGTTATAAGCCATCATATTTAATCCTTCGCTACTATGAGTTGTAGCGGCTACCGGACAAACATTCTCACAAGGAGCATGATTACAATGTTGACACATTACTGGTTGGAAGAATACTTCAGGATTATCAGCACCTGGTTTTTCCATTTCACCATACATGCTTAATTTTCCTAAACCCTTTTCACCCGCATTCTCTTTCGTTGTATCACTGCTATAATAGCGGTCGATACGAATCCAATGCATTTCACGTGCACGACCTATTTCATCTTTACCTACTACTGGAACGTTGTTTTCTGCATTACATGCAACCACACAAGAACCACAACCGATACAAGCATTTAAGTCGATACCTAATCCCCAACTATGATTTGGGCGGTCAAACCCTGGATTTTCAGGAGTTGCCCATAAGTTTAATTCTTCTGGTTTTTTCTTTCCGTATGGAGAGTCAATTAATTCTTGTTCATTACCAGATTTCGCATCTTTTAACCATTTGTTAAGTGTCGTTTCTTTTACGATTTCACGACCCATCATGGTATGATGTGTTTGAGTAGCAGCTAAAGTATGGTCTTCGTCAACTGTTTTAGTGATAGTAGCATTTGCAGCTACCATCGATAAAGCACCATTCGTTAAAGACATAAATGGATATGCGTTAAAGCCTACTCCATTTCCCGCTTTTCCTGCTGCTGTTCTTCCGTAACCTACTGCTACTGCCACTGTATTATCCGCCATTGCTGGTTGTAAAAACACAGGCCCTTTAACAGTAGTATTACCAACTTTTACTTCAATAATATTTCCTTGAGCAACCTTCAAACGTTCTGCGTAAGCTGGAAGAATTGCAAAATAATTATCCCAACAAACTTTAGAGATTGGATCAGGTAACTCTTGTAACCAAGGATTGTTAGCTTGATTACCATTTGCGATACCTGTTTTTTCATAAAGCACTACATCCGTTCCGGCAGATGGCTTCATTAATTTTGAAGCAGCATCACTTACATTTCCAGCAAAAACTACTGCTGTTGCAACCGGTGTAGCTGCATCAAAAACTCCATCTTGCAAAGACTTTGTCCAGAATGCCTCAAACGAGGTCATGCTTGATTGCTTTGGATAAACAGAAGTTTCCCAGTTAGTACGGATATAAGTATAATAATCTGCAACCTGCACACCTGCCCACTTCAATAAACTTTCAGCTGCCTGACGAGTATTGAATAAAGGACGAATTGTTGGTTGCATTAATGAGTAACGATTCGAGTAGGCTTCTACATCACCCCAAGATTCTAAATAGTGGTGATCAGGACAAGCATAATCACATTTAGAGGCTGTTTCGTCGTTGCGATCAGCTAATGAAATTTTTAATCCAACTTTTGCAATTGCATCCGTCATGGATGGCATTGTATAAACTGGATTCGTATTCCAGAATATAACCGCACCTACCTGACCTGCATTCATCGATTGCATTAACTCTGCAACAGCAGCATCATTGCTTGATCGTAAATTACATACTGAGTCAAGATTTATAGTTGAACCATAACTGCCCAACATATAGTTAATCGCATTTACTAATATCTGCTCGTTTGGATCATTTGAACCACTAACAACTAAGCATTTTCCTTTAGCCGCCCATAATTCTTTTGCCACTGAATCTGCAGCTTTGTCAAATGCATTTGAAGAAGCAGAAACGGATGATCCACCTGCTAATGCAGCAACCTTATTATATAATGCCGCTACTGCAGATGATAATTCACTTGGCTTTACTTTGTAACGATTATCTGCATTAGAGCCTGTCAATGACAAGGTAGACTCGACTTGAACATGGCGAGACATTGTTCTCTTGCCATTTCTTAATTTTCTTCCAACACCATATTGATTAGCAAACTCAATTGGAGAAATCCAATTCGCTAAAAAGTCAGCACCGAAACTTACAATCACTTCTGCCTTATCAAAACTATAAGCTGGAACGATTGCCTTACCAAAAGACAATTCATTTGCTTTTACAATTCCATGATAAGAAACTGCATCATAAGTAACTACAGATGCTGTTGGATATTTAGTTGAGAAATCAGCTATTGCTTTTTTTGCTGTTGGACTTGCATTAGAAGAAGCCACGATGGCAATTTTCTTTCCTGCACTTGCAGCAGCAGATAATTTAGAGGTGATTTCACCATCTACCGTTGTCCAATCTGACTTTTGTCCGCCTTTTAATGGATGTGCTAAACGTGCACTATCATACAGACTTAAAACCGATCCTTGAACACGTGCATTTGTAGCACCTTTGGTAATGGATGATAAATCATTTCCTTCTATTTTAATGGGGCGACCTTCACGTGTTTTTACTAAAACGCTGCAATAGTCGGTTCCATCATAATAAGTAGAAGCGTAATAATTAGGAATACCTAATGTAATTTCTTCTGGTTTAGAAACATAAGGGATTGCCTTTTTAACGGGAGCATCACAAGCAGCAAGAGAAGCTGCAGCTACGCTGAATCCTAAAAACTTTAGGAAGTCCCTACGTGTTGTTGAAGAGTCAGATGCTGCCTTTTTACTTAAGACCTCATCCACCGGCAAGTGCTCAAAAAACTCGTTATCGCGTAAGCGTGTAAACTCAGGAGTGTTATTGAGTTCTTCTACACCTTTCCAATATCTTTTTTCCATATCTGTGATTGGAGTAATATTCAGATTAATTGTTTACTTAATTTATTAATAGTGACAACGTGCGCACTCTAAACCACCAATTTTATCAACAGTAAGTTTAGCATCAGGACCTAACTTTTGTTTTAACTTTTCGTGTAACTCCGTATAGTATCCATTACCATCCATTTTCACTTCTGTTTGGCGGTGACAGTTAATGCACCATCCCATTGTTAATGGAGATGCCTGCTTCATCACTTCCATGTTTTGAACTTCTCCATGACAAGTTTGGCATTCTACCTTTCCTACTTTCACGTGTTGAGCGTGATTAAAGTAAGCTAAATCTGGTAGATTGTGAATTCTAACCCACTGAATTGGTTGTGTTTTTCCAGTATATACCTGCTTGTCTTTATCCCAACCCACTGCCTTGTAAATCTTAGCAATTTCTTCTGTACCATATTTAGGTCCTTGTTGAACATACTTATGACAGTTCATACAAACCATTGGAGAAGGAATATTTGCATTCTTTGATTTTTCAGCACCTGAGTGGCAATAACGACAATCGATTTTATTTTGCGTTACGTGCAATGCATGAGAAAATTTAATTGGTTGATCTGGCTGATAACCTTCTTGAACGCCAATACCTTTTAATGCATACCATCCTTTTACGCTACCAACAACTACTAAAAATAAAATAATGACTGCAATTAACTTTTTATGTTCGCGAACCCATGCTTTTCCTTTGTATATTGGAGGCTCAGGCAAGCCCTCACGCTGACGAACAACTCTTTCAAGTCCTTTCTTAGCGCTATTTAAAATAAAGTACAAAGCGATTAAGCCGATAGTCACTAACAATAGTACAGTTGGACTACTATCGTCTTGACCTTCTTCCCCTGGAGTTGCACCCGGAGCCGCTGTTCCTGGAGCTGCTGCCGCAGGAGCTTTTTCGCTTTCCGCTTTAATGTAAGCGATTACCGATTTGATTTCGTCTTCAGAAAGGTTGAATGCTGGCATTGCAATCTTATTATTCTCCTCGAATAATTTGTTTGCATCTGCATCGCCTGATTTAATGAAGGCGCTGGAATTTTTAATCCACTTAAGCAACCATTCTTCGCTTCTGCGTTGATGAACATTTTTCAATCCCGGCCCTACAACCTTATTGTCACCCACCACATGGCAGGAGGTACAATTAGCTTTAAAGATTGCTTCACCATTTGGCTGAGCAGATGCCTGAGATAGAGAAATTACGTTCAGGAACAACGCGAACATTGTGATTGTCAAATACCTGGATACGTAACGAGACATATGAAGTCGTTTAAATTGTTTAAATTTTAGTTCTGAATTTTTACCGAAATACGACAAAAACCCAATTTTTTCGCTGCGAATTTAACACAATCTGCGTATTTCTCGAAAAAAAATGAAACATTTTATAAATTTAAAATCTGTCTAATTTGTTAATAAGCGTCAATTTTGAATTTAAACTAGGGTTAATCTTGAACATTGTGGCTGATTACCTATTTTTGAAAAATGAATTTACTAAGGAAAACCAACTTATTGTTTGTTATTTTTATTGGACTTTCAGGATTTTTGAATGCTCAAAATCAAAATATTAGTCCATCAAATGAAGAACTAATAACCGATTTAGTGGAAAGACACAAAAAGGTTGGTTTATTGAAACAAACGACACCGGGGTATCGGATTCAACTTTATTTTGGATCAGAAAGATCAAAAGCTAATGAAATAAAAACCGACTTTTCAAATAATTTCTCCAACACCCCATCCTATTTGTTGTATCAACAGCCCAACTTCAAAGTTCGTGTTGGTGACTTTAAAACTCGCATGGAAGCATTTGCATTTTTGGAGAGCCTCAAAGAGTTTTACAGCACTTCATTTATTGTGCCTGACGACATTAAGCTCCCAAAACGTGAATTGTATAATAGTGGCAGCGGTTATCTGGGTTCTCAAGGGGTGGTACCTCGTAATTATGAGGATAAAAACAAGATTGCTGCGAATCTAACGGGGAGGAATATCCGAATTTTACCTCCATTAAATTTACCTGTTCAAGAAGAAGGAAAAGTGGTTCTCGAAATATCGGTAGATTCAAAAGGAAATGTTGTAATGGCAGAAGGTCCGGCAAGAGGTTCAACTACTACCAGCACTGCACTTTTGAAATTAGCGAAAGAAGCTGCATTTAAAACAAAATTTACTGAGATAGAAGTTTCTTCCGATAGCGAAGTGAATTTTCAAAAAGGGACCTTATCAATCACCTTCCACATAGAATAATTATTGCTTATGAATAATTTTATGCGGGCGTTTTTTTCGGGTTTGATGATGATAGTTACTAGATAAAATAGAGATATTTCCATCAGCTTCCAATATGGCAAGATTTACTTTTTCAATTGAGTCAACACCATGTTCACGTACAGCGGCCATCAATTCATCCTCCGTAAGCATCACTTTTTCTAAATGTTTTTTAATGATCTTTCCATTATGTACTAACATAACTGGTTCTCCCTGAAGAAAAGTGGTCAACGCTTTTGATTTAAACGTGATTCGCTTCAGCATATAATTTAACAGAAACAAACTTAGTGCAGCAGTCAAGCCTCCATTTAAAGAGGTACTCGGACCTACCATTGCATTTTGTACAGAGTTACTTATTAATAAAATAAACACCAAATCAGTAACACTCAATTGAGCTAATTCCGTTTTACCAAACAATCGAATAGCGATTACAATAAATAGATAAACTGCTATTGATCGTAAAATAATTTCTACATATTCATTCATCCCTCAAATGTAAAACTTATTATCCAATCAATTGTTTTCAGTTTCATGAGTTCAGTAAGTATTGTCTTCCCCCATCAGTTATTTCAAAATCATCCAGCACTTGATAAAAGCAGATTAGTCTTTCTTCTTGAAGAAGAGTTGTTTTTTAAGCAATATCATTTTCACAAATCAAAGATTGCTTACCATCGAGCGACTATGAAGTGGTATTTTGAATTTCTAATCAGTCAGGGATACAAAGTAAAATACCTTGATTCCATAGATGAAGCCTCTAAACTAGAAAACGTATTTTCCAGTTTATTTGATGCAGGCGTTAAAGAAGTTTACCTATCAGAAGTGAATGATTATTTATTAAAACGAAGAGTTAATCGCTATTCAAAAAAATATCAAATCAAGATTAATTGGTGTGAAAATCCGAACTATATTCTATCTACATCAGCAACGCAAAAATATTTGAAAGAAAAGAAGAAGTTTTTCTTAACTGATTTTTACATTCACTTTCGCAAAGAGTTCCATGTATTATTTGAAAACAATCAGCCTCTTGGTGGCAAATGGACATTCGATACTGAGAACAGAAAAAAAATGCCAGAAGGGACTATCGTATACGGATTACCGAAAATAACAAACAACGATATTATTGAAGAAGCAATATCCTACACGCAAAAACATTTTCAAAATAACCCAGGAGAAACACCATCCATACTTTTTCCGATCACTTTTGATGATAGCAAAAAATGGTTAGATCAATTTATTGAACAACGTTTAAATAATTTCGGTGTATATCAAGATGCCATGGTGGAGGGTTCGTCCTTTCTATTTCACAGTGTATTAACACCAATGCTAAACATTGGATTAATTAATCCTGACTTTATAATCGATGAAACTATCGCTGCTTATCACAAGAAAGAATTACCTCTAAATTCGGTGGAAGGATTTATTCGTCAGGTTTTTGGATGGCGAGAATTTATTAAAGTTGTTTATGAAGAAAAAGGTGTCTTTCAACGAAAGAAAAATCATTTTCAGCATTCTCGTAAAATCCCTTCTTCCTTTTATAATGGAACCACTGGGATTAATCCTGTTGACGATGTGATTCGTAAAACGCTTAATCATGGTTATGCGCATCACATTGAACGATTAATGATAATTGGCAACTTTATGTTATTATGTGAGTTTGATCCGGATGAAGTATATCGTTGGTTTATGGAATTATTTATAGATGCTTATGATTGGGTGATGGTTCCTAATGTATATGGAATGAGCCAGTATGCCGACGGAGGGATTATGAGTACGAAGCCTTACATATCAGGTTCGAATTACCTTCTTAAAATGAGTAATTACAAGAAAGGCGCATGGTGTGAAATATGGGACTCGCTATATTGGTTATTTATCATCAAGCACAAAAATTCCTTTGCAAAAAATCCGCGAATGTCCATGATGGTTAGTTTAGCTAATAAATTACCGGAAGAAAAAATAAATCACTATCAAAATACAGCAAACAACTGGTTTAAATTAATAGAAGAAAAAGAAAGGGCTGCATTATAATCTGCAGCCCTTTCTGTAAATGAAATTTATTTATTTAATAATCTTCATTTCGTTTAATAAATGACCTGCTCCACCAAACTTATCCATAATGAATAATGTATAACGAATATCTACGCAGATAGTTCTTTGCAAGTTAGCATCGAAGCCAAAATCGCTAGCAATTGCCTCCCAGTTACCATCGAATGCAGTCCCAATTAATTCACCTTTGCCATTAATTACAGGAGAACCTGAGTTACCACCTGTGATATCATTATCAGTTAGGAAACAAGTATGTAGCTCACCATCCTTATCAGCATATTGTCCAAAGTCTTTTGCCTTCAACATTTCGATTAATTTTTTCGGCGCATCAAATTCAATATCGCCAGGAGTGTATTTTTCTAAAATACCTTTTGATGTTGTAAATTCTTTATAGAATACAGCGTCCTTTGCGTTATACGGTAATACGCGACCGTAAGTAAGACGCATGGTACCATTTGCATCCGGAGAGTATAATTTATTACCATCCATTTCTAACATAGCAGCCTGGAACAAACGATTTGCACGACCTAATTTATTGTTGATATCCATAGTTATAGGACGCATATCAACATTCATTTTATTTAAATAAGCGTTAGTGATTACATAAATCATGTCCTTATTCATTTTCTTTAATGAAGGAGAAGATAAGAAGGCGATCATTTTATCTTTCGACGTTAAAAATGATTTAGTATATAAATCAGACGCCATTTTCGAATAATCCTTATTGTATTTCACAGATAGATCCACTAATTCTTTTGGAAGATTTGCATGATCCAAATCTTCTGTTAAATGCATTAGCACAGTTGCCAATACTTTTACTTCAATTGGATCGAAATACTCTTTATATTGTTCGTCCAATTCTTTTTTCATTTCTTCTGATAGCTTTTTCGCTTCTTCTGCCTTTGTTTTATCCTTCAACAGCGCTTCAAGTTTCGACATTCCCATTGCAAAAACCATAGGTTGAGAATTACTAATTCCATCCTGCAAGTAAACGCCATACATGCCATACTTATCTAATTGTGTATAGGCCTGATTATACAAGTCGAACATTTCATTATATGCAGCACCTTTATTATTTGCTTTTATCCAAGCAGCCAATTTTTCTTCTTCTGCTTTTCTTCTTTCATATAAATGTTGTTGAGGTAATGCATTCGCCTCTCCCATATATTTTTTCCAGTAATTACTTAACCCAGCAAATTTATCTGCATACATTAACTTGATTTTTGGATCAGCGTGCATAAACTCTTCATAAACATCCAATACATCACGACGAACTTTCACGCGCATTGGGCGTTCTTTTGAAGAATAATATTGTATTCCTTTGCTATAAGTATAGCGTTGAGTTCTTCCAGGATAACCCATAATCATTGCAAAGTCTTCTGGATTTTTTCCTTGTAAGTTAACAGGGAAGAAATGTTGAGGACTATAGGGCTTGTTACTTGCATTAAAATCTGCAGGTTTATTTTCAGCATTTACATAAATACGAAACATACTAAAGTCGCAAGTATGACGAGGCCACACCCAATTATCTGTTTCTCCTCCAAACTTTCCAATATTTTCCGGCGGAGTACCTACTAGGCGAATATCTTTATAAACTACATAATACATTGCAAGGAATTTGTTTCCAGCATAAAACGGAACAACATCTACAACATAATTATCTTTATCAGCGCCAAGACCATCTTTTAATGAAGCGGAAAGGCTCTTTAATTTTTCAGCTACTGCTTTTGTGCGAGCTGTCTCATCCATATTCATGCTAATACTGTCTAACACCTTCGAAGTAACGTCTTCCACTTTAGCAAGCAAACCGATATTGAAATTTGCTTTTCTTTCTTCGCTTTTATTTTTTGCCCAAAAACCATTGGCAAGAATATTATCTTCGTTGGTACTTAGCTCTTGAATTGCACCATAACCGCAATGGTGGTTAGTTAAGAACAATCCTTCACTGCTAATGATTTCTCCTGTACAAAACATTCTATTTTGCTTCGTCATCAAACGAACTACGGCATCTTTTGCACACGCTTTATTGATATTATAAATATCATCGGCAGATAATTTTAATCCGCGAGCTTGCATGCTATCCTGCAACTGTTGAATCATAATTAAAGGCCACATACCTTCGTCAGCACGCAACTGACCAGCTAAAATCACAAACCCAATAAAGAGTACTGCTATCTTTTTCATACTTTTTTAATTTTATTTATTCTATTTTCTAATGATTAATTTTTTTGTCATTTGTTGGTTTCCTGATATCAAACGAACGAAATAAACGCCATTGCTATAATCAGACATGTCCACTACTCTATTACCTGCGGTTACATTTTCATCTTTTGTAGAGTAAATAGTTTTACCCATTAAATCTAATATCTCAATGGAAGCATCGGTACGATTTGTTAAATTATAATCGATATACACCATTGATTCAGCAGGATTCGGATAGACATTAAGGTTAGTAGTGTTCGTTAAAATAAATTCATCTTGACCCGTAGCAATGCCCACGGTAAATTGCTTGTAAACTTGTCCACCAAAATCAGAATTGAAATTATACATTACATTACCCATCGTATTTTTAAATCTCACATATCCATTACCCTGTGCAGTATTTGCCCACCACGCTAAACCATCTTCACCAGCGTCTAACAACTCGAAGCGATAGCAGCCATTAGGTAGGTTCAGTGTATCGATATAATAAGTATTTGCTGAAAGATTATTTCTTGATAAAATCACATTTCCATTTTCATCTTTCACGGTATAACTATTTTCGGAAGGAGCGCTATTTGTTTTTAGCTCAATAACAAAAACAGGAGGAGTAGCACTTGGATAAACAAAATTAGTTCGCATTGTATCATTGTAAGCGTACTGGTCTTGCGTACCGTTTGGATTACTCACATAAGCATAAAACTTGGTTGCCCCTCCAATCCAATTAAAGTTGGGTAACGTTAATGTAGCGGACTGCATAAACGGCAAAGAGCCTGTCCAATTATAAACAGTTGGTGTTGCACCTTGCAGTCCGTAGGTAATTGTAGCAGAAGTAAGGGTTGCAGACCCTGTATTTTTTATTTTAATAATTGGTGAAGAGCAAACTGGATTTTTACGCAACCACATTTGATTGGTAGTTGGTGCAAGAATATCATCAATAGCAACATCATTTGTAAAATTAGGGGCGCTATAACTTACTAATTGATCTTCGATTTGATAATAATCCCAACCAGAAGTTTGTGTATAAGCTTGCACATCATGATCTAAAGTAAATGAAGTTCCTGGGGTGATATAATCAGAGATTTCCCAATCATACGTCCACACTTCTGCTCCCGGGCACCAATTAGAACGATCGTAAACCCAAGTACCTCCTTGCGGATATAACGGATTATAATCACAGTTATCTCTCCATACTAATTTTGAATAACGGTTTACTCCATTCACTTTATAGTAATGGCTTTTCGGGCAAAATTCAGCGCAATTACTTGGTGTATCCATTCCGTGTCCTGTTACACGTGATTTCCAGCGAGCGTTTGCGGCGTTTGGTTCTAAATTAACAGTTAAGGCTTGAAGATGATTGTCGATTGGATCACTTGCTACACCGTAATTAAAATTACCATTCCAAAGATTACGAATTCCTAGCACATTACGGGGAGGAGTTCCTTCTATGAACAAGAATTTAACATCCAATAATTCCTGCCAGTTACCTGCCGACATATCCACGCTATCATGCAATAGTGTTCGGTAATCACTCACGTCGAATGTCCATGTCCACCCACTTCCTAAACTTAAACTATTGCCATAAGGAGTAATGTAACGTGACAACTCATAACGGATAAGATTAGGTGCATACGTATAGTATGTATATACTGCTTGATTAATAGTTCCATCCGCAGGGGTTAATGTAGAATCAATCATTTGCCCTTGGGATGTATAAATATAATTAGTGTAAGAAAGTGGCCAAACAGTCATTGTATCAGTAGCTACACCAATATTATTAATTGTATCAAGATAAGAAACAATTTGAGAAGGGGGATTCATTACCGAATCCAAAACAAAAATTGAATCTAACTGCGACGCATATACGCCTTGTTCAAATTTAATGTTTGGTCTTAAATTAGTTTCTGTCCAAGCATAATTAATTTCGGTTGTTGACTTCAAAGGATTATCGGCACCAAGATTTAATGAAGCAGGTCCATGGTTCATCGGGGAACCATCAGCAGCAGTAAAATAATTCCCATCATCAAAATTATAATAAGCAACAAGGTTATTATAATAAGGGTGACCAGCATCGATACGCTTATTCATATATTGTTGAATAGTAGCTTGAGGCAAATCAATATTAAACACAGCAAATTCATCAATACGTCCTTCATACGACATAGATCCACTCCAATTCCCTTTTCCAATACGAAACTTATTGATACCCGCCATCAATTTAGGTTTAGCTCCACTACTAAAGAAAGGAGCACCATTCAAAAATATCTTCATGATCCCTGTTGAACAGTTCTTAGTGAATGTCCAATAGTTCCACTGTCCTTTTATTTGCGCAGCGGTAGCCGCTTTCGAAACTCTATCGTAAGCAGTTCCATCCGTTCCTGCATCCCAGTACACTTTTGAGTCAGACCAAGGAGTATGAGAATTCAGAACACGATTACCTAAAGAATCGACTGCTTCGAAAGTAGTTCCATTCATTGGTTGAAAAACAGCATCTCCGTAAGCCCAAAACGCAACCGTTACAAAAGAATCGATGGCAGCAACATCTGAATTCACTGGCACCTCAACATACGATTGGTAATGTGTTTTTAATGTTCGATCGTTGGAAGCATTAGTAACTCCCGACTTATAAGTTGTTGTATTTGATTGAACTACATTATTTACACCTGTAGTTGCATTATCGAAATCAATTTCGATAATCACATTTGAGACACCATCCCAATAAAATGAATTTGTTAATTGAATACTTTTCCATCCAGCGGTAATCGGAGCGAAATCATGTCCTTTGCTATAAACAGTAGTAAAGCCCGTTGAAGAAGTTGTAGCAGCAGTAAGCGTATCTGCTGTAACCATTTTCATACGAATCGTTAATTTATTAAAAGGAGAACCTACATTTTGTAAATAAAAATTAAGTCCTGTAATATCTCCTGCACCCATACCCGCAGCCGTTAGTTCTGATGCGCGCCATAAATATTGCGATTTCGAAAGGTTATTAGCAGTACCGAAAGGATGATTCGCATTAGTAGTTCCTCCTGCTAAAGTATAAGTATTTAAAGAAGTGGTTGAAAGGTGATTTAGGAAATAATCCCAATGTGTATTATGTGTATACGTAGGCGTATTTGAATACGAGAACGAAGAAAAATTTCCTCCATTTAACATATACAAATTTTGATTATGCACAATACTATCGATAAGACCTGTATGTTTATAAACATACGTATTGGTAAGATAATCCCATTCGCCACACTCAGGAAACTGAGCAGGATTACACTTAAGCGTGTAAAGCATTAATATTTTTTCCACATTTAACGTGTCTGATGGAAAAACGAACCATGCACGTTGAGGTGAATTGAAAGTAAATGCTTGTACCACGGTTGTATCACCTACACCAGCAAACGATTTAAATGTTGTAAGAAAAAATAAAATCAGAATTGAGAGTACTTGTTTTTTCATCATCTTAATTGTTTATGATTTTGTTTTATTATCACATTATAAAAAAGAGAAAGCGTACCCGAATTATGAATACGCCTTTCTTTTCATTAGTTAATCATTACGAGTAATTAAGCAAGTGTACGTTTTATAGCTACTTGTTCGTATCCCTCGATAATATCCCCTTCTTTAATATCGTTAAAGTTCGCAATATTCAATCCGCACTCCATTCCTGCCTGCACTTCTTTCGCATCATCTTTAAAGCGTTTTAATGAGGCCAATTCACCACTATGAACAACGATACCATCACGAATAATTCTAATCTTCGTGTTACGATTTATTTTACCATCTAACACCATACAACCAGCGATGGTTCCCACTTTCGGAATTTTGAAAGTTTCGCGAACTTGTACGTTACATGTAATTTTCTCTTCGAACTCTGGAGCAAGCATTCCTTCCATGGCTGCTTTCACTTCGTTGATAGCATCATAGATGATTGAATATAATCGAATATCAATTTCTTCATTCTCTGCTAATCTACGAGCACTTACAGAAGGACGAACTTGGAATCCGATAATAATTGCATTTGAAGCTGAAGCCAAGTTTACATCCGATTCAGAAATCTGTCCAACACCTTTCATAATCACATTCACCTGAATTTCCGGATTCGACAATTTCAATAATGAATCGGCTAACGCTTCTACGGAACCATCCACGTCACCTTTCACAATTACGTTTAACTCCTTAAAGTTTCCTATCGCTAAACGACGACCAATTTCATCTAAGGTAATATGTTTATGGGTACGTATTCCTTGTTCACGTTGTAATTGAAGACGCTTATTTGCAATTTCTCTTGCTTCTCTTTCGTCATCCATTACATTAAACTGATCACCCGCCTGAGGAGCACCGCTCATCCCTAGAATTAATGCTGGATGTGAAGGACCTGCTTCGTTAATCTTTCCTCCACGTTCATTAAACATTGCCTTCACACGACCACTATAGCAACCTGCAAGTACTACATCACCAATTTTCAATGTTCCCGTTTGAACAAGAACGGTGGTAACATAACCTCTTCCTTTATCTAAGGAAGATTCAATAACGGTACCTTTTGCTAAACGTTCTGGGTTTGCTTTTAAGTCGAGCAAATCAGACTCTAATAATACCTTTTCTAATAACTTATCTACATTCAATCCCTTTTTAGCAGAGATATCCTGACTTTGATATTTACCACCCCAATCTTCTACAAGATAATTCAAAGAGGCTAATTGTTCTTTAATTCTTTCTGGGTTCGCATCTGGCTTATCAATTTTATTAATTGCAAAAACGATAGGCACACCTGCTGCTTGGGCATGGTTAATAGCTTCTTTTGTTTGTGGCATGACACTATCATCAGCAGAAACTACGATGATGGCAACGTCTGTTACTTTCGCACCACGTGCACGCATAGCAGTAAACGCTTCGTGACCTGGAGTATCTAAGAAAGTAATTTTTCTTCCGTTTTCAAGAGTTACCTCATAAGCTCCGATATGCTGAGTGATACCCCCCGCTTCACCGGCAATTACATTTGCTTTACGGATATAATCTAACAGTGACGTCTTACCGTGATCGACGTGGCCCATTACAGTAACAATTGGAGCACGCGTTTCTAAGTCAGCTTCATCATCAATGTCATCATTAATGGCTTCTTGAACATCGGCAGAAACGAATTCAACGGTATAACCAAATTCACTAGCTACCACAGTAATTGTTTCCGCATCCAAACGTTGGTTAATCGAAACAAACAAACCAAGACTCATACAGGTAGCGATAATTTGATTTACCTGCACATTCATCATTTTCGCCAATTCATTAGCCGATACGAATTCAGTAACCTTAATTACTTTATCGGTTGTATCATCCATTGCTTCTTGACGTTTAGCATGTAAATCACGCTTCTCTTTTCTGAACTTGGAAGCTTTTGATTTACCTGCTCCACTTAAGCGGGCAAGTGTTGCTTTAATTTGATCTTGAATTTCTTTATCAGTAGGTTCAACCTTTGGCTGAGGCGCAGGTGCTGGACGACCTTTATTTCCTTTGCCAAAATTTCTATTCCCTCCTGGACGATTATCTCCACCTGGGCGTTGCTGACCTTGTTGCCAAGGGCGTTGTTGAGTATTACCACCAGCTTGCGGATTTGCACCTCCTGGTGCGCCACCTGGTTTTTCTTTACGCTTACGCTTACGCTGACCAGATTCAAAATCAGAAGATGAAGCTACGGGCTTTTTCTTTGGAGGATCGACAGGCAGTACAATTTTACCTAAGATATTTGGACCACTCAGCTTTTCTACACGCACACTGATGTGTTCAGGAGGGGTATTGGCAGTGGTATTTGCAGTAGCTGTAGGTTCTTCTTTTACTTCTGCTTTTGCCGCAGGTTCAACAGCGGGAGGTGTAGTTGTTTCAACACTTGGTGTTGTTACTTCCTGCTTTGGTTCAACTTTTTTAGGAGCCTCTGTAATTGGAGTTTCAACATTAGAAGGTGATTTACTATCTAATTTTTTCTCTTCTACTTTTACCGGTTTAACCTCTTCTCCTTTCGAAGTTTTTTTATCTTTCTTCTCTACAACTGGTTCTTCCTTTTTCTTCGATTTCTTTTTACCCGCATCTAAATCTATTTTACCTAGAATTTTAGGAGTATCCACATCTACTTTAGCCTTGATAATTTCAGGCTCTGATTTAGGCTCAGGCTTCAACTCTACCTTTGGCTCCTCTTTAGGCTCCTCTTTAGGTTCTTCCTTCTGCTCTTCTTTCTTCTTTGTCGCTTTCTTTTCGGCAGCCGCTGCTAATTTAATTTCATCTAAACTCTTCTTTAGAGAATCGTCATTATCAGATTCGGCTTCTTTTTTTGCTTCCGTTTTAGTTGTTGTGGCTTCAATTACTACATTATCACGCTTCATTTTCTCACGTGTAATTTCTTGAGCATCCAACTTCGCCAAACGATCTGGCATATAGGTATCCTGTAACAACGCGTAAACTTCCTGAGGAATTTTTGTATTTGGATTACTATCCACTACAATTCCTTTCGACTCTAGAAATTCCACCACGTGTGTAAGACCTACATTGAGTTCTTTTGCAGCTTTACTGAGGCGTATTGCTTTATCTTCTGCCATTCGAATTAATTATTCTTTTTTTTAATAATAAGGCTAAATTACCTTAATGAATATTGGTCGTCTGTTTTAACTCCTGACGATAAGAGTTTTGACTATTCAAATTCTGAACGAAGGATACGAACTACTTCACGAATAGTCTCTTCTTCTAAGTCTGTTCTACTCACTAAATCTTCCACTGAAATGGCCAATACGCTCTTTGCAGTATCGCAACCAATCGACTTTAATTCATCAATAATCCATGCATCAATTTCATCGCTAAATTCTTCAATATCCACATCTTCTTCTTCATCTTCACTGTCGCGATAAACATCAATTTCATAGCCCGTTAATCGGCCTGCAAGTTTGATATTATGACCACCTTTACCGATAGCCAATGACACCTGATCAGGCTTCATATATACAGCCGCGCGATGTGTTTCATCATCCAACTTAATTGAAGTGATTTTCGCAGGACTTAAAGCACGAGTAATGTACAACTGAAGGTTGTTAGTATAGTTAATTACGTCAATATTTTCATTGCGCAGCTCTCTAACGATACCGTGTATACGTGATCCTTTCATCCCCACGCATGCTCCAACAGGATCAATTCTATCATCGTAAGATTCTACCGCTACTTTAGCTCTTTCACCTGGCTCACGAACAATATTTTTGATAGTAATTAATCCGTCAAATACCTCTGGTACTTCTTGTTCAAATAATCTTTCAAGGAATACAGGAGAAGTACGCGATAAAATAATTCGAGGATTATTATTCACCATTTCCACACGTTGAATTACTGAACGTACTGCATCTCCTTTTTTGAAGAAATCAGCAGGAATCGTTTCGTTTTTTGGAAGTATTAACTCGTTCCCTTCATCATCTAGAATAAGAATTTCTTTCTTCCAAATTTGATATACCTCACCGGTTAAAATTTCACCAACACGATCTTTATATTTTCTATAAACACCATCTTTTTCTAATTCAGAAATTCGTGCTACTAAATTCTGACGCAATGCTAATACTGCACGGCGACCAAAATCTTCCAGCTTCACTGTTTCTGTTAAGTCTTCACCTACTTCAAAGTCGGGCTCAATTTTAATTGCATCGGAATAGGCAATTTCAGTTACCGGATCTTCTACCATGCCATCCTCCACGATAACACGATTACGATATAGTTCTAAGTCACCTTTATCAATATTGATGATGACATCAAAATTATCGGCTGTGCCATAGCGCTTGCGTAACATCCCACGAATTACATCTTCGAGGATACTCATCATGGTTGCACGATCAATGTTCTTGACTTCTTTGAATTCCGAGAAGGATTCTATCAGTACGTGATGGTCCATTTTAATACTTATTTAATTTTAAAGTTTATAATCAATTTTGCTTCGCGAATATCACCGTAGTTTAATTGGTGCGTTATTTCGCTAATAATTTTCTTTTTGTTTTCCTTACGGGAAGTAATTTCTTTTAACTCAAATCCTGAATCATTTGCCGACATAAGCGTTCCTTTCATTTCTTTCCCTAACTTGTCGAACACTCTTAATTCACGACCTATTCGTCTAAAAAACTGCTGAGGAACTACTAAAGGCGCATCCATTCCAGGACTACCTACTTCAACCTCATGCGTTTCTAGAAACCCCGTTGGCTCTAACTGATCTAATAAATGTCTGCTAACAACCGTACACTCTTCAAGCGTAATTCCCGTAGGTTTATCTAATGCAACAATTAATTTCCCTGGCGACAATTTAATATCGACCAAGAAATTATCTGTTCCTGCAATTTTTTCCTGTACCCAGGCAGCTATGTTTTCTTTTTCAATCATAAAGATTAAATAAAAGAGGGGACTGTCGTCCCCTCATCTAACTTTGAAATCTCTCTGCAAATATAGAAATTTTTTGGAGAAATCAGGCCCTTCCTACATTTTTTAACTATTACTCAATAATTCAAGTCAATGAGGAATTTGTATTTTCGCACTCATTTATGTTCCACCCTGGCCTGCCTGATAAATTTGTTAATGTTGCTTCGATACTACTTTCGAAGCTTATTAATCGCAGAAAAAAACTGGAGAAATTAAAAATTGAGTCGGTTTTAGTCATACGACAAGATGAAATTGGTGACATGTGCTATTCAACACATGCTTTTTCGCTCCTAAAAAAGCAATATCCGAATGCGAAAATTACTGTTTGGTGCAAACCAGCGGCGGCGGCATTAATTCAGCATGACCCCAATATCGATATCATTATTAATGACGATAAGCCTGAAGGAAATAAGTATGACTTACTGATCGATTTAAGAGGCAAATGGGCAGGTATTTTTTACGCCTTACTGAATACACCTCGTTATCGTTTAGAGCGTGGGATTGTTCGTTTAAAAAACAAAGGACATCAACCTCATGAATCGGAAACGATTTATCAGATTATTCAGCCTGCCATTGGTGAACTACCATTTGAACTTCCGCAGCTTTATGCTTCTGCATTAGAATTCAATCAAGCGACCGATTTCATTAATGAAAATAATCTTGACCACTTTGCTATTTTACATACACAGGTAAAAAAGCAGCTTCGTCAATGGCCTGAGGAGCGCTTTGCTGAAATTGCTATCTATTTGAAAGAAAAACACTCCCTATCGATTGTTTTTTGTGGGGATAAGTCGGAAGTAGCAGGAATAGAACGAGTTCAAAAATTAATTCCTTTTACAACACATTGCTCTGCTGGTAAACTTAGCTTAGGAGGTTTTAAGTCGCTGTGTGAACGTGCGAGTTTATTTATTGGGAATGATAGCTCTCCTTTACACATTGCGTCTTTAAGTGGTGTACCCGCTTTGGGGTTATTCGGACCAGGACAATCGGATACTTTTTATCCTTTGGGAAAAAAATCGGGGTTGCTTCATCACATTTTACCTTGTCATCCATGTACTCAAGTGAAATGCAAACAAGAAATACCTTGTATGCAACGTATTTCTGTTGCAGAGGTAAGAGAAAAAATTGAAGAAATTACTGCTTAATTATTTTCTGAATTTTGCGCTTGACCTTCGGCAATAGCTTCATCATTTTCAGTCACGACTACCATTCCTTCATTTCCAAAAATTCTTTTTTGGAATAAAATCATCAAAATAACGCTAATGGAAATACTAGCATCAGCCACATTGAACACAGGTCTAAAAAACACGAATTCGTCTCCGCCCCAAATAGGAAACCAAGTTGGGAAATGACCATTAATGATTGGAAAATAGAACATGTCCACTACTCTACCATGCAGCCATGATGCATAACCTTGCGTTGGCATAAACGAAGCAATTTGAAACTCACTTCCATTAAATATTTTTCCATAGAAAACACTGTCGAAGATATTTCCAGCAGCACCTGCTATGACCATAGCTATGCAATAAATGTATAACTGACTTGCTTTTTCTTTTATTAACTTATGAAGATAAAAGAAGATGGCTATTACAAATAAAATACGGAAAGAGGTCAGAAAAATCTTACCATAATCGCCTCCAAACTCCATCCCGAAAGCCATTCCATTATTCTCAGTAAAATGAATAATGGCCCAATCGGTGAATCGAATTTCTTCTCCAAGATACATGTGGGTTTTCACCCAAAACTTTACAAGCTGATCTACTAATAAGATCGCCAGGATTAATAGTAACGGCTTCTTCATCACAATTTATAATTAAGGGACGATTTTCATCGTCCCTATTTTACTCTGCGTTATTAATCTTTGTACTGCTGTAATTTCGCTTCCATACTTTGTGTTGTATGAGGCACAGCACGTAATCGTTCTTTGGGAATTAGCTTGCCTGTTACGCGACAAACTCCGTAAGTTTTATTCTTAATGCGTATCAATGCTGCTTCTAATTGTTCAATAAATTTTTTCTGACGAGCGGCTAGATTTGCAGCTTCTTCCTTCGCTAATGTATCAGAACCATCTTCTAACATTTTAAAAGAAGAACCGGTATCATCGGTTCCATTTTCGTTCGCGTTGATAATTTGCGCTTGCAAATTGACTAACTCAGCACGAGCTGTTTCTAATTTTGAAGTTATTAAAGTGCGGAACTCCTCTAACTCTGCATCTGAGTAACGCGTGCGCTCATTCACTGCTGCTGCTTTTACTACAGGAGCTGGAGCAGGGCTCGGCTTCACGACTGGTTTTGAAGTTACCACTGGTTTTGCTGGAGTACTCACTTTATTAGCTACCACTGGTTTAACGGGAGCTACCACTTTTTTAGCTACCACTGGTTTCGCTGGAGATGCCTTTTTTACAGGCGCTTGTTTAGTCACTGGCTTTTTTGTTGGAGCTACTTTTTTAGCTACGGGCTTAGAAACAGGAGCAACTTTCTTCACTACCTTTTTTACAGGAGCCGCTTTTTTAGCAACAACTTTTTTAACGGGAGCTGCTTTCTTTGCTACAGACTTTTTAGAAGCCACTTTTTTCACCACCTTTTTGGCAGGCGCAGCTTTTTTAGCAACTACTTTTTTAGCAGGAGACTTTTTCGCCACTGGCTTTTTTGCTGGGGCTGCTTTCTTCACTGGTTTCTTTGCTGCTGGCTTTTTTGGCGCTGCTTTCTTCACTACTTTTTTTGCAGGAGCCTTTTTTGTCTTGTTTGCTGTTTTTTTTGTTGCCATAACTATACTTTATTAACTAATACTTTTGCGGTAAGATCTTCATCAATCTCCACTGATACTGATTTACTATCCGATAAATTATCTGTAAATTCGAAATCGTTAGCCAGAATTTCGCTGCGAATATAATCGAAATTGTTCAATATTGCGACTTTAAGTCCTTCTGGCGACTGCATTTTAACTACAATTCGATCGGTCACCTCGAAGCCATGGTCTTTTCGAATATTTTGAATTCGGTTGATTACCTCTCTTGCTAACCCTTTCTCTTTCAGCTCTTCAGAGATAGTAATATCCAATGCTACTGTTAATCGACCTTGATTTGCAACTTGCCAACCTGGAATATCTTCGCTGAGGACTTCTACATCTGATAACAATAAATCAAAAATAACTTCACCAAAATGTAATGGAAGCATTCCTTCTCGTTCTAAATGTACTATTTGCTCTTGCGAAAGTTCGGTGACGGTAGCAGCCAATTGCTTCATTAAACCGCCTATTTTAGGTCCTAATGCTTTAAAGTTTGGCTTTACCTTTTTTACTAAGATGGAATTATCTTCCGACATATACTCGAGCTGCTCCACATTCACTTCACTCAATACTAAATCTCGAATTGCTTCAATGCGATTTTTCACTTCTTGATCACTCACTGGAATCATGATACGATGCAAGGGTTGACGCACTCGGATATTCACCTTTTTTCTAAGCGCCAACACCATAGAAGAAATATCTTGTGCTAGCTGCATCTGCATTTCAAGTTCCTTATTGATGATAGCCGTATTACTTTCAGGAAAGTCGGCAAGGTGTACACTCTCATTTTTATCTTTTCCAGATGTAAAGTTCAAATCACGGAACAAACGATCTGCGTAAAACGGAGCTATTGGAGCCATTAGCCTAGCGATTGTGTCTAGGCAAGTATATAACGTTTGATATGCGGCAATTTTATCTTCTGAATAATCTCCCTTCCAAAAACGGCGACGTCCTAAACGAACATACCAATTACTCAAATGTTCAGTGACAAAATCAGTTATTAAACGCGATGCTTTCGTAGGTTCGTAATCGTTATAACATTCATCTACCTCTGCAATTAAAGAATTTAGCAAAGACAACACCCAACGATCTAGCTCTGTACGTTGGTCAAGTGGAATTTCTTTCTCTGAAAACGTAAATCCATCAATGTTAGAATAAAGAGCGAAGAACGAATAAGTATTATGCAAGGTTCCGAAGAACTTGCGCTGCACCTCTCCGATTCCTTCCGTATTAAATTTCAAATTATCCCAAGGCTGTGCATTGCTAATCATATACCAGCGGGTTGCATCAGGGCCATACGCTTCTAAAGTTTCGAAAGGATCTACTGCGTTACCCAGGCGTTTCGACATTTTGTTCCCATTCTTATCGAGAACTAGACCATTTGAAACTACATTTTTAAACGCAACACTATCAAACAACATCACCGCAATTGCATGTAGAGTAAAGAACCAACCTCTTGTTTGATCTACTCCTTCAGCAATAAAATCGGCTGGGAATGCTTTTTCAAATATCTCCTTATTATCAAATGGAAAATGCCATTGAGCATAAGGCATTGCTCCACTATCAAACCAAACATCAATTAAATCTGGTTCACGATACATCGGCAACCCTGTTGATGATACCAATACAGCATGATCTACATAAGGGCGATGCAAATCAAAATCAGGAGCATCAGGATTCAGTGCATTCATTTTAGATGCTTCCATAATTCCTGCTGCTATAGACTTATCTAATTCCGATTTTAACTCTTGAATAGAACCAATACATTTTTCTTCCCCATCTTCGCTTCTCCAGATTGGCAAAGGAATTCCCCAATAACGGGAGCGGGACAGATTCCAATCTACCAGATTATCTAACCAATTTCCAAAGCGGCCAGTACCTGTACTCTCCGGTTTCCAGTTGATGGTTTTATTCAGCTCAATCATACGGTCTTTGCACGCAGTTGTTTTAATAAACCATGAATCGAGCGGATAATAAAGAATTGGTTTATCAGTTCTCCAACAATGTGGGTAAGTATGTTCGTAGCGTTCTACTTTGAAAGCTTTGTTTTCACCTTTCAGTTTGATGGCGATACGTTCATCGACCGATAAATATTTCTCTCGTCCTTGTTTCTGACGTGCTTCCTCCTTCTCTGTTTCGTTAAGGTATTCCTCCTTTACAAATTCAGAGGCAAAATCAATCACCTCCTCCACAAAGCGACCTTGTTTATCTACTAACGGAACGGGCTTACCGTTTTCATCCTTCACCATGATTGCAGGCACGTTGTGTTGCTTAGCCACACGAAAATCGTCTGCACCAAAAGTTGGAGCAATATGAACGATTCCTGTACCATCTTCTGTAGAAACGAAATCGCCAGTAATAACACGAAATGCATTTCCTTCTGGTTGAACATACGCTAAAAGTTGCTCGTACGAAACTCCTTGTAAAGAACTTCCTTTGAACTCCTCTAACACTTTAAAAGGAATTGCTTTATTCCCTTGTTGGTATTCTTCGATTAACAATTCTGCATTTTTCGGATTAAAGTGCTTAGACAATAAATCCTTGGCAAGCACAACGCAAACAGGTTCGAAGGTGTAGGGGTTAAACGTTTTTACTAAAACATACGTAATATCTGCTCCTACCGCTAAAGCCGAATTAGAAGGTAGTGTCCAAGGTGTAGTTGTCCAAGCAAGGAAATACACTGGCGCATCTGCCTTATCAAACAAGATTTTGCTTGATTCATTTTCGACCGCTCTAAATTGAGCTACAATAGTCGTATCTTTTACAATTTTGTAAGTTCCCGGCTGATTCAACTCGTGCGAGCTTAAACCAGTTCCTGCAGCAGGGGAATAGGGCTGAATAGTGTATCCCTTATAGAGTAAATCTTTTTTATAAAGCTCATTCAACAAGTACCAACAAGTTTCGATGTAGTTGTTTTCGAAAGTAATGTAAGGCGATTCAAGATCGACCCAATACCCCATTTTACGAGTTAGATCATCCCATACCGACTTATACTTCATCACCTCTTTACGGCAAGCCTTGTTATATTCTTCAATTGAAATTTTACGACCGATATCTTCTTTTGTAATACCAAGTGTTTTCTCTACGCTAATTTCAATTGGAAGCCCGTGCGTATCCCACCCTCCTTTACGTTTTACCTGAAAACCTTTTTGAGTTTTATAACGACAAAAAATATCTTTAATGCTACGCGCCATTACGTGGTGAATACCAGGTAATCCGTTTGCCGAAGGAGGACCTTCATAAAAAGTATAAGACGGTTTGCCTTCACGCTCTGCCACAGAGCGTTCAAAAATGCTTTTGTCTTGCCAGTACTGTAAGATTTCATCTGCAACAGCAGGCAAATTGAGTTGTTTGTATTCGGGATATTTAGCCATGATTCAGAGGTGCGAAATTACTGAAAAATAATAAAGCGACCTTCGGGGGGTCGCTTTATTCCACGCTTTGAAAAGCCTCTGACTTTTCTTTATAAAGAACGAATTGATAAGACTAGTTAATCAGCAATAAATTGCTTAATGTAAAATAATAGCATTCGAATTCGTTTCACAACCAATTTTAGTTGAGTAGGGAGTTTTTAGTGCTGAATAAGAAAATCAGGCTGCATTTTTTTTATTTGCAATTAGAATATTAACCACTACCCCACCTATTACTAGCAAAATACCTAGCAAGGTGCTCCAATGTTGATGCTCATCAAAGAGCCACCATCCAAAGAATAAAGCATAAATAATTCCGAGGTAATTAAGAATAGAAACCTTAGCAATTTTTTCTGCTTGTAAGGATTTAGTTAAGTAAAATTGACCTAACTGAGTTACGATTCCAATACCAAGGATATAAATCCAATCAGAAGAAAAAGGGACTTGGTAATTAAATGCTGTAAAGATGGCACCTGCCACTGCACCGAACAACTGAAAATGCAAAACCACCACAAGGGGATGTTCCTTTTCCTTTAAAGACCGAACCATGTTATAGGCCAATCCAGAAACCATCGAAGAGAACAATCCAACGGCGAGCATTGTTCCACTAATTCGAGCATCAAAACCTTTGATAACAAGAACACCGATAAAGGAAACCAAGAAGAACAGCCATTGAATTGGCAATACCTTCTCACGAAGTATATAAACTGCAAAAACAGTAGTAAAAACAGGCGATAAATACTGAATTGTAACCGCAGTTCCAATAGGCATACTTTGAAGTGTGTGAAAGAAAGTATAAAGGGCAACTGTTCCAAAAAATCCACGCAATAACAGTAATTTCCGATTGGACCCTTTCCAAGATATTGACTGGCGTTTAAGCAATACAAATCCAATAATACTAGCTATAGCGCAACGAAAAAATACCAACTCCATAGCTGGCAAGTGTGCTAATTTTTTCACCATCACGTTCATCAACGAAAACCAAAAAGTAGATAGCAACATGTACTTCACTCCTGGGGTTATTAACTTACCATTCACGTTGCGAAGCTACATTAAACATTCAAGAAAAAAGGGAACAAAACTATTTTCTATACAAATGCAAAAGGACATCCTGCATCCCACCGAGCGCAGAAAAGGAAGTTCGAATACTATAATCAAATCCAGATTGCTCAAACAATTTTAAAAAATGAGAAAGAGCATTCGTTTCACCGGGAATATTATGATGATACTCGATAATCAACTCTTTAACTTTATCAATTGCTCCAGACTGCATCAAGTCCTCTACGATTTTGATTTCTGCACCTTCCACATCCATTTTAATTAAATCAATAGATGCAAAATGCTGAATAAAATCGGAGAGTTTTTTACAAGACACTTCGATTACATTATCGCCTCCACGATTGGCCTGAACAGAACCCGTTAACGTGCCTTTATCGTTGTTAAAATGAAAAGGAATAGTACCTATCGAATTAGCAAGAGCCACATGATGCGTTTCAACATTTGATAAATGATAAGATTGTATATTCTTACTCAGAAGTGTAAACGCAGTAGGGTTAGGTTCAAAAGCAAGGATATTCGCTTGAGGATAACATTTCTTGAAGTATAAAACAGACATCCCTATATTCGCTCCACAATCGACAATTACAGGTGCATTATTTAATGACTTGAAGCGATATTCTTCATTGATAATAATCTCATGAATTAAGTAATTTAATGTATGATAACTAAACGCATAAAAAGTAGAACCCATCAATGAAATATGTACCTCCTTATCACGAGAGCGTTCCGATTGACGTTTTAGAGTAAGTGTAAAAAGTTTTTTAAATAGTTCTGATCGAGAAACCAATGTCCCTTGATAACGAAGAGATGCGAATAACGACGATAATAAAATTCGAAACATACTGAATTAATATTTAACAATGATACTAAAAAACAAGGTATTGTAAATTCCTTTGTGAGTGATAATAATTTCTATCTTCGAAAGATGCGTATAACACTTCTAATCCTTTGTTTGTTTATTACAGCGTTTGATGTAAAAGCACAACCTTATATTGACCTCTTGAATATACAATATGGAAAAACTTCTCTTTCGAAATTATTTGTAGGTAAAGATGAACTTAAGATTAACCATGAATGGAAATCATATTCTTTTAATGCTCCGATTAAAATTAATGAGCACAAATTAGTCTTGATTAGTCCAGAGATAAATAATAAAATTTACCAGCAAGTAGATAGCACGCTCACCACTCAGCAGAATGGTAGTACTACTATATCGGCCTACAGCAGAATTCATTCGCATTATATTTCTATATCGCTGCCTGTTACGTTTGTATATAAATTTAAAAATGAAAATAGCTTAAGTGCTACATTAGTTTACCGTCAAAATAAAATTTTCGAAAATCAATTTGGGTGGACAACCGATCAGTTAGGTGGAGCGATTTTGTACACTAAATATTACAATGAAAAATTCAAACTGAAAGCAGGTGGATATTACAATCGCGAGTTTTGGGGTAATTACCTTACCCCATTATTAGGGTTTGAATGGAAGGCATCAAAAAACATTTATTGTTGGGGATTACTTCCTAACTCAACTACGGTTGATGTATCGTTTAATAAGCTTCATGCAGGCTTTGCTTTTCGCGGAATTGAAGAATCATACAGTGAAAGTTATAACTCTTACTTTCACGATAGAGAAGGACATTTAAAGCTCTATTTGAATTACTACTTGATTAATAAAGACCAAAAAATTGGAATTGTTTTTACTGCTGAAGGGGGGCAGTCGGTTAATAGATTATATGAATTTAAATCGGCGGCCAGTGATAATGTTTTTAAAGTTCATCCAGCAGAAAATTATTTTTTAAGGATAGGGGTTGCCGTTAGACTCATCACTAGGAGTGATTTTAAACTTTGGCCATCTCTTCCGATGTAACAAACTTTAAATCTTTGATGTTTAATTGAAGCGTTGTCCTATTATTGAAATTATTTTCTTCAATGTGATAAACCACTTCAAAAGCATCTTGTTGTTCCACCTGCGGGTGATGATGCCCTAATTGAAAAGCAATACCATCATAGGTAGATTGATAATCATCGTGCTGCACCAAGGTTAATTTCAAGTGATTATTACCAACTACTTTTCCTCTTCCATTATCGCGCACATTGGATGATTTAAAAATGGGCGACATATTCCCTGGTCCAAATGGCGCAAACTGTTTTAAGATATTAAAAAACTTTTGAGAGATATCGTTTAAATTTAGCTCTGCATCAATTTCTACTTCGCGCACCAGCATTCGATCTTCGATGGTAGACGAAACGACCTCTTCAAATCGCTGAATAAACGCCTCCACATTTTCTTCTTTCATTGTCAATCCTGCTGCGTACATGTGTCCACCAAACTGCTCTAACAAATCGCTACAACTTTCAATAGCGTTATACACATCAAAATCTTTTACAGAACGAGCAGAACCTGAAACCATATTATTTTCTTCGTTGCTTTTAGTCAAGACGATAGTTGGGCGGTAATACTTTTCGGTTAAGCGGGACGCTACAATACCAATTACTCCTTTATGCCATGCAGGGTTGTAAAGCACCGTTGACTTTCGGAATTTATGGTCCTCACTTTCTTCGATTAATTGAAGTGCGTGTTCAGTAATACTTTGATCTAAATCTTTTCTTCTTAAATTATGTTCATTAATACCATCACCCAATTGGCCTGCGATATTATCTTTTTTAGAAACAAGCAACTCGACTGCCTTTTCTCCTGATTCGATGCGACCGGCTGCATTAATTCTTGGAGCAATTAAAAACACGACATCATTAACGGTAATTTCATCTTTTTTAAAATTACTCAATTCGAGGATTGCTTTAAAACCGGGGCGAGGATTATTATTTAAAAGTTTCAGTCCGTAGTAAGCTAAAATTCTGTTTTCACCTGTGATAGGAACAATATCAGCTGCAATAGAAACAGCTACTAAATCGAGATATTGCTCGAGGTCTTCGAATGGAATTCCTTTTTGCTGAGCGATTGCTTGAATCAATTTAAACCCCACTCCACATCCACTTAATTCCTTATAAGGATAATCGCAATCGGGACGTTTAGGATCAAGAACAGCAATTGCGTCAGGAATTTCATTACCTGGTCGGTGGTGATCACAAATAATAAAATCTACTCCTAATGAATTAGCATAATCAATTTTATCGATGCTTTTAATTCCACAGTCGAGGGCGATGATTAATGAAAAATTATTTTCCTTAGCGTAATCGATACCTTGTTTAGAAATACCGTACCCCTCCTTATAGCGATCGGGAATATAATATCCTACATTCACATACTGATTATGTAGGAAAGTATAAACCAATGAAACGGCAGTTGTACCATCTACGTCATAATCACCATACACCAATATTTTTTCTTTGTTGAGGATAGCTGTAGAAATGCGTTCAACAGCTTTCTCCATATCCTTCATTAAAAAAGGATCATGTAAATCATTTAATGAAGGCCTGAAAAATTGCTTAGCTTCATCATAAGAATTTATTCCACGTTGTACTAAAAGCTGGGCTAATACTGGATGCACATTCAACTCATCCTTTAATTTCTGGATAGTCTCTGCACTTCCCTTCGGTATAAAAACCCACCTTTTTTCCATTAGTTGCAATTATATAATTGAGGTAATTACAAATATACAATTCAAAAGGCAATATTCAGTGTAATCATTTGCAAGTTATCGACAAATCGAGGAATATGATTCTTTAATAGCTCGAAATAAGTAAGTTAAGTGAAAAGAAATATCAATTATAATCATTAGACCATCAGTTTAGAAACATCAGTAATTGAAAAAACTGAGTAATGTAAAGGCTATTAGTTTTAAGTAATTTAAACTCCACAAAAATCAGCACTCAACACCATGGGGGGACAGCAGCCCCACCCCGCAGTAAAATTATTAAATCGTAAATAATTATTCGGTTAATAAACGTTTATATCCATTTACAAACACTTACTATAATGAAATTAAAAATCCGCATCAGTGATGCGGATTTTTAACAACGATTTTATTTAGTCTAAAAAAGATAATTATTTGCTACTATCATTCGTCGACTTTGTCAATTCATGATCATATTTTAGAATCTGTTTTAAATCGGGGCGTAGTCGACTTCTATAAACAGAAAGAGTATCTGATTTGATTTTTCCTTTGCGAAGTTTACGCTGCTCTTCAATTGGGAGTGCCGCAATTTCTTTGCACTTTGGTGTACAACATCCATTCATTGATTCTTTACACTTGTCGCATTGTATAAAAAGCAAATGACAATCATCATTTGCGCAATTTGTATGATTATCGCACGCTGTTCCACATTGATGACAAGAAGCAATAACATCTTCTGTTATACGCTCACCTAGTCGATCGTCGAAAACGAAATTTTTACCAATAAACTTAGATGGAATTCCTTTTTCCTTTATCTCTTGGGCGTAATTAATTATTCCACCATACAATTGATTTACATCTTCAAATCCGTGATGTTTAAACCATGCGCTGGCTTTCTCGCAACGAATACCGCCCGTGCAATACAATAAAATTTTATGGTCTTTTTTATTCTCCACCATATCCATTCCCATCTGCAAACAATCTCGAAATGTATCCGATTCGGGCAATAAGGCATTTTCAAAATGACCTACTTCACTTTCATAATGATTGCGCATATCAATCACAATTGCATTTGGATCTTCAAGTGCTTTATTAAACTCTTCTGCATTTAGGTGTTTACCAACTTTAGTCACATCAAAAGAATCATCATCTAAACCATCGGCTACCACTTTTTCGCGAATGCGAACGATTAGTTTTATAAATGACTTTCCATTATCCTCCACTGCAATTTTAAGTGGCATAGACTTCAAATGCTCATCTTGTTCAAGAAGTGATTTAAATGTTTCGAAGTGTTGCTCTGGAATGCTTATCTGTGCATTAATCCCTTCGTGCGCTACATATACGCGTCCGAGAATATTTAATTCTTCAAAACGTCTGTATAAATCGGCACGGTACATCTCTAATTGATTGATAAAAACGTATCGATAAAAAGAAAGTGTAATTCGTTGGAAGTTTTCCCGATCCAGTTTTTTCTGAAGCGTAGCCTTATCGTATTTATTGTGAAGCATAATGTCACAAAGATACAAAGCCTTCACTTTACACTGCAAAAATAAAATACTGATATTTTACAGGTATTTTTTTGCTTCGCGAAGACTTACCGTAGAAAGGGTGTGCTGATCAACAAATTTCTGAACATCGGTTGGATTAAACTTACTATACTGACGTAATGACCAGCCTACTGCTTTTTGAATAAAAAACTCCTTGGAAGAAATATATTTTTCACATTGAGCAAACAATAAAAACTTATCTGTGTTGGCGGCGTATTTTAATTGAAAAATTAACGTTGTGCGATGAAACCAAAAGCTAGGATGCGCATCCCATCGTTCAATTGATGGCCATATCAAATCTGGATATCGTTGTAATAATTTCCCAACCATATTAGATGCAATTGCATCCACAGTGTCCCACCACGATTTATTATCAATCATCCACTCAAAAAGTGTCAACGTTTCTCTATTCCATTTTCGATGAACCTTCATGAGGTATTCCATGGCCACGTAGTGGCATTCGCGTTGAGGTTGCGACCAAAGAAACTTCACAATATCTTCCATATTCTTTTCGCTGCTATTCGCTAACTGTTGGATAAATGGCTTTGATAATTCAGCACGTACTTCTTTTTGTAAACCAAAAAACTCAAACTGGTTACGCATATACGCTTCCATTTTGATAGCTTGCGCTTTATTTGCACTTTTATTAAACGCTGCCAATAATTGCGCGACAATTTCCTTGACCTCTTTTTGCATGTTATAAAAAAAAGTCGGGAGCGCCCGACTTTTCGTTTTTATTGTTCAATGGATGTTTTCTTTCTTTTGTTCTTTTTGTAGATGAAAAAAGCAGTACCGCCTAATACATAAGGTATCGCCATTAGAAATAAAATCCCTTTGTTTAATCCTCGTCCTTGCATTTCCCCTTTCTTTATTCCGGATTCAGCCGCCTGACGGCACATAGAACATTGCGCATTTACATCGTTATTAAGAGTAAATGATAAAACAAATACGAGTGATAGAATTATCTTTTTCATACTGTCAAAGTTAAAAACTTGTAATTTGTAAAACAATAATTAAAAAGAGTAATAAGGAGAGATCATCAAATAAACGATAACCCCCGTAATAGTAACATATAACCAAATAGGAAAAGTAAATCGTACAAGTTTTCTATGTTTCTCTACTTTGTTGTTTAAGCCGTACCAGAATGATATCAATATTAATGGAAGAACCACTGCGGCTAGAATAATATGACTAGCCAATAATGCTAAGTAGAAAGGACGAATTGGATTATCTATTGGAAACTTCGTTTCATTGGCCATCCAATGATATGCAACATAGGAAACAAGAAATAAGGCAGAGAGGCAAAAGGTAATAAGATTTAATTGCTTATGAAGTCCGACATTTTTATTTCGGATTGCACGATAAGAAAGGATAAGCAAAATGGAACAACTTGCATTTATTATTGCATTTAATGTAGGCAACCATGTTGCAAATGATGGTAGTACCTCGGGACGAGGAAGCACCTTTTGATTTAACAGAACGACAACCAGAAAAACAACTATGGATAGCGAAAGGACGATTCTAAAGACAGCTTTTTCAGATAAATTAGAGAACATGATTTGTTTATTTTCTACAACAAGACGATTTTATTATTGTTTAGTGTATTCACGTTTTAGCACATCCACATCTTCAATTAAGCGGTCTACATCCAAAATGTTCGTTCCATCATAAGTTTGAACATTACCACGCTTATCTTTCCCCCCTCTTATTCGACCTTGTTTATCAATTAATGTAAACATTTCTGAATGGATAAAATCATCAGGGCCACCATCACCATCACCTGTGACTAAAAAGTAAGAATTGCGTGCAAGGTCGTAAATCGTTTTTTTGTTTCCTGTTAGGAAGAACCATTTATTAGCAATTGCTCGATGTTTAAGAGCATATTCCTTCAAAACAGAAGGCGAATCATGTTCAGGATCAACGGTGTATGAAACAATAACGACATCGGTATCTTTTTCAAATGCATGTTGCACTCGCATCATTTCATTCGACATTTTGGGACAGATAGTTCCGCAAGTAGTAAAGATAAAATTAGCAATATGAATTTTACCTCTAAAAATAGCATCTGTTACAAGTACACTATCTTGATTCAAAAGCGAAAAACCGCTGATAGTGTGATAAACAGTATCGTTTATCTGACGACCATCAACGGTTTTTGATTGTATTTCAACCGGACCTAAAACCTCAAGCGATTTAAAGTTGTTTTTTCCTGTTTGCAAATATAAATATGCTAACGGGGGAACTACTAATAAACCGAATAGAATCCAGAATTTTCTCACTGTTACTTAAAGAACAAATCCCAAAGATTTAGATAGTTTGCTTCAGTCAAAGACATTGCAATCAAATAAATAATAAGGATAAATGGAAGTAAAATGCAATAAGCTAATGATAACTTTTCGTGCTTTAAATGCATAAAGAACGCAACAATAAAATATGCTTTAACGATAGTCAAAGTAATGAAGATAAACATCATTAATTCTTTTGACAAACTAGTGAATGCAATAGCTACTTCACCGATAGTAATAAACAATAGAATCCAAAATGTTTTCCAAATTACAGAACGATTTTTCGGATCGTAATGTTCAGGGACGAACTGATTGTGTATATCGCCGGTATAGTAACCGTGCATTTCATGATTATGATGTTCACTCATGATAAATTTCTTTTTTTAATTATTAATTAAACCAAATAGAAGAAGGTAAATACAAATACCCAAACTAAATCGACAAAGTGCCAATAAAGCCCTGTTTTCTCGATGTGCTCATAATGGCCTCTACGAGAGTACACTCCACCCAACACATTAAAGAAAATGATCAGGTTAATTACCACCCCACTAAATACGTGGAATCCGTGGAATCCAGTGATAAAGAAGAAGAAATCAGCAAACAGCGGATGTCCGTACTCGTTATTCACCAAGTTAGCGCCTTTAATTGGTTTTGAAATAGCTTTAATATGTTCTACCTCTGCCTTATCTGCAATCACTTTATGATCTGGAGCTATCAAAGCCCAATCAGGAATTGCAGTATGAGAATGACTATGTAAACTCGGTGCATTTTCAGGAAAACGATAAATCTCCCCCATTGGAGTAATTAAGGCTCCCTTCGGAGTTCCTGTAATGAAATTATACCACTCCCAAGCCTGGGAACCGACGAACATAAATCCGCCGATAATTGTTAATCCTAACCAGATAGCAACACTTCTGTTATCTCTTCTATGGCCTGCATCTACTGCAAGAACCATGGTTACGGAACTCATGATAAGGATGAAGGTCATTAACCCTACATAAGCCAATGGTAAGTGTTCATGTACAAACGGAAAATGCGTAAACACATCGTTTGCGGTTGGCCATACCTGAGTATGACGATGACGGAACGCGCCATAAGCAATAATTAAACTGGAGAATGTGAATGCATCCGACACAAGGAAGAACCACATCATCATTTTTCCCCAGCTGATTCCAAATGGAGAAACTCCTCCACCCCATGAACTAGAGTTAGAGTTTTCGTTGTTTAGTGTAGCTTCTGCAGCCATACGGTAGTGTGAGTGTTTTAAAGATTATCTAATTTTTATCGAAACAGCGCCAAAAATACAAATAAAATCAACCAAAGAAAATCTAAAAAGTGCCAATATGTAGCACAAAGTGAAATTCCTAGATGATTTTTCGCAGAATAACGGTTCTTTTTTGCCTTAAATGTGGTGAATGCCATGCTAATTACTCCAAATAACAGATGGGCTAAATGCAATCCGGATAATGCATAAAAAAATGATTCCGAAGGATTTCCACCTGCAAAATGAATATTATTATGAACTAATTGATTCCAACCCATGAATTGAAATACAACAAAGGCTACTCCTAAGATCAGGGTGTAAAATAAAAACTGATAGGACTTTTTATTCTCTTCTTTTTTTATTGCTGATCGTGACAGTTCCAGAGTAATGCTGCTTCCCAGTATCACAGCAGTTGAGACATAAAACATCGATGGTATTTCAAATACCAGCCAATTCCCTTCTGCTTGTCGAACGATGTAGCCCGACATTAATCCAGCAAATAGCATAACAATACTTGCGAGGGCAATCCATAAAATTATTTTTTGAGTTGGAATTGTTGGTTCCAATTCGGTGGTGGGTGATGTGATTGTATTTTCCATAGACTAACCTATTTTATCAATTACCATTGCAATTTGTACGACAGGAAGATAAAAAAATGACCCGTACATTAATTTTCTAGCCGCTTCAATTGAACACATTCTATACAGTTGAATTGCTTGAAACAAAAAGTACAAAGTTACCGCTAACATAACGACCATAGATATCCATCCAGATACACCAAATACCCAAGGCATAACCGCTACGGGGACTAAACTGATGGTATATAGGACGGTTTGCCAAGCAGAACCTTTATCTCGTTTTCCAGTGGGTAACAAATTAAACCCTGCCTTTTTATAATCATCGTCCATCACCCAGGCAATAGCCCAAAAGTGAGGAAACTGCCATAAAAACTGTATTCCAAACAATAACCAAGCTGCTGAATTAAAATTACCTGTTGCCGCTACATAACCTAATAATGGAGGAATGGCACCTGGCACAGCTCCGATAAAAACTGCTATTGGTGATTTGCGTTTCATGGGTGTGTAAGCAATCGTATAAAGTACAATCGCAAAAACTCCCAATATTGCACTTGCTAAATTCATAAAATAGCCCAATATTGCTACGCCAATGATTCCTGAAATGATACAAACAGTAATTGCTTCAGAAATACTCATTCGTACATCTGGTAAAGGCCTAGCTTTGGTACGATCCATCAGTATATCCAGCTCTCTTTCCATCACTTGATTAAATCCATTAGCAGAACCGGTTACTAAAAAGCCTCCTAAAACCAACCATCCCATTTTAACAAAATCAATGGCTCCGGGAGCTGTCATAAAAGCCATCGCAGCTGAAAATACGACTAACGTAGCCAGACGCATTTTTGTAAGCTGAGAATAATCGCGGATTTTATGTTTTAGTCCCAAAGTTTCAGAAGCAGGTAAGGTATTTTCCATGCAGCCGCAAATGTATATCAAACCAAGCTATTTACAAGAAAGAATGAAGCTAAATTACACTTCAATTTTATTGTACCATCAAATTACATCCTCTTAAATCAGCATGGTCAAATCTTCCTATAATTTCAAATTGATTTCCAGGATGAATTTTACCCAAATCTTGAGTGGCAATGAAGGAACAAGAATAGTAATTGGCCAAGTCAATAACATTTACTCCCCCAGTTACTCCATTGATCACAAATTGTTTAGGGTCATTCATTTCTCTCACAAGAATTTTCATCCAAGGTGGACATTTAAATAAACCTTCTCCTTTTGAGTAAGCCTGAGATAGTAATTCCGTCATTCCATATTCGGAATGAATTTTCTTTACGCCAAACCCTTTCGCTAATACTTTGTGTAATTCTTCACGTACCATTTCTCTGCGACGTCCTTTCATTCCTCCGGTTTCCATGACAATTAGCTCAGGGAAATCGACCGAAAAATTTTCAGCCATATCCAACAAAGCGAAGGTTACTCCGAAGAGTATTGTTTTTTGGTTTTGCAATTTTAGTTGAGCTAATAATTCTTGCAATTCTTTGTACTGATTCAAATAAAATCCCGAATGCTGATTATTACTTTTATGGATGAGCTGGTTAACCATATACACTAAACTTGAACCACTGCGTTCGAGATAGGCAGGTAACAATCCAATGATACAATAATCCTCTACGGGTCCGTAAAAATCATGAAAAGCTTTCATAAAACTCTCTTGATAAAGCGCAAGATTAGCCACATGGTGTTGTGAAGTAATCATTCCCGTTGTACCACTACTTGTAAATGTTATTTCTGGTGCAACTTGATTGGCAAGAACCGACTGCGTTTTGAAAAGCGAAATGGGGAGAAAAGGAATTTGCGAATAATGTTGAACAGCTTCAATTTCAACTCCTAATAATTCAACATAGCGTTTATACACTTCCACGTGTGTTGCTTGATACCTAAACACTGCCAAGGCACAATCATTCCATTCTTCTTCAGAAGAAATAGCAAAACATTTTAGGGAATCATCATTCATGGCGGTGACAAAGTTACAACAAGAAATGTTTGCATTAAATTTACAAAGCCATGAACTAATAAGATGTGCGTTGCTTAACTTTGCACTTTCAACATTAAAAATATGACCCCGATTACTATTTACGCTGAGCTAACACCAAACCCTAACAGTATGAAATTTGTTGCGAATGTAAATTTGCTGGAAGGCGGTGTGGTAGAGTACGATTCCAAAGAAGCCGCAGTAAATAGTCCGCTGGCTGCCTCTCTTTTTTCATTCAGTGGAATTACAAAAGTATTTATCACTTCCAATTTTATTACGCTCACCAAAGATTCTGAAATTGACTGGTTTGATGTTACCAATATTATCAGAGAGTTTATCAGAGGATTTTTAATGTCAGGAGAATCATTATTTATTGGGTCGCCGTTTAATGAAAATCACGTTCCTGCGGCTACGAAAAAAAATGCTGAAGTAGCGAATGAAAAATCTAGCGTTGAGAAGGAAAAATTAAATATTCCTACATCACCTGAATTAGAAAAGAAGATTACTGAACTATTGGAAGAGTATGTAAAGCCAGCTGTTGAAGGTGATGGTGGCGCTATCCATTTTAAATCGTTTGAAAATGGCACCGTAAGTGTTGTTTTAAAAGGCGCATGCAGTGGTTGTCCTTCGTCAACCATCACTTTGAAATCAGGAATAGAAAATTTATTAAAACGCATGCTACCAGAAGTGCAAGAAGTTGTTGCGGTTAGCGAATAAAAAAACCTCACAATGCTATCTTATCGATACAACTGTGAGGTTGGCTCTTATGTTCTAAGGATGTTAAACTCCTAATAGTACCTTCATCGGATCCGCACCACCTGTCATCAACTTAACAGGCTCTTCTATCATTTGTTTTACTTTTACTAGGAACCCAACCGACTCCCGTCCGTCGATGATGCGATGGTCATACGATAAAGCCAAGTACATCATTGGACGAACTTCGATTTTCCCATTCACCACAACAGCACGTTCAACAATATTATGCATACCCAAAATGGCACTTTGAGGAGGATTGATAATTGGAGTTGACATCATTGACCCAAATACACCACCGTTAGTAATCGTAAATGTTCCACCATTCATCTCATCCACTGTAATTTTTCCATCACGGGCTTTAGCTGCTAATCCTGCTATCGTCGCTTCTAGGTGAGCGAGGGTTAAGCCTTCGGCGTTACGAATAACTGGAACCATCAAACCTTTAGGAGCACTAACTGCAATACCAACATCACAATAGTTATGATAAACAATTTCATCACCATCTATTTGAGCGTTAACAGCTGGAAATGCCTGCAGAGCTTCCGTAACGGCCTTTGTAAAAAAGCTCATAAAACCTAGACCAATACCATGTTTTTCTTTAAAAGCATCTTTATATTGTTTTCTCAAGTTCATCACCGCACTCATGTCCACTTCGTTAAAAGTGGTTAACATTGCTGTATTTCGTTTAACAGAAACAAGTCGCTCTGAAACCTTCTTACGCAACATGGTCATTTTTTCACGCTTCTGATCACGGGAAGTTTCATGTACTGGCATTGACAAACGAGGGGTTCCATTTTTAATGGCATTAACAACATCTCCCTTTGTAATTCTTCCATCTTTTCCTGATGAAGGAACTTGCGCGGGGCCAATATTATTTTCATCCATCATTTTTTTCGCAGCTACACTTGGGTGACCACTTGCGTATGTTTCTTTTGAAGAAGCGCTTGCATCTACAACTGGCTCAACTGCTTTTGTCGGCTCCGCTTTCTTGGTTTCTTTTTTAGCTGGGGCCTTAGCGGTTGTATCGATTGAAGCTACCACTGAACCTACCGCAATTGTTTCTCCTTCCTTTGCTAAAGTTTTTAAAACACCATCAGCTTCGGCTACTAACGTTAACGTTGCCTTATCAGAATCAATTTCTGCTATCTCTTCATCCTTTTCTACATAATCGCCATCGTTTTTTATCCAACGAGCAATTTGTACTTCACTGATTGATTCCCCTGGGGATGGAACTTTTATTTCTACAGCCATATTCTTATTTTTAGAGAAGATACTCTTCTTAATTATTTTAGTTTAATACTGGAATTTCAGATTTAGCAAATGCTTTTTCTATTAAAGCATGTTGTTCTTTATCATGTTGCTTATGCGACCCTGTTGCTGGGCTTGCGCTTGCTTCACGTGCAATCAACTTCAAACTAACGTTTGTCCACGTACGTAAAAGATACGACCATGCGCCCATGTTTTCTGGCTCTTCTTGCAACCAAACGATTTCATTTGCATTTTTATATTTTGCCACAACTGCTTCCAATTGTTTTTGTGGGAATGGATAAAGTTGTTCTACACGTACCAAGGCCACTTCACTTTCCTTATCTGCTTGCTGACGTTCGAGCAAATCATAATATACTTTTCCTGAACAGAACACCACACGTTTTATAGATTTTGCATTAGCTGTTGTATCATCTATTACCTCTTGAAATCCACCTTTCGTCAAATCTGCGATAGTAGAAACACATTTTGGATGACGAAGTAAACTTTTCGGTGTAAAGACCACCAAAGGTTTTCTGAACTCACGATGCATTTGACGACGCAACAAATGGAAGAAGTTTGCTGGAGTTGTACAATTTGCAATTTGCATATTATGTTCTGCGCATAACTGTAAGAACCGCTCTAAACGAGCACTGCTATGTTCTGCACCTTGTCCTTCATATCCGTGCGGCAACAACATCACCAATCCGTTCATGCGGCGCCATTTATCTTCGGCACTACTTAAATACTGATCGATGATAATTTGAGCTCCATTGCCAAAATCACCAAACTGTGCTTCCCATATTACCAATGAATCTGGTGAAGCGAAGGAATAACCATATTCGAATCCGAGTACGCCATACTCACTCAACAATGAGTTATAAATATAAAATGGTGCTTGTTTATCTGAAAGATGACTTAACGGAACATATTGTTCTTCGGAATCTTCTAATCGTATAACGGCATGCCTATGTGAAAACGTACCACGTTCTACATCCTGGCCACTCACACGAACAGGATATCCTTCATTCATCAAAGTGGCATAGGCTAGTAATTCTCCCATTGCCCAATCTAAGCGACCTGGTTCTTTTATCATTTGCTTTCGATCATCGAACAAGCGAACAATTTTATTGAAGAACTTTTTATCAGATGGTAAAGAGGTAATTTTATCTGCAAGTGAAAGAACTGTTTTTTTATCTACAGCTGTTACTGGCGACTGATCAAAATCGGCAGGAGTACTCAAGCGAAATTCTGACCAACGACCTTCCATGAAAGGAGTCACCTTAGTTTTTTCACGAAGCTTGGAGTTATCGAGGTTGCTTTGCAAAAGATCTTTGAATGACTTTTCCATTTCCTTTGCAAGATTTGCTTCTACTAAACCTTCTGACAATAATTTCTGATTATAAATTTCACGAGGGTTTAAATGCTTCGCGATTTCTTTATACAAAAGAGGCTGGGTGAATCTAGGTTCATCTCCTTCATTATGTCCGTATTTACGGTAGCATAAAATATCGATAAACACATCCTGATGGAAGGTCTGACGATATTCCATTGCAAGACGAATTGTATATATCAGCGCCTCTACATCATCTCCATTCACATGGAACACTGGCGATAATGTTACTTTGCCGATATCTGTGCAGTAGGTACTTGAACGGGCATCTGTATAGTTCGTGGTAAATCCAACCTGGTTATTGATAACCAGATGAATGGTACCTCCTGTTGAATAACCTTTCAACAGAGACATTTGAATAACTTCATAAACAATACCTTGCGCTGCTATCGCTGCATCTCCATGAATTAGGATAGGTGCGATACTGTTCACAGTGTACTCTTTTGTTTCGTCAAGTTTTGCACGCACAATCCCTTCAACAATAGGATCTACTGTTTCGAGATGAGAGGGATTCGGAGTTAAGCTTAAATGCACTTTCTTTTTGTGCATTGTTTCTACATCAGTTGAAAAACCAAGATGATATTTCACATCGCCATTAAAAGCATTCTCATCAAATTCTTTTCCTTCAAACTCTGAAAAAATATCCTCATAACTCTTTCCCAAAATATTCGCTAACACATTTAAGCGACCGCGATGAGCCATACCAATAACAAATTCTTTAATTCCTAGCTCGGCGCCTGCATCAATTACAGCATCTAGTGCGGGAATTGTAGATTCAGCACCTTCAAGTGAGAATCGCTTTTGACCAGTAAATTTAGTATGAAGGAAATTTTCGAAAGCCACCGCTTCATTCAATTTGTGAAGGATGCGTTTTTTTTCTTCAATAGAAAAAAGCTGACGATTTTTAGTTGCTTCCATTCTTGATTGAAGCCAATTAATTACTTCCGGATTACGAATGTATTTATATTCAGCACCCACACTTTGACAATACGTTTCATCGAGATGAGCGATTATATCTTTCAGTTTTGCAGGTCCAATTCCTAACTCTTGTCCTGCTGAAAAAACAGTTTCTAAATCGGCAGAAGCCAATCCGAAATTTTCAAGAGCTAAAGTAGGTTGGTATTTTCTGCGTTCACGAACCGGATTTGTTTTAGTGAAAAGATGTCCGCGGGAACGATAACCATTAATCAGGTTGATCACTTTAAACTCCTTATCTACTTTTTCAGGAATTACGTCTGACTCCTCTCCGAAGCGGGCACGGGCAAAATCGAACCCTAGAAAAAATTGTTTCCAGCTAGCATCTACGCTTTCTGGATTGCCTAAATACTGACGATACATTTCTTCTATTAATTCAGGAGAAATATTTCCGATAATACTATGTTGACTCATTTTGATTAAACGCCTGATTGTGCAAGTGCAAAGATAAAATTTAACCTCTTACCATCATCGAAAAATCAGAAGGAATTACTGCGGGTTGCAGATTAAGGGAACAGCCCTCCGGAATAATCGACTGTATTAACTAAAGGCAGGTTACTTTTATACTTCGAATTAATCGATTTGATACACTCATTAGCAACCATTGCGTAGCCTCGAGGGGTTAGATGATAGCCGTCTAATGAAACAGCTCCTCCATAAAACATAGCAGAAGTAGCAGAGGTACCACTGAAAGAATAACCACTTTTTAAATTCGACATAAAGCGATTAAAATCGAAGAATGCAAACCCCTTTGCATTGGCTGCAGTTCGCAAATCAGAATTAAAAATTGCTATGCGATTAGAGATTTTACTCACTTCATTGCTATCTAAAATATAGTTGGCAGGAATAGGTTTTTGAGGAGTGCCCCAACCGCCGCAATTAATCGAATCCGAAGTGATACAATTTAACACATATTCACCCTTTCGAATTTGACGTATTACTCCACCAGTAGGTTCTGCAATAACAAGCGCATTATTACCAGCTGAAAAATGAAATCCAGGAGGAGAAATCATATTTAAATCGTTAGCTTGCTGTGCAGATAATTTCAAATCGTCATACGATACAGCATTGAAATAAGGGATATCGGCAAGGTCTGGAATATTAACCACAATTCCTTTTTGTCCTGCACCTGTTAATCCATTAAAAATATAATTTATTGCATTCGCAAATGTATCTACAGGAGTGATATCATAGGTATTCAAACCACCAACCTCTCCTGCTCCACCAGAAAACGCATAGTTATATACGTCAGATGCGCCAATCCAAACCATTACAAAGGTAGGATTCACATATTGCACATCTCCTAATACAGTAGAAGACAAACCAGCAATTCCTGTATCAGATGCCATTCGGTGATAAAAGAGATTACCAGCGGGATATGATTTACCAGCAAACTGACTATACGCTTGAAATGATTTTAAGCCTGGAATACAGTAATTATTATAATGTTTAGCGCCTAACCAATTTTGCGTGGCAGGATAAAAAGTATTTTTAAGAATCTGATAGGATAATTTATTTTGACAATTAATGTAACTCGATAAAGAAAACACACCAGAAAAAGCATTTGAAATATAATCATATCCAGCACCATTACCTGCGGGCATTAAAGCTTGATTAAATTCTCCACCCTCTGCCAATTGAAATTTCTCGGCCAACAATAGAGGAACTGCAGCAGTTTGATTAATACGCGTAAGTGCGCCATCGGAAAACCCTGAACCAAAATCATCACCAATAGCCACAAAGCGAGTAAACACAGCTTGTCCACCGGTATAACGAGGTTCATCTAAATTAGGCTTACAAGAAACGAAAGCCGTAAAAAGTAAAAATAATATTAGCTTAAAATTAAAATTCATAGTTCAATCCAATTCCACCAATAAGCGCATTCGACTTATAAGTACCGTTAAAATTATTTACATTCTTTGTCTCTTTTCGTTCTTTTATATTGGTAAATCCAATGAATGCATCGAAAGAAAACTGTTTATTCAACTGATAAGAAGTACCCGTGGTATAGGAAATCCTATTGTAATCTGGGAAAGCTGGATTTACATAGGTATCTAAAACTGGAGATAAATCAAAAGCAAACCCTCCTCGAAAAACAACTTTTTTAGAGTATAAATAGCGAGCGCCAAAGCGAATAGCATAGGAGCTGCTTACATCTTGCTTTACGTTAAAATCACACTGCTGAAAATTTTCTACTTTAATTTTTAAAGAATCGATATTTGTCCAGTTATAAATATTTACGTCCATTGTTATCAACCAATTTTCATCGAGCTCATAGCCTGCTCCTAATGAAATAACTGCGGGCAGTTTAACTGTAGAAGTACAATTAGAAGAAGATGCAGGCAACACTCCATTACTGACTAATGATACTGGAACATTTTTTAAAGTGGCGTCGCCTTTTGCTTTATAGGTCAATCCTGTTCGAGCAGATAAGCCAAGATGCCACTTCTGGTAATTATAATTTACGCCAAGGTTTAAGCCCATTGCTATTGCATTTAAATTATAATCAACCATTACATCACCTGCTGCACTTTCATAGTTGAGGGATTTGGATGTTTTTTGATTATACCGAGTTACCATCAATCCACCACCTACAGAGAACTTATCATTCACACGATAAGAAATAGTTGGCTGAATATTCAGAACATTGGATTGATTGGCTGTACAAATATATTTACCTGCCCAATTTTCGTCCCATGCAATTTTGTTTTGAAACGGATTATTTACTGCCAAACCTAAGTCGACCTTATCAGTAAATTTATAAACTCCATAAAGACTTATTGGAAGCAAATTCGATTTTAATGAATTGTATTTATCTCCCGTATTCATTAAAAAAACCGAATTCGGTGACGAAAAGTTTATAGCCGCATTGATGTAATTTTTCTTTAAGAAAGTCATTGTTGCTGGATTATTAAATGCAGCGCTACCATCCATTCCCAAGGAAGTAATACTACCTCCCATACCAGCAGATTTTATTCCCAAGAAGGGGTTGTCAGATATACCAGCATGAACGATGGCAGGAAATAGAACAAATAAAATGATTCGGCTGAGTTGACGCATAAAGGGTAATAGGAGAAACAAATTTATACTTCAATCAAGTTAGTTTAGCAGTGTTGAGACGTAGTTATTAACACTTTTATGTGTTTTTTTGATTTGACATTTAAATCGATTTCACTTCGGAAGTTATGTTAGTACGCATTACATTTGTTGCATGGAAAATAAGCACTTCGACATTATTGTTATCGGAGGAGGAATAGTTGGACTCTCGACTGCCTATAAGTTAAATCTGCACCGACCTGACTTGAAAATATTAGTTCTTGAAAAAGAAAACGCAGTAGCCTTCCATCAAACAGGAAGAAACTCCGGTGTTATTCATTCGGGCATTTATTATAAGCCAGGTAGCTATAAAGCCAAGAATTGTGTAGAGGGAAGAAGAGAGCTGGTTGCTTTTGCGAAAGAACACCACATTGCTCATGATATTTGCGGGAAATTAATTGTGGCAACTGACCCATCAGAATTACCACACATGCATAAAGTGTACAACCACGGATTACAAAATGGTGTAGAAGATATCGAGTTAATTTCTGCTGAAAGAATAAAAGAAATTGAACCTTATTGCTCAGGGATTGAAGGAATACGAGTAGGATGTACGGGAATTATCGATTTCGTTGGCGTTTGCAAAGTGCTTGCAGATTTAATTGAACAAAAATTTCCAGGAAGCAAAGTTGCGTTGGAGCATGAAGTAACTGGATTTATTAAAGCGGATGGGAAAACAACAGTAGCAACTCCAAAAGGAAACTTTACCTGCAACAACATAGTAAATTGCACGGGACTACAAACCGATCGTATAGCGAAAAAAGATGGTGTTGATCCAGACATGAAAATTGTTGGATTCAGAGGAGATTACTACGAATTAACAGAAGCTGCCAAGCATAAAGTGAAGAATTTAATTTATCCTGTACCTAATCCACAATTTCCATTTTTGGGTGTGCATTTCACGCGGATGATTAATCACCCAACAGAATGTGGGCCCAATGCGGTGTTTGTATTTAAGCGCGAAGGATATGGCAAAACAGATTTTAACTTAGCCGATACCGTTGATGCATTGAGTTATGCTGGTACTTGGAAATTATTTTTCAAGCATTGGCAATTTGGTTTAGATGAATATCGTAGAGCATTTAGCAAGCGATTATTTTTACAACGATTGCAACGACTACTTCCGGATTTAAAAATGGAAGACATTGTTCCAGGGAGAGCGGGTGTACGTGCGATGGCATTGGATTCATCGGGACAGATGATTGATGATTTTAAAATTGTACATAGCGATAATGCCTTGCATGTTTTAAATGCACCATCGCCTGCCGCCACCGCCTGTTTGGCCATTGGCAGCGCAGTAACTGATATGGCGAAGCAACATTTTAATATTTAAAAAAATAGGGAAGCTAATGCTTCCCTATTTTAATTAAACTCAATTACTTCCTTAGTTTATTACCAAATACTTTTTTAAACTTTTCCACTTTGGGCTGGATAACCAAAGAACAATAAGGTTGGTTTTGATTTTCGTTATAGTAATTTTGATGATAGTCTTCGGCTTTATAAAATGCAGTATAAGGACTTACCTCCGTAACAACCGGATTGGGATATGCTTTTTCTGAATTCAGTTTAGCAATATAGTTCGTTGTTAATTCTTTTTGATGATCGTTATGATAAAACACTACTGAACGGTATTGCGTACCTACATCAGCACCTTGGCGATTTAACGTAGTAGGATCATGAACAGTCCAAAATACTTGCAACAATTCATCGAATGAAATTTTAGTTGTATCATAGACAATCTGAACCACCTCTGCATGACCTGTTGCTCCGCTACACACTTGCTCATAAGAAGGATTGACTCTTTGTCCGCCAGAATAACCACTCTCCACTGATATTACTCCGTTTAATTGCTGATAAATTGCCTCTACGCACCAGAAACATCCTCCACCGAATGTTGCGGTATCTAAATTAGTTTGTTCCATTGCTGTTAATTTTTGATGATTGTTTAACTGATCTGATTTTGATTGTTGACCCTTGTTAGGATTCGTACAGGACATTAAGATGATAGCGCCTGCTAAACTGATTAAATATTGTTTCATGATTAATAATTTTCAGATTAGTCGTATGAAATTATTAATCCTTACAACAAATCAAACATTTTTTAGTTTTCCGATTTAAAATGCGGACTAACAAAGTCTTTCAAATAAAAAGGCTCGAAGTAGGCAACATCCTCAAACGTTTGTTCTTGAAAAGCTTTTAACGCAGGCTTTACAAGACCAATAGCAGAAACAGAAAAATGCTCATTGAAATGCAACTGCTGCTGATTTTCAAATATTGATTTTGACTTTGTTGTTCCACTGCCAATTAATGTATAATTATATTGGGTTTGAAATGCAAAACTATTTTCGTGTAACACTTCGGCAACGATGGGATGAATTTCTTCTAATTGCGAATTATAAATTGCGCCATACACTTCCATGCGACGAGCATCCAATAGCGGCACTACGTAACCGTTATAATCAGGATATTGAAGATAAAACTGCTGCGCCATAGATTGAGTAGTAGCAATAGCGATGAGTGGAATATTAAGAGCATAACAAAATCCTTTTGCAGTAGAAACACCAATACGAAGTCCGGTATAACTGCCAGGCCCCTTACTCACTGCGATAGCTTTTAAATCGGCTGGTTTTACATTAGCCTCCTTCAACACCTCATCAATAAACACTGCAAGAGAAGAGGCATGATCACGAATGGGAGGAGATGTTTTTTCAGCAATTACCACCCCTTGATCAGCCAGCACTACCGAGCAAATATCGGTAGCTGTTTCAATATGCAGAATCATTATTCCTCGGTAACAAAAAGTTCGTCTTTTGAAACAATTTTTACATCATCGCCATCTTTCAACGACTTAGAAATAGCTCTAAAAGGAGAAGTGACCACCTTATCCGCATCTGTTAACCCTTCTAAAATCTGAATGTTTAAATTATCCTGAATACCCGTTTTTACAAACTTCATTTTCACCTTTCCATCTACTACTACAAAAACACATTCTTTTACTTTAGAGGTAGCAATATCGGCACCTTTCAAATTTTCTGTCTTTATCGTATCACGAGTAGTAACTGCTGCGATTGGAACTGATAATACATTTCCAACGCGATTAGTTATAATATCAATTGTTGTAGACATTCCAGGTCGGAATGGACTAAAGTCGATGGACTTACCCTCTAATAAATCCTGATAAGACTCTCGTAAAATTCTTGCTTTCACGGTATAGTTTGTTACCTGATCGGTAGATTGTACGCCTGACACACTTGCAGAATTAGCTACTTCGGTAACCACTCCTTTAAACTTACGTCCGAGGTAAGCATCGATTTCAATTTCGGCTGTATCACCTCTTGAAACACGCACAATATCACTTTCACTCACATCCACACTTACTTCCATTTCATTTAAATTAGCGAGACGCATAATCTCCGTTCCTTCCATCATATTTGTTCCAACCACACGTTCCCCTTTTTCTTTACTCAACTTAGAAACTGTTCCATCAACAGGGGCATAAATATTTGTCTTGTTTAAATTCTCTTTCGATTCTTTTAAACTAGCTTCAGAACTTTTGATTGTAAATTGAGAAGAAGCGATAGCCATACGAGCTGCATCTACTTCAGCTTTGGCTACCTCATAAGCAGACTTTATCGATTCAAAATCTTGAGAAGAAATCACCTTATCATCGTATAATTTTTTGTTACGATTATAAGTAAGCTCCGCCTTTTGCATTTGCGATTCAGCTTGTGCCAAACGTGATTTACTACTTGATAAATTAGCAACAGAACCATTCACAGCAGCTTGTGCGCGATCTAAACTAGACAGGTAAATTTCCGGATTTATTTTACAAAGTAAAGTGCCCTTTTTGACAACATCCCCTTCCTTCACATAAAGCTCTACAATTTCACCCGATACATCTGCGGTAATTTTAATTTCCTTTTCAGGTTGCACTTTTCCACTAGCAGAAACCGTTTCTACGATATCACGCTTAGCAGCAGACTCAACACTTACCTTTGTTGCTTGATTAGAACCGATCCAACCAACTTTTTTTGCTATTACCAACCCAATGATAACAATGATTACTGCAATTCCTATTTTCTTTTTCATACGAATACATGTTAAAATGCAAGTGGATTACCTGCATAAAAATCGAGCACTTTAATTTTAAATATTAAATCGAACTTAGCTTGTAATAATTCAACCTTCCCTCTTGTTAGGTTATTCGTGGCCGTTAGAAATTCAAGAGAACTTGTTAATCCCGCATTATATCTTTTTTCGGCATACGAAAAGGCTTCGTTAAGTGCTGTAACACTTTTTGACAATGCTTGATATTTTTTCTGTGCTGCATTTGCATCTGCTACTGCTTGCTGCACACTTTTAAATACTGAATTCTTCGCTTGTTGTAAATTGGTTTCGGCAGAAAGCAAATTCAACTTTGCATTACTTACTCTGTAACGTGCCGACATTCCATTAAAAATGGGAATACTCAAACTAACTCCCAAGGCCTTCGTAATATTATTATCGAACTGCGTTGAGATGGGTGTTTTTACATAATCCGTTAAAAATGCGGGTGCTAATACATCTTCGCCAGAGGTAGTAACATAACCTGTAGGATAAAATCCTAAAAACTGCGGAGTGCCATTCATATTTCTTGTTGTACTCGAATAACCGGTTGATAAAGATCCGAACATTGTTAATCGAGGCATATAACTTCCTCTAGCAATGCTTAAAGAAGTCATTGCACTCTTCTCTTTATAATTAGCACTTTTAATTTCTGGTAAATGCGACAGCGCTAATTCAAAAATTTGATCAGCTGTTGAATTTAACACAGCCGATGTAGGAATTTCTACGGATGGAGTTACGATATCAAAATTGGCGATACTATCTAATTCGAGCAATTGCGCAAGCGACAATCGAGCAATAGTATTTTGATTTTCAGCAGTAATATTGTTGAGTTCCTCATTCGCCAATTGCGATTCAGCATCTAACAAATTTCCTTGCGTCATTACACCTGCATCCGACATTGACTTCACACGATCACGTTGCTTTTGAGATTCATTCACTCTGGCTTGGGTTAACTTTAATTGCTCTTTAGCATATAAAAATTGTAAATAAGCAGAGACCACACTCAATGAAATATCATTTTGAATCTTTTTCAAATCATTCTGACCCGCCAAATAATTCAACTTACTTTGTTTAAGGTTGTTTTGCAATTGAAATCCATTAAACAAAGTAATATTGGAGCTCAGTGATGGGTTAATCGATTTAATTTCTGAATTAGTAAACGTATAAGAAAACGGATCTACAGAGCGCCCCCAGTTGAAGCTACCGCTCCCTGATGCGTTTAGCGTGGGGAGAAAAGAATACAAACTTTGACTTACCGCATTATCTTGTGTTTGCGTTGCGATGTATTGCTGTTTAACCGACAAGTTGTGTTGCACGGCATAATCAACACACTCTTGCAGGCTCCATTGTTTTTGAGAAAATCCACTTATCGGACAAACAATTAAGAGCAACAGCAATAAATAAAGAGACCGATAAACAACTTTCATACGTAAATATTTGCGGGCAAAGTTAAGAAAGCGTTTTGATATAAAAGAGTTAAATTAATAGCAATAAAAAAGCGGGTTAAAGAACCCGCTCAACATTATTTTCTGAAACAATTAATTATATACCCTCACCATAAACACAACATCTTTCAGTCGTTTAATTTGTGTTGCCCTATCTACGCCAGATAAACTTTTGTTACTCGGCAGTACTACGGGCGTTGATTTTTCTTGAGAGTTGATATAATCATTAATCCATTTTGACTTTACAGCGAAAGATGCTCCTTCTGCTGACTCATTTTTACCGCTGATAATTCCGATTAAACTTCCTTGATTATCGAATAAAGGACCGCCTGAATTACCTGGATTCACCGGGATACTAATTTGGTATGCGGTTGTATCACCTTCAAAACCCGTATAAGAGCTAATTGAGCCATCACCAAAAACTAAATCTTCACGAGGAAAGCCTAATGTAAACACTTTTTCACCTGGATCAGAAATCGATTTTTTTATTCCAAATGGAATCTCTTTAAAGCCAGGGAAACTATCCTCATTTACTTTAAGCATTGCAAGGTCTAATGACTTGTCTGAATAAACCACTTCAGCCTGAAGTTGTCCAACGGATTCATTACTTATATAAATTTCTTTGGCGTCTTGAATAACGTGAAAACTAGTAAGCACATAACCATCTTTAGTAATTGCGAACCCAGTACCGGTAAATTGATTACGATCCTCTTTTGAATCAACTGCATTGATCCCTTTAATAATTTCTTTCTGATTTCTTTTAATCTTTTCTACCTCACGACGTAATTCGCGATAAGCATTTTGATTTTTCGAAGATCCATTACCAAACATCCATAATGAAAGCGAAACAGCACTTAAGATAAAGATAGAAACTGCCGCTGCGATAGAAAAATAACTTCTTTCCTTACCGAATAAAAACTTCGTTGATTGACCTGACTTCACTACCTTCAGTGGAGCTTGGGTATTGAATAAATCATATTCAACTTCTTCGTGAATACGTTCAATTTTCTTTTTGAGATCGAGACGTTCGCGATAATTTTCAAACGCATTTTTTAAGGATAAAAAATCATTTACCGAAGCTGCAAGCTGAGGGTCACTTTCAAGCCACTGTTCAAAAATACGAAGCTCCTCGGGGGTTAAATCCCCGAAACAGTATCTTTCTATAATCTCATCAATCTCTCTGGAGTTCTTCATTGGTTACTAATCCGTTATTAAAGACTTCGAAAAAACTCTTTTTGAGTCGTTTCAAACATTTATATTTCTGATTTTTTGCATTATCAGCATTCGTATATCCAAACTTCTGCGTAATCTCATCCATGTTTTTACTGTGTATGTAAAAGTCTTTGAGAATAGACCGGCAAGGCTCACCTAATTGTTCCAATGCTTGGTTCATGGCATAGAACTGCTCTTCACGCTCATCGGTTTTATCTTCTTCGAGTGGTAGATAATCTTCACTATCATTTAACTCTTCGGTGGTAAAACGCGATTTTCGTTTAAGCTGCTTGAGCCACAGACGGCGCCCGATTGAATATAAGAACGTTTTAATGCTACAGTTTAATTCAAATCCTTCCTGCTTAAGCTTCTCACAAAAGATAATGACCGTCTCTTGGTAAGTATCTTTTGCTTCCTGCAAGGTGCCTCCATTATTCAATATAAAACTTACAACGGCCTGGTAATTTTGACGATAAACCACTTTTAAAGTTTTATCATCTCCAGCTTGTAGAAGCTCTATCACTTGATTTTCGGCAACAGGTTGAACCTGATTCATGCTGATGTAGTCTTTAATTCGATTAATTGTAAAAGGTAACCCTTTAATAAAAGCAAATGTCAGCAATTATTTTTTAGTAACCCATTGAGCTTTTCAATTTTTAATTCTGATTTTCAGCAGTTTACGTTTTTTTAAAAAAAATCGAATAAAAACTGGGTTACTTAAAATCATTCTGGGTATTAAGGTGTAAGTTTAACCAAAATCAAAAACAAACAAAATGAAAAAATTATTCACATTCTTTGCTGTTGCAACTTTCGTTGTTGCATTATCATCTTGCGGTGGAGCTAAAACTGAAGAAGCTACTGCTACTGAAGAAGTAACTGCTACTGAAGAAATGCCAGCTGAAACTCCTGCTGTTGAATCAACAGACGCTACAGCTTCTACAGAAGTTGCTGCTACAGCTACTAACTAATTCGCAAAGAATTATCATAAAAAAAGGTCCGGAAATCCGGACCTTTTTTTATGGCTTCCACTTTTCAAATTAAAACGGGGGCGAGCCATTTAGCCACAACAGACTCTTCCATTCCTTTTCGTTGCGCATAATTTTTCACTTGCTCCATGTTAATTTTTCCTAACCCAAAATACTGCGCATTTTCATTTCCAATATACAATCCGCAAACACTTGCTGTTGGCAACATCGCTAAACTTTCTGTCAAAGTAATTCCTGTTGCATTTGTCACCTTTAACAAATCGAACAACTGATTTTTTTCTGTATGATCGGGTTGAGCAGGATACCCTGGTGCTGGTCGGATTCCTTTGTAATGCTCTTGAATTAATTCCTGATTAGAAAAATGTTCATTGCTTGCATAACCCCAAAATTCTTTTCGTACGCGTTCGTGTAAATGTTCTGCAAATGCTTCTGCTAAGCGATCGGCCAATGCCTTTAACATAATAGCACTGTAATCATCCTGATTTTTTTCAAATTCTTCCACCTTAGTGTCTATACCCTGCCCTGCTGTTAAAGCAAAGGCGCCCAGGTAATCCTTTACACTAGTTGTTTTAGGAGCGATATAATCGCTTAATGCGATATTAGGGTGTCCTTCTGGCTTTAATGTTTGCTGACGAAGTGTATGAAACTTTGTAAGCACTTTATTTCGTTCTTCATTCGCATACACTTCAATATCATCGCCCACGGAATTAGCAGGAAAGAGTCCGATGACAGCATGAGCTTGTAGCCATTTTTCACGTATAATATTATCAAGCATAGCTTGTGCATCGTCGAACAATTTTTTTGCCTCAATGCCTTTTTCTTTATCTTCTAAAATTTTAGGGTACGACCCTCTCATCTCCCAAGAATGAAAGAAAGGGGTCCAATCGATATAAGGCACTAATTTTTCGAGTGGATAATTTTCTAAAACATGTACTCCTAAATTTTTCGGTGCAACCACCACCTGACTATTCCAATCAATTTTCACTTTATTTAGTTGAGCTTCGTTTAGTGAAATAAATTTATTTTGATTGATTGAATTTTCATGTTGAGTTCTAATTCTTGAATAATCATCAGACACTCCTTTCATGAAATTTTCTTTCTGCTCATTAGATAATAGAGAACCTAATACAGGCACACTTCGCGACGCATCATTCACATGCACAACTGGACCGCTATAATGAGGAGCAATCTTTACAGCAGTATGCACTTTAGATGTTGTAGCACCACCAATCATCAACGGAATTTTCATTCCTGCACGTTCCATTTCTTTAGCAACATGCACCATTTCATCGAGGGATGGAGTAATCAATCCACTTAACCCAATTGCATCCACATTATGCTCTACCGCGGCTGCTAGAATTTTATCGCATGGCACCATTACGCCAATATCAATCACTTCGTAGTTATTACAAGCAAGCACAACACCCACAATATTTTTTCCGATATCGTGAACGTCGCCTTTCACAGTTGCCATTAGAATTTTTCCTGCTTTCGCACTAGCACTTGTTTTTTCTGCTTCTAGGTAAGGAAGTAAATAAGCTACGGCTTTTTTCATTACGCGTGCGCTCTTCACTACCTGTGGTAAAAACATTTTTCCTTCACCAAACAAATCCCCCACTACATTCATTCCATCCATTAATGGACCTTCAATAATATGAAGTGCTTTATCATATTTCAGACGAGCTTCTTCCATATCTGCATCGATAAACTCAACAACCCCTTTCACCAACGAAAACTTAATGCGTTCTTCTAAACTCTCATTTCTCCAAAGCACTTCACGCTCTGCTTTCTTACCCGCTCCTTTAATTTGCTCTGCGTAGTTTATCAGATTTTCAGTTGCATCATCTGTCTTATCAAACAATACATCTTCCACTCTCTTTAAAAGTTCTTTATCAATTTCATCATATACTTGCAATTGACCAGGATTTACAATTCCCATATCCATTCCGTAGTGAATAGCATGATATAAAAATGCAGCATGAATAGCTTCCCGTACGTGATCATTTCCTCTGAATGAGAATGAAACATTACTAACACCACCGCTCACCTTCGCATAAGGCAAATTCTTTTTAATCCAAGCTGTTGCTTCGAAAAAATCGAGTGCATTACGACGATGTTCTTCCATACCTGTTGCCACTGGGAAGATATTGGGATCAAAAATAATATCCTGAGGAGGAAAATTTACTTTTTCAACAAGGATGTGATATGCTCTTTTGCAAATTTCTATTCGTCTTTCTAGCGAATCTGCCTGACCTACTTCGTCGAAAGCCATCACTATAACGGCTGCGCCATAACGCAAAACTGTTTTTGCCTGATTTATAAAAACATCTTCTCCTTCTTTTAATGAAATTGAATTTACAATGGACTTTCCCTGAACGCATTTCAAACCTGCCTCAATGACATGAAACTTAGATGAATCAATCATGATAGGCAACTTAGAAATATCTGGTTCGGCTGCAATTAGATTTAAAAATTTAACCATTGCTTTTTCAGAATCGAGCATCCCTTCATCCATATTGACATCAATGGCTTGCGCACCGCCTTCTACCTGATCACGAGCAATAGACAATGCTTCTTCATATTTCTCCTCTGCTATTAAGCGTGCAAACTTACGGCTACCGGTCACGTTAGTACGTTCGCCCACATTCATAAAATTACTATCAGGTCGTAACGTCACCGCTTCGAGTCCGCTAAGGTGTAATAAATGATTGCGCTCTGGTCGAACACGAGGTTTTACGGTAGAAGCAATACGAGCTATTTCAGCAATATGATCGGGGGTTGTGCCGCAACAGCCTCCCACAATATTCAAGAAACCACTATTCAAGAAATCGACTATTTGATGACCCATTGCGTGTGGAGTTTCATCATAACCTCCAAACTGATTAGGAAGTCCGGCATTAGGATAAGCCAAAATAAAGAAAGGGGATTTCGCAGAAAGTTCTTCCAGATAAGGGCGCATTTCTTTTGCACCAAGGGCACAATTTAATCCGATGCTCAATAAATTTACATGCGACAGTGAAGTAAGGAATGCTTCCACCGTTTGGCCGCTTAAAGTTCGACCACTTGCATCGGTAATAGTCCCAGATATCATTACTGGAAGTTGCGTGTGTTTTTCCTCCTGAACTAATTGAATCGCATACAGCGCAGCTTTGGCATTCAACGTATCAAAAATAGTTTCTATCAAAAGCAAATCAACACCTCCATCAATCAACCCTCTTACTTGTTCCGAATAAGCATCCACGAGCATGTCAAATGTTACTGCTCGATAACCTGGGTCATTTACATCGGGAGAAATTGATGCAGTACGATTAGTGGGGCCAATGGCACCAGCCACATACTTCGTATATTCAAAACCGTTAGTATCATAGTATTCCTGTACGGCAGCACATGCGAGTTTAGCTGCTTCCACATTCAACTCATACGAAAGTGCCTCCATACTATAATCGGCCATCGAAATTTTCTGAGCAGAAAACGTATTGGTCTCGATAATATCGGCGCCTGCATTAAGGTACTCCAGATGAATCGTTTTAATAATATCAGGACGTGTTAAATTCAACAATTCATTATTGCCCTTAACATCACTTTCCCAATCGGCAAAACGTTGTCCGCGATAATCTTCTTCACCCAACTTATAGCGTTGAATCATCGTTCCCATTGCTCCATCAATCACAAGAATGCGATGTTTTAAATCAACTTCAATATTTTTTTTCATCATTTTTATAAAATAAAAAATCTCTTCGGAAGGCCGGAAGAGATTTACGTGTATTGTTTATTAAGAAATCTTTCGGCAGTTATCTTTTTTCAAACTCATTGAATCAGGAATTGGCACCTTCTTTTTCAAGGGTTGCCAAGGTATCATAGGGCTCAGTCCCTCCACCTTTCTGGATAATTGCGTTGTACGAATTGGTATTTTAAGCAAGAACGTGCCGCAAAGTTATAACAAATGGATTCAAATAAAAAATGGGGGCTTAAAAAAGAAGATTATTGAAATATTTATGGTTTATATGCTTGGCAAGATTACCTTTGCTGCCCATCATTATCAGAATCAAAAATGAAAAAACTATTTATCGTTTGTTTACTTACTATTACGGCTGTAATTGGAAAGGCTCAAACAGCAAAACGACCACAAGCAGTTGGAGGCTTTATTGGCTTATCACAGTACAATGGTGATTTAGGCCAAGGATTTTTTGGAAAAGGCCAGGCATCACATGGGCATATTGGAGTTAACTTTAGTAATTATATCACTCCCAACGTTGACTTTATCACCAATTTATCGTTTGGATCTATTGGATATCGCGAGCCATTGGGAAAAGGATTCAAAGCCAACCAAATTGCATGGAATGCAGAAGTACGTCTTTATTTGCTTAATACCGATAAAAATGTTTTATCACCCTTTGCGCATGGCGGAATAGGTTTTCAGAAGTTAAGTGGAAAAGACGTTGTGGCTGGATCTGATTTTTGTTTCCCATTTGGTGTTGGTGTACGTTATCAGATTAATGAACTTTGGAATGTTTACTTTACGGAAACAGCTTTATACTCTGACCATGACGATCGTGATTATGAAGTGCGTAACGACAATGATTCCTATTTGATGCATAGTATTGGAATCACGAAGAATTTCGGATTATTAAAGGATAGCGATAAGGATGGTGTACCAGACAAAGAAGATAAATGTCCGAAGACGCCAAAAGGAACAGCTGTTGACGTTAATGGCTGTCCGTTAGACCGCGATGGTGATGGGATTTTAGATGCAGTTGACAAATGTCCGGATATAAAAGGAACTGCGGCTACGCAAGGTTGTCCAGATAAAGACAAAGACGGAATAGCTGATGCAGACGATAAATGCCCGGATGTATTTGGAGTACTTGCATTGAAAGGTTGTCCGGATCAGGATGGTGATGGAATTACTGACGCCGAAGATGCTTGTCCAACAGAAAAAGGAGATATCAGCATGAAAGGTTGTCCGGATAAAGATGGCGATAAAGTAGCGGACAAAGAAGATCAATGTCCGGAGGTTGCCGGGCCATCAGACAACAAAGGATGTCCGTATGAAAAAGACCAGGTAGCGATTATGGAGAAAGCGGATAACGTATATTTCGAATTAGGAAAAGATGTTATTCAAAATAACTTCAGCGACGCTCTAAATCAAGTTGCTGAATTATTAAAGAAAAACCCTAACTACACGCTTACAATTGAAGGTCATACTGACAATACAGGTGATGCTACGAAGAACATGGATTTATCGCAACGCAGGGCGAATTCGATTAAAAACTATTTAGTAAGCAAGGGCATCGATGAAAAACGATTATCTGCGCAAGGATTTGGAGATACTCGTCCGTTGGTAGCTAACGACACGGAAGACAATAAGGCCAAGAATCGTCGTGTAGAATTCAAGGTTAACCGATAGGAATTGAAAGAAAAAAGCAAGGCCGCCCGAATGGGCGGCCTTTTTTATGCAAAAGAAGTTGAAACGACCTACGGTGGTGAGGATATAATGGTTAATTTTGCGCCATTATGATTATAGAGCAATTAAAAGAACTTTCGGATAGAACAGATGCTCTGAGGAGGCATCTTTGACGTCGATAACCGACTTCAACAAATTGCCCAGGAAGAACAGCTGACGCATGCACCTGATTTTTGGAACGACCCCAAGCGTGCTGAGCAAATTTTAAAAAACATCAATCTTAAAAAAGAATGGACCAACGCTTATCAAGCGGTGCGTTCGGCGGTAGATGACTTAGCTGTATTATTTGAATTTCATAAAGAAGGAGAAGCGACCGAAGAAGAGGTAGATGCTGCACATCTTCAAACATTAAAACTGTTAGAAGACCTTGAATTCAAGAACATGTTAAGTGGTGAAGAAGACCGATTAAGTGCGGTATTAACCATTAACTCTGGAGCAGGAGGAACAGAAAGTCAAGATTGGGCTTCAATTCTTTTGCGCATGTATTTACGATGGGCAGAACGACATAAGTTTAAAGTAACTGAAATTGACTATCAAGAGGGTGATGGCGCTGGAATTAAATCGGCGACTTATGAAATTGAAGGTAATTACGCTTATGGTTATTTGAAGAGTGAAAATGGAGTGCATCGTTTAGTACGGATATCTCCCTTTGATTCAAATGCGCGAAGACATACCTCCTTTGCCTCCGTGTATGCTTACCCGCTAATAGACGATGAGATTAACATTGAAATTAAGGATGCGGACATCTCCATACAAACGTCACGTTCTGGTGGTGCTGGTGGACAAAATGTAAACAAAGTAGAAACGAAAGTTCAGCTGACGCATCATCCAACGGGCATTGTAGTTATTTGTCAAGTGGAACGAACTCAAGGTGGAAATAAAGAGCGTGCGATGCAAATGTTACGCTCTCAACTTTACGAATTAGAAATCAGAAAGCGTAACGAGGCAAAAGCGGCTACTGAAAGTTCGAAGAAAAAAATTGAATGGGGAAGTCAAATCAGAAGTTACGTATTACATCCATACAAGTTAGTGAAAGATGTTCGTACTGATTATGAAACATCGGATACAGGAGCTGTGCTTGATGGAGAAATAGATGAATTCATCAAAGCATACTTAATGGAATACTCCGAATAAAAATTAAAAGAATAAAAATATCAAGAACATGAATTACAGAATAGAAAAAGACACCATGGGAACAGTACAAGTTCCAGCAGATGTTTATTGGGGAGCACAAACACAACGCTCTATTGAGAATTTTAAAATTGCACAGGATATAAATAAAATGCCGAAAGAAATTATCCGTGCATTTGCTATTTTGAAAAAGGCTGCTGCCATTACGAATATGGAAGCAGGAGTATTACCAAAAGAGAAGTGTGATTTAATTGGTAAAGTATGTGATGAAATAATAGAAGGCAAATTAGATGATCAGTTTCCATTAGTAGTTTGGCAAACAGGTTCGGGAACGCAGAGCAATATGAACGTGAATGAAGTTGTTGCTTATCGTGCCCATGTTATGCAAGGAGGATCATTAATGGACGAGAAAAAAGCAGTGCATCCAAATGATGACGTAAACAAATCACAATCGTCCAATGATACCTTTCCGACTGCAATGCATATTGCGGCTTACAAATCGTTAATAGATGTAACGTTACCGGGTTTACGAACATTGCGTGATACATTAAAAGCAAAATCGAAGGAGTTCATGCATATTGTGAAAATTGGACGTACGCACTTAATGGATGCAACACCGTTGACATTAGGTCAGGAAATTAGCGGCTATGTATCACAGCTAGACCATGGCATTCGTGCAATTGAACATACACTACCACATTTAGCAGAGCTAGCATTAGGAGGAACAGCAGTAGGAACTGGAATTAACACTCCGAAGGGATATGCAGAGAATGTTGCAAAAAATATTGCTCAGCTTTCGGGACTACCTTTTATTACTGCTGAAAATAAGTTTGAAGCCTTAGCAGCACATGATGCGATAGTAGAAGCTCATGGAGCATTAAAAACAGTTGCAGTGAGTTTAATGAAAATTGGCAATGATATTCGTTTATTGGCCTCAGGCCCTCGTTGTGGAATTGGAGAATTATTTATTCCGGATAATGAACCTGGATCTTCGATTATGCCAGGCAAAGTAAATCCGACTCAATGTGAAGCCATGACCATGGTAGCAGCACAAGTAATGGGTAATGATGTAGCCATTAATATTGGAGGAGCGACAGGACATTTTGAATTGAACGTATTCAAGCCTGTGATGATTTACAATTTCTTACACTCTGCACGATTGATTGGAGATGTGTGTATGTCGTTCAATGACAAATGCGCTGTTGGCATTGCCCCAATAGAAGCAAACATTAAAAACAATTTGAATAACTCTTTGATGTTAGTAACGTCGTTAAACACGCACATTGGTTATTACAAAGCTGCAGAAATTGCACAAACTGCGCATCGTGAAGGAAAAACACTAAAAGAAACGGCGGTAGCATTAGGCTATGTAACAGAAGAAGAATTTGATCAGTGGGTTGATCCATTGACCATGGTTGGCGAATTACCAACAGTGTAAATTTTCTAAAAAAGATGAATACAACTACGTTAATTAAAAATGTCAGCATTGTAAATGAACACAAAATTTATAATGCTGACGTATTGATAAAAAATGGTCGTATTGAGAAAATAGGCCATGAACTATCAGTGCAAGAAAAATGCATAGAAATGAATGCGGAGCACTTGCATTTATTGCCGGGTTGTATTGATGATCAGGTTCATTTTAGAGAGCCTGGTTTAACACATAAGGGAGAAATTTATACGGAGGCAAAAGCAGCTGTTGCGGGCGGAATTACCAGTTACATGGAAATGCCAAATACCAATCCGCAGACCATCACCCAAGAATTGTTGGCAGCTAAATATCAGCGTGCATCTATGGTATCGTTGGCTAATTATAGTTTCTTTATGGGTGTTACCAATCACAACTATGAAGAAGTTGTGAGAACTAACCCATTAGATGTTTGTGGGATTAAAATATTTATGGGATCTAGTACTGGCGACATGTTAGTTGATGATGAAAATATTTTATGCAGGATATTTGGCAACGCTCCTACTCTTATTGCTGTACACTGCGAAGACGAAGCAACAGTAAAAAGAAATCTGGCAGCTGCAAAAGAAACCTATGGAGAAGCGATACCTGTGGAAATGCATCCAAACATCAGAAGTGAAGAAGCCTGTTACTTATCGTCTTCACTTGCTGTAGCTTTAGCAAAGAAAAAAGGAACTCGACTACACGTATTACATATTTCAACCGCAAGAGAACTTTCCCTTTTCGATAACGCATTACCGTTAGCAGATAAAAAAATAACTTCGGAGGCTTGCGTTCATCATTTGTATTTTACAGATGAAGATTACAAAACCAAAGGATCTCTAATAAAATGGAACCCTGCTGTTAAAACTAAAAACGATAGAGATGCAATTCGAAGGGCGGTTATAGATAACACCATTGATATTATTGCCACTGACCATGCCCCTCACACGCTTGAGGAAAAAGCTCATCCATACTTAACATGTCCTTCGGGCGGCCCCTTAGTCCAACATGCCTTACCTGCTATGTTGGATGCTGTGAACCAAGGATGGATGACCTTAGAAAAAGTAGTTGAAAAAATGGCTCATTCGCCAGCAATTTGTTTTCAAGTAGAAAACAGAGGATTTATTCGTGAAGGCTATTTTGCAGATTTAGTAGTAGTTGATTTAAAGAAGACAACGATGGTATCCAAAGAAAACATACTATATAAATGTGGGTGGTCGCCATTTGAAGGAAGTAGCTTGAAAGGATCTGTGGTGAGTACGTATGTAAATGGACATCGGGTGTATCACGAAGGAGTATTTGATGAGTCAAAAGTAGGACAACGATTAAGCTTTATAAGAAAATGAAAAAAGGCCTGATACTAATCACCACTCTTTTAGTATTATGCGCTTGTCATAAATCAGACGAGAAAATACCAGAAGAATTAATCAAACGGGAACAACTCGTTCCATTGTTAGCAGACTTGCAATATACAGAGGCTATTATACAGTTAAAAAATTTGAGCTATACAGACAGTACAAAAGCGATAGCCTATGGAAACTATAAATACATTTTCGACAAGCATCATATAGAGCCCGCCACCTTTATTTCTACTTTCGAATGGTACAAAGCACATCCGAAAGAAATGAGTGAGCTCTACAAAGACGTATTGACACAATTGAGCAAAGATGCGGCAACAAAAAAACCCTGACTAAATAGCCAGGGTTTTCTTTTTATTTTAAGTATTTATCTAACCAATCGAAATAAACACGTTGCCACAAAATGCTATTTTGCGGTTTCAACACCCAGTGACCTTCATCAGGGAAATATAAAAAGCGAGAAGGCACATTATTCATTTGTGCGGCAGTGAACGCTTCAATTCCTTGATTTAATGGAACACGAAAATCTTTTTCGTTATGAATAACCAGAATTGGAGTATCCCAGTTTTTTACAAAACGATTTGGTGAAAAGTCGTTATAACTTTTCGGTTGAGGCGTATTCCAATAAGGTCCTTCTAAATCATGATTGGCAAAGAATAGTTCTTCCGTACAAGCAAATTCAGATTCCAGATTAAACACTCCGCAATGTGCAATAAAGGCTTTGAAACGCTTATTATGATTACCGGCTAACCAATACACAGAAAACCCTCCGTAACTCGCACCTACAGCTCCTAAACGGCTTTTATCTACGTAAGGTTCACTGCTTACTTCATCAATTGCCGATAATAAATCCTTCATTGGTTGTCCGCCCCAATCACCTTGAATCTGATCATTCCACGATTCACCAAAAGACGGTAATCCGCGACGGTTAGGCGCGACAATAATATAACCCTTAGCAGCCATCAAACTAAAATTCCAGCGATAAGAAAACGACTGACTCACGACACTTTGAGGACCACCTTGACAAAACAACAAAGCAGGATATTTTTTAGCAGGATCAAAATCAGGAGGATAAACTACCCAGACTAATTCTTCTTTACCATCGGTAGTTTTGACCATTCGCTTTTTAACTGTTGCCTTTTTGAAATTGGCCCAAACAGGATCTGTAATGGAAGTAATTTTTGTTACTTTATTATCTATTGCGTTAATAGCATACAATTCAGAAGGCATCGTCATATCAACTCGAGCGGCAACAATTTTTGCATTAGCGCCCATACCCGACACCGTTAGTTCATTATAATCGGCCTGATCAAAAGTTAATTGTTTAAGCGGCGATTTTGATTTAGGATTTAGATCGTAAGAAAACACTTGATGCGTTGCATTGATTGGCGAAAGAAAATACAACTTCTTACTATCTGTTGTAAATTGAACGCCATCTACATTATAGTCGAAATTGGTAATCAACTCCTTCTTTGTTTTTGAAGTAATATCATAAGCAAACAAACGATTTCGATCTGACTCATACCCTGGAGATTCCATCGAATGCCATAGAAGCATTTTTCCATCGGGTGACCAAACAGGATCATTATCATAACCATTCATTCCTTCGGTAAGATTAGTTGTTTTACCGGTTATTAAATCATATAAATAAATTTCAGTGTTGGTGCTCATTGCATCATCCTTACCCCAAAGCTTCTCACAGGTATAGGCCAATGTTTTACCATCTGGCGAAAAAGCAACTTGCTCATCGCCGCCAAAAGGACTTGTAGGTGCATCCCATTTTTCATTTAACAAAATATCTTTGGCTTCTCCATTCATTTTTCCAGCGGCATAGGAAACAATAAAAATGTGACTATAGGCATAGTCGTGCCATGCATTCCAATGACGAAACATTAGACCATCGATGATACGTGCTCCATCTGTTTTAGGAAGATCAGGATAAATTTCACTTGGTTTTTTATCCATTTTTACATCTGCTGCATACCATAGCTGATTCATTGCTGGCGAATAGCCAAAACAATTTATTCCACCGGCAAGACTAGTAACCTGTTGCTTATCGGTACCATCAGGATTTATTTCCCAAAGTTGAGAATCGCCATTTGCGTCTGCCATCATAAAACCTATTTTCTTCCCATCGGGGCGCCAGCGTGCACTGCTTTCATCGGCAGAAGAATTTAACAAGGGGGTTACTGCACCACCGTTAGGCGAAACAATGTACAAGTCACCTTGCCCTTTATTGGTTGGGACATCATACGTTCTAACACCAAACACAACCTTACTTCCATCAGGAGAAAGACGTGGATCAGAAACTCTTCCGATTTTCCATAAATCTTCAGGAGTTAAACTACCTTGCGCGAAGGAAATACTTGTCAAACAGACAAGCACCCAAACTAAATTTAATTTTTTCATGCTTTGCTAATAAGAGGTCAAAATTGAAGAAAAGAAATCAAACATCCATATTTTGAATAATAAATTGACGAGATAATTCGATCAACTTTCCCGGAGCAGGGTTATCCATTGTCATATTTCCGATTGCTACACGTACTAGGCGCAAAGTAGGGAATCCGACGGCTGCTGTCATTTTACGAACCTGTCGATTTTTACCCTCTGTTAAACGCAGTTCAATCCACGAATCAGGCACTGTTTTACGAAAACGAACAGGAGGTACCCGATCTGGGAGATCAGGGGTATCAATACGTCTTGCATCGGCACGACGAGTATTGTAATTCTGACCATCAATGGTAATAGAAACCCCCTCTCTTAATTGTTGCAGTGCTTTATCGGTAATTAGACCTTCTACCTGTACGTAATAGGTTCGCTTATGCGCATTCTTTGGATGTAGCAATAATTGATTTAATGATTTGTCATTCGTTAAAATCATCAAGCCTTCGCTATCAGAATCCAGACGACCAACATTATAAACATCCTTTGGGATAGTAAGAAGAGACCCATAACCTTTTTTATTTCCTTCGTCGGTAAATTGAGAAAGTATATTATAAGGTTTATAAAACAAATAGTAGTTGTACATCTTGCAAAGGTGATAAATCCACCTCAAATAATAATTTATAAAAACAATTATATTTGTAATAATCAACCCACAACCATCATGATTAAAAAAGCACTATTGCTATTAAGCTTCGTATGCATTCAACAATTCTCCTTCGGACAAGCGGGAGCATTCGACTTAACATTTGCCAATGCAGGAATTGGCACTTATATGCCTGGCACATTGCAAGACGTTGGCTACAGTATTACAGGATTACCCGATTCAAGTATTTATGCATTGAGTGCTGCTAAGATTAATAATATTTCATCTTCAGTAGTTATGCATTTTAATGAAGATGGAACTGTTGATAGTTCATTTGGAACAAATGGGAAGGCTCTGATACAAGTGGGCACTTCGACTTACATGTATGGGATGGCACTTCAGTCGGACGGAAAAATTGTTGCCGTTGGATTAACATACACAACAGTATCTGATGGTAACTTTTTAACTTGCAGAATTAATACAGATGGAAGCATTGATACAACTTTTGGAAATAATGGATACGCAATTCAAAGTTTTGGTACTGGCGAAGACGGAGCCAAAGCAGTAAAAATATTAAGCGATGGAAGTATACTCGTTGCTGGATATGCCAATTCGGGTACGAAGAAATGTGCGTTTGTTAAATATGACACTGATGGAAATTTGATTACCTCCTTCGGATTAAGTGGAACATCGGTAATAACGATAGCAGGTTCGACTTCTGATCAAATAAACAGTATCGATGTTTTATCGGATGGAAGTATTGTTGGCGTTGGATATAAGACAGCAGGTTCTACTGGAACATTTGTTACTGTTGCAATACAATTAACCAACTTTGGAAATCAATTAAATATTTGGTCACCAGTAGTGGGGGGCTCGTCTTCACAAGGCAGTGTGGTTATTGCAGATGGAATGGAATTTTATATAGGGGGATACAACTCAAGTTCAAGTGCAACAAACATGTATCTCACAAAACTAAATACAACAGGTGCTATTCCTGCTACATTTAACGGTGGAGTAACTTCTTACTTAAACTCAGGTGCCGTAAATTATTTGTTGGGTGCAGTGCGACAACCTGATGGAAAAATTGTAATCTGCGGTGCAAGTGGAGCGCAGGCCTTTACAAGAGGTTGGTTAATTGCGCGATTCAATAGCAATGGTGCGCTAGATGCCACATTTGGAACCAATGGAAAAGTATCTTATTCGTTTGGCTCTGGAGTTTTCGCTGATGCTAATGCTGTATGTCTTTTCACCAATGGTAAAATTGGTGTAACAGGATTTCGGTCATCCACTGGCGGTAGTGCAAACGATTTAATTATTATACGACTATTGAATGACACTTCATTCTGTATTATTCCTTCAACCCCATCAAGCGTTACAGGACAACAATACAATGTATGTGGCAAAACATTGACCTATACGATTCCTGCGGTTGCTAATGCAGATAATTATACTTGGAGAGCAAGTAATCCGAATGTTTTGATTAATGGAGCACCCGGTCCTTTTACGGATACTGTTTTAACAGTAACAATTACATGGCCTGTAACACTTACCTCGAATACCACATTATTTGTAAAAGCCAATAATGCATGTGGCTCAAGTATTGAAAAAACATTTGTAGCAATTGTACTTCCAGCTAACATAAACAGTATTAGCGGCTCAAACTTAAATGTATTTGGACAAACTACTAATTACTCCATTGGTTCTTCTGTTGGGGCAACAACATACACATGGACAACCAATGTGAATGGTGCGCAAATAAATGGTATTCAAGGCATGAATTACACCACAACAGATACCAGTATTTCTGTAACCTGGCCAACACAATTCACCAATGGAATTTTATATGTACAAGCGAGTAACGATTGTGGAAGTAGTCCTGTTTATACAATTAACTTATTAGGAACAGTAGGTTTGAATGAATTAAAATCATCTGCAATAATTGTTTATCCGAATCCTACGAATGAAAATAGTGTGATTACTATCCAAGCAGAATTAAATGGCAAAACAAATTTACAATTGATGGATTTATCAGGTAAACTGGCAATTAATACAGTCATTGAATTCAAAAACAACGAAGCTGCATTAAATTTAGAAGGCCTGACAAAAGGAACTTATTTAATTAAGCTTATTAATGATGAAAAATCAATAACTAAGAAAATTACTATTCAATAAATATTTCTATTTAAACAAGGAAGGTCGGCAAAATTGTCGGCCTTTTTTATTTGCTAATCACTTCTTCGATTAAATCTCGCTCAAACCCTCTTGAAGATAAATAAGCAATCAATTTGTATTTTCTTTTTAATGGATGTTTTTCTTTTTCCATTTTATTTCGTTTTTGAAAAGCCTCTTCCAGCATGTACATATATTTTGCCTCATCCAAACTATTCAACGCTTTTTTTATACAATACTCCGAAACACGTTTATGCTGCAAGGCAAATTTAATTTTTACTCTGCCCCACCCTAATTGATTTAATTTCCCATTGGCGAATGAAATAGCAAATCGTTCTTCATTCACAAATCCTTCAGAAATAATTCTTGTAAGTAGCTGTTCCACTTCGTCTTTAAACAAGCCCCAATCATAGAGCTTTTCGCGAACTTCCTGCTGAGCTCTTTCTTGATAAGCACACCATTTTGTTATTTTGGTATATGCTTCCCCGTTAGTAATATACTTCTTCCTTTTTTCCATCAAATTCTAATGAGGGATTGAAGCTAGTAAGCGCTGAGTATATTCCGATTTAGGATCTTCATAGATTGCTTTTGCTTCTCCCATCTCTTCAATTTTACCATTTCTCATAACAATCATGGTATCGCTCATATAGCGAACTACCGATAAATCATGAGAGATGAAAATATAAGTCAGATCATTTTCTTCTTTCAATTCATTGAGCAAATTGAGAACCTGAGCCTGTACAGAAACATCAAGAGCGGAAACCGATTCATCGCAAATCAGAAAAGAAGGCTGAACAGAAAGAGCGCGTGCAATACAGATACGTTGACGTTGTCCACCTGAGAACTGATGAGGATACTTATTCATAGCATCTACATTCATTCCCACTTTTTTCAGGAGTTCTTCTGCCATGAATACTTTTTCCTGATTAGAAGCACCAATGCCATGCACAATCATTGGTTCTATTATCGCTTCACTAATTTTTAATCTTGGGTTAAGGCTTGAATAAGGATCTTGAAAAACAAGTTGCATTTTCTTGCGTAAAGAACGCATTTCACTTCCTGAATAATTTAAAATATTTTCTCCTTCAAACTGCACCTCTCCACTATTCGCTTCTATGAGTCGTAGAATAGCTCTTCCCAAAGTAGTCTTACCACATCCTGACTCTCCTACTACTCCTAGCGTTTCTCCTTTACGAACATCGAAAGTAACATGATCCACTGCAGTAAATGAAGAAGTCACCTTCCCAAAAATATTTTTACTTGTTGGAAATGAAACCACCAAATTTTTAACAGCAAGTAAATTCGGTTGACTTTCCAACTTCAATTTTTGTTTTAATCTATCCGAATCCTCGAGGACTAACTCTTTTCGTAGCTGCGCAATCGTTACACCTGTTTCTGCAAATTGACCTTCTTCATTAATGCGCATAAAATCCTGCACAGTTGGTAATTTTTTCAGATTAATATTAGCTGCTGGTCTACACGACAAAAGCCCTTTTGTATAAGGATGAAGAGGATTTTCGAGCACACTTTTTGTAACTCCCTGCTCTACAATATTACCCTTATACATCACGATAACGTCATCTGCGATTTTAGAAATCACCCCAAGGTCATGCGTAATAAAAATCATAGCCATACCCGTTTCTTCTTGAAGTTCTTTGAGAAGATCTAGGATACTGGCTTGCACAGTTACATCTAATGCAGTAGTAGGTTCATCGGCAATCAACACCTTTGGATTACAAGAAATAGCCATAGCAATCATTACCCGTTGTTTTTGTCCGCCGGATAACTGATGAGGATATGCATCGTACATCGACTCTGGTCGAGGCAATTTCACTTTTTTAAAAAGCTCAATTGTTTTCAAACGCGCTTCTTTACTAGAAACTTTCTGATGAAGCTTGATGGCTTCAGCAACTTGACTCCCACAAGTAAAAACAGGATTCAAGGACGTCATTGGTTCCTGAAAAACCATGGCAATATCACTACCTCGATATTGACGGATATCCTCTTCCGATAGTGAAATTAAATCGACCTGTTTATTTTTCTTCGAATTAAAATTCGTTTGACCCGTTATCGAAGTTCCTTTTGCTGTAGGCAAAAGCTTCATTAACGAAAGTGAGGTTACCGATTTTCCTGAGCCAGACTCCCCAACAATTCCTAATGTTTTTCCAGCCTCCAACGAAAAAGAAATTCCGTTCACAGCTGTGAACGGCTTATCGCCATTATTAAATGTTATTTTTAAATGATGTACGCTTAAAACTTCCATGGATTGCTATTGGAAGCCGAAGTTAATTATTTATTAGAAATCCGATAAAACAAGGTCGGCAGCCCGTTTGGGCTGCCGACCTTAGATAAAACATTATCGTTAAGATAACTCTTTCTATTACTCTACAATAACACGTAACGTTTCCGTGTTATTGTTCGACTGAACCTGTAATAAATAGATACCTTTTGCAAATGTAGATACATCAATAGTATTTGCATTTGCACCAGCAGCTACTGCTTTCATTTCAGCGTAAACAACGCGACCAGAAGCATCACGCATTGACATATTTACATTTTGCGATTCTTCTGCTGTAAACTCAACTGTTAAGTTACTTTGAACAGGGTTAGGATAAGCAAATATTGCTAATGAAGTTCCAATGCGAGGACAAACAGTAGAAATCACTGCTAATACTCTCACATTTGAAATACCACAAGAGTTGGAAGCTTTAACCGTTACAATTCCATTAGCAGAAGCTGTTGGACCATAAGTCATGCTAATAATCTTCGACCCTTGACCAGCATTTATCACTGCTCCACCCGGAACTGTCCAAGCGTAAGATGTAGCACCTTGAACAGTTGTAGTTGAGTACGTCTGCGTACTGTTCACACACACCGTAACTGGGCCATTAATTACAGCAGGAATTGCTGGAGTTGATTTCACGGCTAAGCTACGAGCAGAACCAGTACCACAACCATTATTAGCAGCTACTGTTATGTTTCCAGAAGTAAAGGAACTTCTGAAGTTAACAGTGATTGAATTAGAGGTAGAAGTACCTGAAATAGTTGCACCTGTAGGAACTGTCCATACATAACTTGTAGCACCACTCATAGGAGAAACTGAATAAGTAACGTTAGACGTTCCACACAATCCATCGATAGGACCTGTAATTGCTCCTGGAGCGCTTAATACATTACGTGAAACTGAACGACTACGGGCAGCACTTGTTCCACACAAGTTGCTTGCAGTAACTGTAATATTTCCACCTACAAACGAAGCGCCATAAGAAACAGAGATTATGTTTGTTCCTGCTCCAGTTACAATTGTTGCTCCTGTTGGCATTGTCCAATTATACTGTGATGCACGCGCAACTGAACTAATTGAATATGTATACACATCACCAACACATGCTCTGTCTGGTCCTGATATTGAAGGAGGCGTTACTGGTGCCGCGACTGTTGCAAGTACATTGATGCTTGATGATGTTGAATTGAAACATCCATTACTGTTGTTTGGCGTTACGGATATCACTCCATTTAATCCTACCTGTACATACGAGTCGACAAACTTAATCTGGACTGAACTTCCCGTTGCATTACCAATAATTGTTATACCTGGAGAAGTTGTCCATGTATATGAACTAGCTCCTGATACAGGTGTAATTGAATAAGTATACAATAAAGATCCTGGATTACAATAAGTCGTTGCTCCTGAGATTGCACTCGGTGCTTCCGGTAATGGTACAAAAGTTAATGTAATTGTACTAGTTGCTTCAGTACAAAGTCCAAATGCATTAGTTGTTAAAGTCAATGTTACCGACCCTATAGTATTATCAGCGGAAGATGGAACGTAGATAGCATTTAATGCGTTAGCAGAAGGAGTAAATGTGCCTGTACCGCTTGTTGACCATGTTGCCGTTGTAGCGCTACCACCGAAAGAACCACTTAATTGAATATTCGATCCTGCACACACTGTCACATTCGATCCTGCATTAGCTGTTGGAGGATTTATACATTCACATCCTTCATCTATTAATCCATTACAGTTATCATCAATTCCATTGTTACAAATTTCCGTTGCATTAGGATTAACACTTGCATTATTATCGTTGCAATCGCCTGCAATCGCAACGTAACCAGCAGGAGCACCTGTACAAGAATTCATTGTACTTGCAGAATTACCATAACCGTCATTATCAACATCAGCATAATAAACAGTAGATACTGTTATTGTTAAGTTCAACGTATAATCTTGACAATTTGCGTAATAAGTATAAGTGCCCGATTGCGTATAGGTCTGACCGTTAGCAGACCACGTGTACGTATCACATCCGTTAGCGTTGGTCACAATAGATGACGCAGGAGAACCCGTTACATCCCACTGACATGAAGTAGTGTTGAACGTTGCTGTTTGATAACATGCTAATGTTGGCATTGCTGGTTGCAATCCTGTTACTACCCATTGACAAGTTCCATAATTGAATGTCGCAGTTTGATAACATGCTAATCCAGTAGGAGCTGCTGGTTGAGGGGTAACTGATAACACTAATGTAGCTGTACTATCACAACCATTGGCTGCAGTTAATACAGTTGAATAACTACCCGACTGCGTGTATGTAACATTGTTTGCCGTCCAAGTATAGAAACTACAAGCAGAAATATACATCGTGCCAGTAATAGGTGCTGGTGCTGCATTGATAGTTGCTGTGGCAGATTTTGTACATCCATTAGCATCCGTTACAGTATAGGTATAAGTACCAGCTATTAAGTTAGTAGTAGTGCCATTAAATGTGTATGATCCTGTTCCTCCGTTCGCTGTTAAGCTTACTGAACCAGTACTACCATTACATAAAATCTGATTTGCTGTTGCTGTCAATGTTAATGCACTTGGTGCTGAATTAATCGTTGCACTTGCAATTGCACTACATCCATTTGCATCTGTCACTGTATAGTTATACGCTCCTGCTGTTAAACTTGTAGAGGTTCCATTGTATGAATATGGTGCTGTTCCTCCTGTGGCAATTAATGCTACGGATCCCGTTCCACCATTACATAAAATCTGACTTGCTGTTGCTGTTAAGTTCAACGCGGCTGGTGCTGCATTGATTGTTGCACTTGCACTTGCACTACATCCGTTTGCATCTGTAACTGTATAGTTATAAGTTCCTGCTGTTAAATTGGTAGTTGCATCTCCGCCGTATGTAAATGAACCTGTTCCGCCATTCGCTGTTAAGCTTACGCCTCCAGTTCCTCCATTACATAAAATCTGATTTGCTATTGCACTTAATATAACTGCACTTGGTGCTGCATTAATAGTTGCACTTACGCTTGCACTACATCCGTTTGCATCAGTCACCGTATAGTTATACGTTCCTGCTGTTAAATTGGTAGTTGCTGTAGCGTTATATGTATATGATCCTGTACCACCAGTTGCTGATAACGCTACTGAACCAGTTCCACCATT
>JBJTMY010000064.1:0-8840 GCA_046073825.1 Bacteroidota bacterium
GCTTGCCATGATGTGCCTTATGTAATTGCAAACAAGTTAGCGGGTGCTACCACAGTTGCGGCAACAATGCGTATAGCCTCAATGGCAGGAATTGAAGTGTTTGTTACGGGAGGCATTGGTGGCGTGCATCGCGAAGCACAACAAACGATGGATATCTCTGCCGACTTAACTGAGATGGCAACTACGAATGTTGCGATTGTTTCTGCTGGAGTAAAATCGATTTTAGATATTGGATTGACGCTAGAATATTTAGAAACACTTGGGGTGCCTGTTGTCACCTACTCTCAAAATGAATTCCCAAGCTTTTATTCAAGAGAGAGCGGATATGCTTCGCCGTTATCGTGCGACACTGAACAAGAAATTGCAGCAATACTAAAAGCAAAATGGGATTTAGAAATTAACGGATCCGTATTAATTGCGAATCCAGTTCCAGAAACAATGGAAATTCCTTATGCTAAAATTGAAGTTTTTATTCAACAGGCATTATTGGAGGCAAAACAAAAAGGCATAGCTGGCAAAGAAACAACTCCCTTTTTATTGAAGCGTATTGCAGAGCTTACGGGAGGCAATAGTTTAGCGACAAATATTGCTTTAATTAAAAACAATGCCTTATTAGGGGCGAAAGTGGCTATTTGCTTGGCGAAAATCAATTAATCGCAAAAGTTTTTCTTTACTTGCATACTTTCAGGTCGTAACTTTGTGGTTCAACGGAAAGGTTGTTCGTATATGAAGTTTTCAATAAAATTCTTGTGTTTAAGTTCCTTGATGATTTTAATGTCATGGTCATTGACTTTGGCTGCTACATCATCAATGAATCACTACCCTGCCAATTCAAATGTCAATCAACTAATCCCCTCGCCTGAAACTATCCAGCAAAAAATCGATAGTTTAGAAGGACGTACGGAAGAATTGGAAGACGAGAAATCGATATTGCTGATTGAAATGGGAAATCGCAAACATAAAATTGAAAAACTCCGTTCTGATTCAGCAAACCATATTGTTCAGTTAAACCTAGAAAATTCGAGGAGCAATTCATTATCGACCTCTCTCAATTACTTATTCATCATCCTATTATTTTTTGTACTTTTTGTATTGATTCAATTCGGAATTATTTTCTATGCCATTAAGCGAATCACTTCTCAAAACAATAATCAACAAAGTAGTACGAACACCCAACAAACCATTGGGCATGTACATTCTAACCCTCAACTAGAAAGTTTAGAAATGCTTCTTAACAAAGGATTCATTTCGGAAGAAGAGTATTTTCGGCAGCGACAATCTTTGATGGCTCGCCAAGCATAATTTAACAATTCAAATTGCTTTACCTTCAGAATTCTTATTTTCTTTGACGTATGAAAAGAATTCTTTTGGTTATTATCATTGGCCTGATAAATTTGCCAGCAATGGCGCAGAATTATTTACAATTAAAAATAGTAGATAGTTTAAGCAATGACCCCGTTTCGTTTTGTACTGCCTACCTCCCACATGAAAAAACAGTTGTTGATGGAGATGTTGACGGAAACATAAAAATGATTTTTTCGATTACCTCAGACTACACAGTTGTTTTAAGTGCTGTTGGATATACCAAAAAAACAATACAATTTAAATACGAAGATTTACAAAAAACGCTCACGATTAAATTATCACCCATCGTTTTAGAGGAAGTCATTATAAGCAGTACCCGAACGAATGCGCGAATTGAAGATTTACCTATTAAAATAGAAGTATTAGGTCAGGAAGAAATGGATGAAGAAAGCAGTATTGTACCCGGAGGAATAGGAAGTTTACTGGGCGATTTATCGGTAATTACTGTACAAAAAACAAATCCAGTTAATAGCAATGACGCGATAAGAATTCAAGGATTAGAAAGTAAGTACACGAAAATTATTAAAGATGGATTTCCTTTATATGATGGGTTTTCAGGATCACTAGGCGTATTAAGTATTCCTCCACTCGATTTACAGCAAGTAGAAATTATTAAAGGTTGTAGCTCTACCTTATATGGTGAAAGCGCTATTGGAGGAGTTATTAATTTTATTTCAAAATCGCCTACAGACTCTCTGACAGGTGTTGTTGTTGGAAATCATACCTCGCTTAACGAAAACAATATTAATTTTTTCAGTGGACAGAAAAAAAATAGCAATGGCTACACATTATTTTTAGGAGGCAATTTAAAAAATGCTGCAGACATTAATAAAGATGAATATACAGAAGTTCCTAAAGAAGAAAACTACATTGTACATCCACGTTATTTTTATGAAAAAGGAGACGTTAAAATTAATGCTGGTTATCAATTAAATTATGATCATCGCCAATCTGGTAAATTAAATGCAGTATTAAATGGCACAAGTGCTATCAATCCTTTTTTAGTAGAAGAAAAATACACCCGCCACACTACCGATGTTTCTGCTGAGATTAAACGAAATGAATTTACAACTATCCATTTTAAAACAGCGCTTTCACTTTATAACCGTAACTTTAATAATCAGCAAATTTATTTTGAAGGAAATGAAATTAATTCTTATCACGAATTAAATTTGGTTCGTGTAAAAGGTAAAAGCACTATTGTAGCAGGTGCTAATATTATCACGAATAGTTTCAGCCATAATAAAAGAGACAGCGTTTCTATTGCCAATTACAAATCGAATTCGATAGGAGCTTTCTTGCAAGATGATTACAAACTGTCGGAGAAAGTGATGTTGAATCTTGGTTACCGATTGGACATTTCTAACAAACAAACTTTGTATTTACCTTCTGCTGGATTTTTTATTAAACCGTCGAATGATTTATCCATTCGTATTCGTTATGCCAGTGGCTACAGGAAACCAGCTATTTTAAATGAACTTGACATTACTCAATTTAATTCTTACACAGCTTCTAACAGTCAACTGCTAATTGAAAAATCAAATGGATACAATGCTGACATTAATTATTCTGTTCTCATAGGAAACAAAGTTCACGTAGATGTTAATCAAGCATTTTATTATACAGACATTTCTAATCCAGCAATTGTCCGTCACAATTATTTAGGAGAAGTGTACATTAATAACGATAAAGGAAATGTAAAAAGTATTGGAACCGACACCTATGTACGATTAAAAATGGAAGAATGGGAATTATATTTAGGCTATAACCACACCACCGCTTATCAAGAGGGCAACAATCATAATTATCAGTTACCGTTTAATCCTAATGATAAATTTGCGTTGACGTTAGCCTATGAAATAGAAGACACGTGGAGAATGGGAATTGAAGCGGCCTACAATGCGAATCAAGTAAATGCGAGTTACAAAGCAGTGCCTAATTATTGGTTTACAGCAGCCATGATTGAACGAAAAATAAATAATTTGAGTGTGGTTTTAAATTGTGAAAACGTAAATAACTTTAAGCAGTCATCTTATGAGCCCTTGGTGAAATTAGAAAATGGCAATCCGGTTTATACGGATATTTGGGGACCCATAGAAGGAAGAGTCGTAAATCTATCCTTAAAATATAAATTCTAACCTTTCACTTTTTCAATTATTGCCAACACTTCGGATTGATCAGCAATATAATCAATGCTGGTGGTAATGGCGGCACTATGAATTTCTGAGATGTGTGAATTGGCTAACAATTCCAATACGTTTTTACTTCTCACACCGCCTCCCGCAATAAATGTCAATTGAGGGCCATACTTAAGCATCATTTCTTCGATTTTATTTTTGCCTTCAAGGGCACTACTTGATTTACCAGTAGTAAGCACTCCACTTACCCCACAATTAATTAATGTATTGATTGCGTTTTCGTAGTCGGTAGTATCATCTATTGCTCGATGAAAAGTGACCGGTTTATTTTTAGCTGCTTTAACCAGCATTGCTAACTGCGATGCATTAACGTCATGATTATTGGTTAAACATCCTAATACAAATCCGTCTGCGCCTAAATTATCGAACAATTTAATTTCTTCTTGCATTTGAAGGACGGTTGCATCATTGTAAACAAATCCACCAGCAATGGGTCGAATCATCACTCGAATTGGACCACTAAAAATCCTTCGTGCCTCCTTAAAATAATTTATTGAAGGGGTAACACCTCCCACTTGATAGTTATCGCACAACTCAATTCTTGACACCTCACAGTCTTGGGCAATTTGAAGCGAGTCTGGATGAAATACTGCTAATTCAAAAATCATTTTAGTCTTTTAATAAACTTTCCGATTCCTTAATTACGTCTGTACCATCGGGAAGTTTATACGTATAAGTAAATCCTTTACGAAGAGCGAAAGCACCTATCTCTCCTTTCTTATTCACTGCAAGAAATCCAATTTGCATATCTGCAATTTTATCTTTTCGTAAGTTATACATCCGCTCAACACCAATCTTACAAGCTTCTAACGGCGACTTACCATAGCGCATTGCTTCAACAATTGTATGCGAACCACAAATACGAATTACCTCCTCTCCTACTCCTGTGGAAGTTGCTGCACCTACTTCATTATCGACATACAAACCGGCTCCAATTACGGGTGAATCACCGACACGACCATGTAATTTAAAAGCCATTCCACTGGTGGTACAAGCGCCACTAAAATCACCATTTTTATCCATCGCAATCATTCCAATTGTATCATGATTGCCTTGTCCACCTTTTCCTTTTTCCTCCTTTTGGTCGCGCATGTATTTGATGGTATCCATTGGATTATAATGGTGATCCTTCAACCACTCTCTCCAAATTTGCTCGCTCTTAGGAGTAAGCAGATTTTCCTGTTGAAATCCGTTTTGCAAAGCAAATTGCAATGCTCCATCACCAACAAGAATAACATGAGGAGTTTTTTCCATTACCATTCGAGCAACAGAAATTGGATGCATAATGTTTTGAAGGAACATAACGGATCCGCAGTTACCCTTTTCATCCATGATACATGCATCTAGCGTAACCTTACCATCGCGATCGGGCAAGCCGCCGTATCCAACACTTGTATCATTAGGATCTGCTTCAGGCACGCGCACTCCTGCCTCTACTGCATCTAAAGCACGACCACCTTTTGAAAGCACTTCCCATGCCGCCGCGTTTGCTTTTACATTTGGCGCCCATGTAGAAATAACCATTGGAAATGTTCCTTTGATAGGAGTTTCTTTATTTGTAATTGTTGAACTAGCTGTGGCTGTTTTTTTCAAGAACATTAATCCACCTGAAGCCAACAATGATTTCCATATAAACTGACGTCTTTGCATAATTTTATCTTTCTGATACAGTTATTTCATCACAGAAAATATAAGCTTCTCCACCTGCTCCCAAATGCCAAGCCGGCAATTGACCGAAGTTATACGCTTTTACTTTCATGTATTTTGCTTTCTGAGGAGTGAATACTAAATGAGGATACGCTACTTGAGGTTTATAATCTTTAGGATCCACGCGTACATCCATTTGACCGGCTAACGTCCACGTAATACCGTCGTTTGACAATTCCACTTCAAATTTGGTAGGCATTAAAATCCAGGCACGCGTATCTTGTAAAAATCCTGGAATAACTTGCCCTATCGTTTCTTCTTTATCAAAAGTAAATACGACCTCCATATTTTGACCTTGATAGCCATGCCAATCGCCTTTGCGCCACTCTACACTTCCATTCACTCCATCAATTAGACTTTGAGGTCCCTCGGCGGCATACTGACGACCAGGAGTACTGATTAATTTTACTTGCCAATTTGGATGAGGCAGCTTATTAAAAAAACCAGTAGCTCTTCCACTCTTTACATTTCCGTTATAAGAAATGGCTGTAATTGAAGAAGTATAATAAATATAAAATGGCTTGCTATATTCAACGGCATTTGAAGAATCATTATTCAACCAATAACGCATGTGTAATGAATCAGGGTTTGAAATGGTGATCAATAAGCTGTCGGCAAAATTTCTCTTATTCGCGCTGATGAAGGGAGCATTAATAAAACCTGAAGGCATTAAGCGACCAGATAATTCAGGGTTTAATCCACGACTCTTATTTGGATAATCTTTCAAAACAAAATCGAAGATCGCCCCATTTTTCACGCGGTCATAAGAAATTAAATTATTGTCGTAGATGGCACCATTGTAACGAAATGATTCGATGTAGAATGATTTCGGTGTTTGTTTATTGGCCGTAATATCGATTTTTTTTCCATTCTCTAAATTAATCACCGCATGATTAAATAGAGGAGTTCCTATTGCATATTGAGTACTTCCCGGAGTAACAGGATACATGCCTAATGCGCTCCAAACAAACCAAGCCGACATTTGTCCGCAATCTTCATTGCCTGGTAATCCATCAAAAGTAGTATTATATAAACTATCCACTACGCGATGAACAATCTCCTGTGTTTTCCAAGGCTTGCCAATGTAATCATACAAATACGCCATGTGATGACTCGGTTCATTGCCATGAGCATATTGACCAATCAATCCAGTGATATCCGCCTGTTGACGACCTGTGGTAGAAGTAGGAGCATTAAATAATCCATCCAACTTTTTATCAAATTGATTTACTCCACCCATTAAATCAATCATACCTGGCACATCTTGTGGAACAAAAAACGAATACTGATAACTATTAGCTTCTGTATAGTGATTATTTACTTCGAGTGGATCAAATGGCGACAACCAATTACCGTTGCGGCGAGGGCGCATGAAGCCAGCTTTCGGATCATACATATTTCTGTAAGAAAAAGCCAATCGATTATAATGTGATGCTTCTTCATTCTTTCCAAGGTGTTGAGCAACTTGTGCAATGCACCAATCGTCATAAGCATATTCCAATGTTTTAGAAACCGACTCTGATTCATCATCAATCTGCAAATAATTATTTGCATTGAATGCAGGTAATCCTAAATGATTCCAATTAGCGCTTTTCTTCATTGCTTCATACGCTAATGGTATATCGAATCCAGTGATATCCTTTGAAATGGCATCAGCAATTACCGAAACAGAATGATAACCTATCATACAATCTGTTTCATTCGCACCTAATTCCCAAACTGGTAAACGACCACCTTGCTCATATTGCGCAATAAAAGTCTTAACAAAATCAAGAGAACGTTTTTTATCAATCAATGCGTACATTGGATGAGCAGCTCTAAACGTATCCCATAAGCTGAAAACAGAATATTGCGTATATCCCTTAGCGATATGAATCTTATTATCACGTCCACGATATTTTCCATCCAAATCAGAATACACATTTGGCACAATCATCATGTGATAAAGTGCCGTATAGAAATTAGTAAGATTACGCTTTGAATCATCATAAACTGCAATACGTCCTAACTCCTTATTCCAATAATTACGTGCATCCATTTGAATTTGTGCAAATGGCTTTTTTGCAATTTCCATTAGGCGATTATTTCGAGCACCTGCCGTACTAACAGATGACAATCCAGTGCGCACCTCAACCACATTATTCGCAGATTTCTTAAATACAAAAGCAATCCGAATCGAATCACTAACAATACTATCGCCTACTTTTAATGGATTCGATTTCCCCATCATTTTAATTTGCGTAAATGGCTGTGAAAATTCCATCGAGAAAAAAACATATTGATCCTTTGCCCAAGCATCGCTATGACGATACCCTTCGATTGTATGATCATTAACAATTTTGATAGACGAACCCAACACCTTATCGCGATGCATCAAATCTAATAGAACAGAAGGAGTAAAAATGGCAGGGTATGTATATTTCTGCACTCCCACTCGAGTAGATGCCGTCATTTCACACTTGATCTTATTATCATTCAAAACAACGGAATAATACCCAGGAGAAGCTTTCTCGGTTGCATGATTGAATGGGGAACCGTACACTTGTGGATCAAATGAAATTTTATCCGTTCCAGGCATCAACAATACATCGCCATAATCACTGCAGCCAGTACCACTTAAATGCGTATGTGAGAATCCGTAGATTAATGAATCATTATACCAATAACCACCACAACCTTCCCAACTCGATTCATTGCGTGTATCAGGACTTACCTGCACCATGCCATAAGGAACAGTTGCACCTGGATAGGTATGACCAACACCACCTGTACCAATCATAGGATTAACATACACACTAAAATCTTGTGAAAATGCTTGAGCTGACACAAAGATAAACAGAGAGCAAATTATTTTTTTCATCCCTCCGAAAATAAGAAATGAATTGAACTATCCCAACTAAATGCTATTTAACTGTATTTAATGATTCGAAGGAGAGTGAATTAATATCGCCCATATAAGGAATAGAAAGTTTAGAATTAGGTAATAAATGAACTCCATTTACCTCTTGACAAATAATTCCATTTTTATCCATTACTCGAAGCCCGTAAACAAAATGCTCATTGGCAATTTCTATTGTACTTGCATTTGTTCGTTTAACTTTAATACCAGGATTTACTAATGGCAATTTATTAGGCATTGTATTGAAATGCCAGCAAGAAGTAATTAAGCTACCATCTTCAGCATATAATCGTACTTGATAAATGATATTCGGATTTTTGTCTGATACCATTTGAAGAATTCCATACTTCTGAACAGAATCAGGATTTAAAGTGATTGAATTTTGTTCATAAAACCATGGCTTATCTAGGGTGTTAGTGGAAGCCTGCACTATTTGCAATTTTACTTTTATTGCTGAAGAAGTTCCATTCACAATTTTCAAATCCCATTGATGCTTATTCGTATCGACAAACATAACAACATCTTCATACGTCTTTGAGATTGAAGAATACAGCATTTTAGGTTGCAATGAATAATCGATACAACTCCATGAAATAGAAGGCCATGCATCGTTCAATTGCCAAAATAACGTTCCTGAACAATAGGGATAACTTGCACGATGAATCATTGCG
>JBJTMY010000065.1:0-5228 GCA_046073825.1 Bacteroidota bacterium
CCCAGTGACAAAAAATGTCCGAGGATAAAATTTGTCAGATGCTGGATAAAGTTTGTAACTGCCAGAATTTATAGCCAACTCGAATAGAAAAATTGGCGAAAGGAATATTTGCGTTGGGGAATGATCGATAATTTCTTTGCATTTCATTAAAAAATTAAAATGAACAATGTAAAAAATTAACGTTTATGGCAAAACAAATTCAATTATCTAGAAACTGGATAAATTATTCAGTGGAGAAAAGGAGCAAAGCGCTCAAATTACTCAACGATTTTGGACTGTTCAGAAGAACACCATTATCAACTTCGTTTAAAGGCTTGTATGTAAGCATCTTATTTCTTTTAGTGAGTATTGCTTCGTTTGGGCAGGTAACAACCAATGGTGGTTCCGGGTTGCAAACTACGTATTCGTCTTTGGCTGATGCAATTACTGCATTAAATGCCGCTACCATCTCTTCGCCTGTAGAAATTAAATTAAATGCGAATCAGACTGCACCTTCTACAGGGTTTGTTATTACAGCTTCAGGAACTTCAACTAATACTATCACATTGATTGGTAATGGTAATACAGTTACTGCTGGCACAGGATATTCAGCCGGTTCTTATACAGATGGAATATTCAAACTGATTTGAGCGGATTGGATAACAATAAAAGGATTTGTACTGCAAGAAAATGCAGCCAATACCGATATAGGAACAACTACTAATACCATGACAGAATGGGGTATAGCCCTTTTATACGCTAGCACCACCAACGGTGCTAAAAATTGTACAATACAGAATAATACCATTACCATGTCTGGAACTTACCCAAATGCATTTGGTATCTATTCTAATTCTGTGCATTCTGCAACTACTGTAGGAACGTTGGCTAGTGCCTCAGGAGCAGATGGAGCTAACCATGGTTTAAAAATATACGGGAATACCATTAATAGTGCATTGCGTTCAATTGTCGTAATTGGGCCAACCGCAGCAGCAGATGTTCTTACAGGACTCGATATTGGCGGTACAAGTGCTGCAACTGGAAATACACTTGTGAATTTTGGTGGAGTTGGTGTTAGTACAACATTTAGCAATGTGCCAAGTGCTTCCGGATTCGGAATATTTTTAAAGAATTGTTCTGGTGCTAATGTTAATTTCAATACATTAACAAGTACTGATGGACTCACTTCTTATACAACAGGTTCGGAATTGTACGGAATATTATTTTGGGCTGCAAGTTCAACAGCGGCAGGATCCTACATCACATCCATTTCTAACAATTGTCTTGATTTGAGAACCGGAGCAGTTGCAAATGGTATTTATGGAATTTATGTTTCACCTGGGGCAGCATCAAATGCTTCAACGCTAAATATCAATTGTAATCGATTTACTCGATTAAATCATAATATTGCTAATCCCTCAGGTGCTCAAACGGTTATCAATACAGCTTGTGCTGCGTTAAATTCTACCATTAATGGAAATATTTTCGATAACCTAACTGTAACTGCCAGCAGCAATAACTTCACTTTTATCAGTGCCGATTATATCATTCCTGCAACAGGTACAAAATCAGTAAACAACAATAGTATTAAAACAGGGTTTGCAAGAATAGGTAATGGAGGAAGTGTTCGATTATATTATGACAAAGCGCTTAGTACAATTGGAACAACGCAAGAAAATATCAATAATAACTTTTCAAACATCAATGTATCTTTCATTTCAGGTGCTTATATGAGGGGTTGGGAAAATGCAAGTAGCGGAACAAAAAACATTACTGGTAATAAATTCCAAGTCTGGACATTAAATGGTGGTGCAGGATCATATTGCATTTGGAATGTTGCGGCCAATACAGGAACTGCTGCGACAACAATAAGTGCCAATATTATTTCCAATATCGATGTTACTGCAGGATTTACAGCAATTTATAATGGATCCAGTGCTACTGGTTCGCAAACAATAAATGTGAAAGGCAACACTATTTATGCCCTAAAACTAACGTCTGCAGCATCAACTTATCTGAATGGAATGTGGATAACCAATACTGGAATTACATCAGCGGTTATTGAAAAAAACAATATATATAATTTAGAATATGTTTTCTCTGGCGCTGGAATAAATGAAGGCGGTCCTGTAAGAGGAATCGTGACTGGAAGTGGAACGGATATGACTATTAAAAATAATTTTGTAGGTGACCTTAGGGCACCCTATCATAATTATTTATATGCTTCTGTTGCAGGATTGGATATCGGTGCAACTGGAACAAGGAAAGTGTATTATAACACCGTTTATTTAAATGCAAGTTCAACTAATCCTACCAGCTTTTCATCAGCAGCTCTAATAACAAATACAAGTACTGCTTCCTTAATATTGCGAAACAACCTATTTGTTAATCTTTCTACAGCTAATGGAACAGGACTAACAATGGCTATTCAAAGTTTAGGAGTTGGGTTGTTGGGATACGATGCAAGCTCAAATAACAACTTGTTATATGCAGGAACTCCCTCCGCTTCAAAAGTTATTTATAGTGATGGAACTAATGCAGATCAAACTTTAGCTGCTTTCCGAACAAGATTAGCCGATACAAGAGACAATGCTTCAATAACTATTAACCCAACGTTTTTAAGTACCACTTCAGGAAATTTAAACTATCTGCACATAGACCCTACCGTTACATCATCGATTAATTCAGGTGGTGTAGCCATAACTGGTTTGACAGATGATTTTGATGGAGATACACGATCTGCTACACCTGATATTGGAGCGGATGAATTCACTCCAGTGGGTACACCTTGTACAGCGCCAGTAGTTTCTATTACTACAAGTGGATCTACTACTATATGTAAATGTACTTCCATTACGCTTACAGCAACAGGGGGAGCAACTTATCGCTGGAATACAGGAGAAACAGCATCTTCAATCGCAGTATCCAATGCCGGGGTTTATACTGTAACCGCTACAAATGCTAGTGGGTGTAAGGCAGAAGCTACCCAAACAATTACCCTTGCAGCCCCCGACATTGTTGTTCAAAAAGTAACAGCTAGTCCAAGCTATACTTGGAATTTGACTGGACAGACCTACACAGAGGCCGGACGATATCAGTATGAATCTAATTGTGCAATTACTATTTTAGAACTTACAATTGGATTGCAAATTCTTCCATGGTATGTTGATGCAGATGGTGATGGATTTGTCGGCGAAGTTGTATATCAAACTACTCGACCAACAGGTGGATATTTATCTTCTGAGTTATCAGCAGCCAATAAGCAATTAGGCGATTGCAATGATAGTTTAGTAACGATCAATCCGGCGGCAACAGAAATTTGTTTTAATGGAATTGACGAAGATTGTGATGGCTCAATTGACGAGGGGGCGGTAATAAATACGAACGCTGTATCGTCATGTGATTCGTACACATGGGGTGTGAATGGTACTACTTATACTCAAAGCGGAAGTTACAGCAATATAAGTGGTTGTACGAAGGAAATTCTAAATCTTACTATTACTACTTCTTCAGTTAACTCTACAAATCAAACTGCAGCTGGTTCGTACACATGGACTACAAACGGGCAAACTTATACTCAATCTGGAACATATTCAACGGTGAATGGTTGTACAACTGAAATTTTGAATTTGACAATTACTACTGGTTGTGTGCAAACGTCTCAGCCTAGTATCAACTGCTATGAAACTGCCACTTGGAATAGTTCAACGTGTCAGTGGGACATAATAGGAACACAGCCGGTTCAGCCAACATTAGCATGTTACGAGACCGCTACATTTAACGATAGTACATGTCAATGGGATGTGACTGGTTCTCCCAATACTCCAGACACTACTACCGTTTCTACTTGCAGTAGTTACACATGGGCTATCAACGGATCAGTTTATACTTCGAGTGGTACATATACTTATACTCTCGCTTGTCAAGAACATCTTCTTAACCTAATTATTACCCCATCAACAAGTAATACAAGCACTGCATCTGCATGTGATAGTTATACTTGGAGTGTAAATGGACAAACCTATACACAAAGCGGATCTTATAGCAGTGTAAATGGATGCCATACTGAAATACTAAGCTTAACAATCACTCCTTCTACAAGTAATACAAGCACTGCATCAGCATGTGATAGTTATACTTGGAGTGTGAATGGACAGACCTACACGCAAAGCGGAACTTATAGCAGTGTAAACGGTTGCCATACAGAAATCTTAAGCTTAACAATTACATCTTCTTCAAGCAATACAACCACAGATTCTGCATGTGATAATTATACATGGAGTGTAGATGGACAAACCTATACGCAAAGCGGAACTTATAGCAGTGTAAACGGTTGTCATACAGAAATCTTAAGCTTAACAATTACGCCTTCAACAAGTAATACAAGCACAGAAACAACATGTGATAGTTATACATGGAGTGTGAATGGACAGACCTATACGCAAAGTGGAACTTATAGCAGTGTAAACGGTTGCCATACAGAAATCTTAAGCTTAACAATTACACCTTCAACAAGCAATACAACCACAGAAACAACATGTGATAGTTATACATGGAGTGTAGATGGACAAACATACACGCAAAGCGGAACTTATAGCAGTGTAAACGGTTGTCATACAGAAATCTTAAGCTTAACAATTACACCTTCAACAAGCAATACAACCACCGCTTCTGCATGTGACAGTTATACTTGGAGTGTGAATGGACAAACCTATACGCAAAGTGGTACATATAGCAGCGTAAATGGTTGCCATACCGAAATACTAAGCTTAACGATTACTCCTTCTACAAGTAATACAAGCACTGCATCTGCATGTGATAGTTATACCTGGAGTGTAAATGGACAAACCTATACACAAAGCGGATCTTATAGCAGTGTAAATGGATGCCATACTGAAAATTTAAGCTTAACGATTATCACTTCAACAAGTAATACAACTAATGCATCTGCATGTGATAGTTATACCTGGAGTGTAAATAGTCAAACCTATACACAAAGCGGAACTTATAGTAGTGTAAATGGATGTCATACAGAACTTTTACATCTAACGATTAACTTGTCTCCTACAGTTGCCGTATCGCCAATTAGTGGTATTGAGACTTGTGCTAATCCTTCAATTACAATTACGGGCTCAGGTGCGACTTCATATAGTTGGAGTAATGGAGGTACTGGTTCTGCAATTACTGTTTCTAATGCAGCTGCATATACCGTAATAGGTACGGATGCTAACGGGTGTACTGCAATTGCT
>JBJTMY010000066.1:0-23979 GCA_046073825.1 Bacteroidota bacterium
GTGCGGGATTAATCCCGCACCTGTTTTATGGATTGAATATATTCCGTCATCACCCGATACACCTCCATCGCATTCTTCTCTTTTTTCAAAAGCTGTAAGTGTTCTTCAATAATCTCTTGATCGTTACGGCGAGCAGGACCCGTTTGGACATCGCCAGGAATATTTTTCTCCACCTTTTTTGTTGTCTGCTGAATCAAAGGTAAAAGAAATTCCCATTTTAAATTTTTATTCTGCAAATGGGTGTAAGCAATATCATAACATGCATTCACAAAATTATTCACGAATACCGCACCTAAATGCAATTCTTTACGCTGCTTGCTGTTTAATGAATATACTTTCGGTGAAAGTTTCTTAGCTAGTTTTAAAAGTGATTTTTGAGCATCCTCCGAATTACCTTCTACAAACACGGGAATTTCTTTCCATTCCACTTTAACATTGGAACTAAAGGTTTGCAATGGATAAAGAACGCCATTATCGCCTTTGTGCTGCTTTAAATCGTTTATAGACGCTGTTCCTGATGTGTGTGCAAGAATTCCTTTGAAATTCTTAAAGTGTTTTACAAGCTCTTTAATGCTGCTATCAGAAACGCAAAGCAAAACAATATCAACGTTTAAATTGAATTGTGAAAAGTCTGATATAAATTCTAATTTATTTTTTTTAGCTAATGCCTTACCTGTTATTGTATTGCGAGAGAATAATTGTTGGATTTTTATTCCTTGTTTTTGTAAACGAGGTATGAGGTGTGAAGCCAAATTGCCGGATCCAACAATGCTTATTTTCATGCAGTACGTTTTAAATCGGAAAGCTGTTTGCGAATGGCAATCCAAGTTCCAATGAACATAACAATACAACCTATCCAAAGAATATTTATTCCTGGAAACACCAACGCTTTCATGATAATAAAATCACGTGTATTGCTTTTCTTTTCAGATAAGCTCACTTCAAATTTATTAGTTTGAGTGTCTATGGATGTAAAGTCAAATTTCAACCCTAGTTTTTCTATTTCAGCAGGCACTGTGAATTGTTCGTTCTCACGAATAACAAACAAAGGTTCTATATAATAATCCTTTTTGTTAACATCCGTCACTTTGATTCTTAACCCAACAGCAATATCAGATTCGTTTAGGTTGTTTGATTTTTTATCTACTGCCTTATCAATTTCTTGCAATGTAAATAGACTGTTACTAACTACAATGGTATCTCCAACGGTTAATAAATGTTTTTTAGGTTCTTTATAGCCTTTTTCGTCCACTTGGTTTTTGTTCTCCATCTCTGCGTAGGTAACATGCGTGTAAATGTCCTTATGTAAGAAATGTCGAGTAGCAGGTTCACTTACGTTGCCCATTCGTTCGTTCAATTGAATAAATGGTTTTAATGAAAATTCTTTCGTAAAGCCACCAGCGTTATGATTCGCTTTTAAATATTCTACTTCGTAGTATTGATGAATTCCTTCTTTTTCTTTCCCTTTATAGGTTACATAGTATTCTCCCATCGCTAAGGTGTCGCCTTGATAGAGTAAAATATTTTCTTTGTTGGGGAAATCTTTACCTAAGTCAACGTTTAATCTATTCTCACTGATGATTTCTTTTTTAGCATTGGATACTAATGCTCCTAAAAGAATTAATCCCATACCAATATGAGCGATGCTTCCTCCTGAAAATTTAATTTTTCCTTTGATAATACGAAGGAGGTAATCTAAGTTTGCTATTACTGCCCATAACGATGTCATAAATAAAACAACATGCTGTATTCTTGTAAATCCAGCAGTTATTTGAAAAATTACTGTAACTAGAAATGCTATTGAAAAACTTACGGCTAATTTTTTTGCAACATCTTTCCATTCTGAATGTTTCCATTTAAAAAACTGACTAACGGCTATCAGTAACGCAATAATCGCGGCTAATGGTGTTTGCCATGAATTGTAAAAATCAATTGCATCAACCGGTGGCGCCATTTTTAATCCAAAGACTTTATTGATAACAGGAATTGAGGTAGTGAAGGTGATTTGTATGGCGGATATGAGCAATACCAACATGCCCATAAATACCCAAAATTCTCTACTGCTTACTTCTTCATCTTCACTAGGATTAGCTATTTCTTTCCGGTGTTTAATTACAAGAAATGCTGTAAGAATAATAAAGAAAAGCATGTACAAAAGCAGTTGCCCCGTCATGCCTAAATTGGTGAACGCATGTACCGATGTTTCACCTAATATTCCGCTTCTAGTTAGAAATGTAGAGTACAATACTAAAATAAAGGTGGTAGCTAATAATAAAATAGTAGTTAGTAAAGAGGTGCCATTTTTCTTATAGACTAACATGACGTGCGCACCGCCTACTAACGTTAACCAAGGTACGAGGGATGCATTTTCAACTGGATCCCATGCCCAAAAGCCTCCAAAGCTTAACGCTTCGTATGCCCAAGCTCCTCCCATCAAAATTCCAATGCCAAGAATGGCTATCCCAAAAAATGTCCAAGGTAATGCTGGTTTTACCCACTCTTTATATTGACGAGTTGCTAAGCCCCCCATAGCAAATGCAAAGGGAATTGCGGTAGCAGCAAAGCCTAAAAATAATGTAGGAGGGTGTATGACCATCCAATAGTTTTGTAAGAGCGGATTCAATCCACGACCATCTTTTAATTTTGCTAAATAATCTGGAAAATGAATGAATGGTAAGTTCGCAAAATCCGGATGGTGTCTTAATAAAATGAATGGGTTAGATCCAATTTTAATCTCGCCAAATTGAAGTCCTAATAACATGGAAGCAAGAAATACTTGAATCATCATGATGAACATCATCGTTGGGGCTTCCCATTTTTTACCCTTCCAAACAATCAAAATGGATAAGACTACATGCCAAACAGTCCAAATTAAAAAACTTCCTTCTTGTCCTTCCCATAAGCAGGCCCACATGTATTTTTCAGGTAAGGTGGTACTAGAGTGTTGCCACACATAATAATATTCAAAGTAATGCGATTGAATTAAATAAAATAACAAGGAAATAATTCCAAAAACACTACACGCATGTATGAAAAAACTAAAACGTGCAAGTTTATTCCAAGATAATGATTCTTCTTCTCTTCTGTAAACCTGAAAAAGATAAGAGAACATCGAAACGATTGCAGCAGTAAATGATAATACAACAAAAGCATTCCCAATTTTACCGAACGTTAAATGCTCGTTTAAGTACTGTATTCCCATTGGTCAGTTAAATTTATTGAGGACGCTTTCCCCCAGTTGTCCATTCTTCCCCTTCTCCTGTTTTATTGTACTTCGAAGGACATTTCATTAATACTTGAGATGCAATAAAATCTTCTCCCTTTATTTTCCCTACTACAACAATTTTTTCAGCTTTCTCAAAATCCTGAGGTTTGGTACCATTAAAGTACACTCTTTTTTCAGTACCAATGGTGTCCGTCATATAAAAGCCAAATACATTCGCGTCTTGTTCAGGGTGGTAAATAAATTCCTTTTGCAAATTGACTTTTCCGATTACGTGGTAAGTTCTGTCTGGTTTTTCAGCAGCTGTTTTAAAACTAACGTAGGTGCCTGACTCACTTACCGTGCTGATGATAACTCCGAGCAAGATAGCAATAACAACAATTAAAGCAATATGTATTTTTTTCATTTCGATTTATCGAATCAAAAGTGATTTTATTTCTTGTTTACTTTTTCTTCTAGTTTACTAACTTTTCTATCAATGCTAATTACATATACCAAAAGGATTGTAACAACAATGGATGCAACGGTGGCAACCACATAAATTTTTCCATTCGCATATAATCCATCGGCCATTTCAACACCGGATGATTGTGCATTGGCTGAAACTAATGCAAACAACATTAAAAGTGAAAGTAGAATTGATTTTTTCATAATTAATTTTCTTCGATTGATTCGTTTATTTTTCGAATACGAACTTTTAAGCTTAATAACCATGTTCCCAATAGGCACCATCCAATCACTGCAGGATAAAACACTTTGCGCATATCAGAATCTAAATCGTATTTATTAAAACCAGGATTTCCACCTTTGCCTGGATGTAATGAGTTATACATTTTAGGAATAACCATGATAAATACAAACATCATCACGAAAGCAAAAATGGCGTAAACTCCTGCGATTTTCGCTTTTTTACGTTCATCAGGTATTGCATTTCTCAAAATAAAATAGGCTGCATAAATTAAAATAGTAGCAGCTGTTCCATTAAGTTGTGGATCGTTGGTCCAGGGAGCACCCCATGTATAATTAGCCCAAACCATTCCTGTAATTAATCCTGCAGCAGCAAATACTAAAGCCGTTTTACCAGCTTCTTCCGCTACTAAATCATCATATTGTTTTAAACTGCCCAAGTACCTTATCGAATAAAAAGCATTAATAAACATCATGAGCATCATTACCATCCACATCGTTACATGGAAATATAAGTTTCGGATTGTCTCGTGTAACACATCCATAGCTGGTACTTTGCCTACAAATCCATAGTAAAAAGTATAAATTAAACATAAGATTGCAATGGTTTTCCACCACCATGCGCGAGCAATTTTATTTGAGTAAATATGATTCATTTTATTCTCTCCAAAGATAAGGAAACAGTAGGTAGGATAGTAATACGGTTATTAAATTTAAACTGATTAATACAATGAATAATTGTTGGTTAATTATCCAATCAAATCCATTAATGGCATTCATAGAACATTGTATCGTGATGCTTAATAAAGGGAATAAGAGCGGAAAGCCTAGAATGGCTAACAAAGCTGCGTTATTATTGGCTTTTGATACAATGCCTGCCACTAAAGTAAGAATGGTCGCGAGTCCAATTGCGCCCAACAATAAACTCAATAAATATTGTCCTGTTTGCTCGATTTGTATAGGAAAAATGACTTTAAAAATTAAAAAGTTAATGAATGATAATCCACTTAATAAAATTAGATTATAAATAATTTTCGCAAGTATCAAATGCTTTGGTGAAAGCATGCTATAATAAAACAACTGCAACCCTTTGCTGTCTTGTAGAAAGCTTTTTGCAATCGCATTGGTAGAAGCAAATAGGAGGATTATCCAAAATAATGAATTCCAGGTGGTCAAGTCAATGGTTTGCTGAAACGCTAGATAAGTTACAAAAATGCTGGCCAATGAGTAAATAAGAAGTGCTGTGATAGACTGTTTGTTTTTCCATTCTAGCTTCACTTCTAAGAGTACTAATTGTCCAACTTTACGTGCGAAATCCATTCTTTTGCAAAGGTGCTATTTAATTTAATATTATACTAAAAATTAGCTTCGAATAAGGTAAAGTTTTTTATGAATGGGTTGATTTAAGTTTTTAACTTTGTCTGATAATTTTATCGATTATGAAGCTTGATTTATTAGCCTTTGGCGCCCATCCAGATGATGTTGAATTAGGTGCCGGTGGTACCGTAGCAAAAGAAGTTGCAAGTGGGAAAAAAGTGGGAATAATTGACTTGACGAGAGGGGAATTAGGCTCACGAGGGAGTGCAGATATTCGTGATCAGGAGGCTATTGAAAGTGCCCGTATTTTGGGTGTGGATCTTCGTTTGAATTTAGGTCTTCGAGATGGTTTTTTCCTGGATAACGAAGTGAATCAACTTGAAATCGTAAAGTGGATACGTTATTTTCGGCCGGAAGTAGTTATTTGCAACGTTGTTAATGACCGACATCCAGACCACGGAAAAGGAAGCAAACTGGTTTCAACAGCTTGTTTTTTAGCAGGGCTTCGTAAAATAGAAACCGTTTATGAAGGGATTCCTCAGGAGGAATGGCGACCCAAAGCAGTTTATCATTACATCCAAGATCATTACCATGAACCTGATTTTGTTGTGAATGTTGAAGAGTTTGTAGACAAAAAAATTGCAGCCGTTTGTGCTTATAAAAGCCAATTTTACACATTGGATCAAGATCAAAATGAACCACAAACATTAATTTCGACGAAGGCGTTTATGGACTTCGTTCATGCTAGAGGGTTGTCGTTTGGACGACCTATTCATTCAAAATTCGGAGAAGGGTTTTTAATTGAAAGAAGTATCGGTGTATCTTCTTTATTTGATTTAATATAATTGTAATCTGATTTAGAACTCACTAAGATTGTTTATTAACTATTGTATAGTTATTGCAATCAGTCAATAATAAAAAAAACCTGCAGTTTATACTGCAGGTTTTTTTTTAAATCAGTATGGGAAATATTATTTCACCATTAAAGTGCGAGTTAATTTTTCTGCACCAACTGTTACTGAATAAGTATAAACTCCTGGGTTGAAACCAGCAAGGTCTAATGAAATAACATTAGATCCAGCGCTTAAGTTATTTAATGTTTCAGCCTTCACTAATTTACCTAATACATTGTAGATTTCTACCGTTGCATTAGCATTAGCATTTAAATTCAATTCGAAACGAGTTGTACCGTTAACTGGGTTAGGGTAGTTTTGGCTCATTGAGAAAGAATTTGATTTTGTAATTTCGCTTACTCCAACTGTGTTATTCCAAGATACATAAATGATATCATTTACAGAAGTATTTTGAGGACCATAGCTAGTAGCGGTATTATTAACGAAATACTCAGGGCATGGGTCACGTTGGTACATTACATGAACATGGTTATCGTTATGCTTAGCGATTGATGGCCAAACACCTTCTTGGTATTCACCGTCACCACCTTGAGCTGCAGAAGGAACTAAATCTTCTGGAACTGACCAGTTAACGCCCATATCTGTAGAGTAAGTTAAGAAGATATGGCGTAACGCAGCTTGATAGTTGATTGTGTCAGTAATTTCTGATACAGAAGAGTATGTTAAAAATACATTATTGTTAGCGTCAAATCCAATTTGTGGATGAATTGATAAACCACCATTTCCATAACGTCCGAAAGGTAAGTCAGTGCCGTTTCCTACTGGTAATGTGAAAGTACCGTCACCATTTTGGTCAACAATACCTGCAACTTCAGCAGGAGCAGACATTCCTTCATTCCAGTACATAATTCCGTCTGTAGTTAAGAAAATTCCTAATGATGTTCCAGCAGTCGTATCGTTATCTAAACAACGCATTACGCTCCATGTTGCATGAACCATTCCGTTGTTATCTAATGTTACGTTGATATCACCAGCATTAGATGAAATTGTATCTGCGATACCATCACCATCTACGTCAGAAATAAGTGGAGCATAGTCTGCAGCAGTGTTGTAAGCTGCGATAGGAGCAGCATCAATAATTGTTTTTGTCCAAGTAGTACCGTTGTCTGTAGATTTCCACATAACAACATCACACATTAAATCAGCAGCAGCAACTACTACTACATCACCACTACAATCGATGCTGTAATTTTCTGCACTGAAACCAGCATAGAAAGAAGAGTCACAACCAGGTAATACAATGTGTTGAATATCCCAAGTTACACCACCGTCTTGTGAACGAGAATAGGTTAATGGGCCATTTTGTCCAAATACTGGAGTGGTTCCAGAACCTTGAGAGTTTACAATAGCATGAATAGTATTGTTGTTAGCTCCACCAGCAGCCATTCTGAACCATACGTCAGTACTTGGAGGTGTTCCACCTACTGGAGTGTAAGCTGTCCATGCGCCTGTACCTTTCGTACGCTTCATTAACATACCAGCACCAGTTCCACCTACGTGAGCTAATGTATATTCGTTACCACCAACAACTGCCATGTTAGCAAAACCAACTTTTACAGCTTCTAAGCGGGCAGTTGGAATTGCTCCCCATGCCGATCCATCAAAATAATTGTAACCAGTTCCACGATCAGGGTATCCTGATTGGTTAGCTGAAAATGTCCAGTCAGCCGAAATTGTACCGTCACCGTTATTAACGATACGACGAGCAGGACCACGGTTAGATTGTAAATCATACAATGTGTTTCCAATTACATACTCAGTTTGAGTTGCACTTGTTCTGTACGATTGAGAAGTACTTGCTGATGGTACAGCAGGTACACGAACTGGAGTGAAGTTGTCAATTCCAATTGTTTGCATTTGAGCCTTAGCCACTTTATTGTAACGACTCGCATTCTTTAAAGTAACATGGTTACTTACACGATTTTGAGCAGAAACAGAAAGTGCTACTGATAATGCGATTCCGCAAAGTAGTAGTTTTTTCATGTTAAATGGTTTTTGTTATTGATTGTTAATTATTAAGAATTTTATTTGTTTTCGAGCTATAAATACCCTCGAACGACAAATCTAATAGTTTTTAATTTATTATCAAGGAAAATGCAGTGGATTAACTATAGAAAGTTTTCAACAAAAATGTATGTTAAAATTGTAATGATTACGAATAAAAACCATCGAGCTGTATTTGTATATGATTGAAAATCAGTATTTAGTTTTTTTAATTGATAAGCAAGTAGAAGTTTCTCACTTAAAAAAGCGATAACAGTTCCATAAGCGATACCTATTATACCAAATTTTAACATGAATAAATAACTTGAAATAACATTTATGATGATTTCCCAATAGGCCGTATTTAAAATTGTTTCCCGCCGCTGCATAGCAAGTAAAACAGTTTGGGGGAATATCATTCTGCTGATGATTAATAAAAGATAAATATTAAAAATGGATGCACTCTGTGAGAAGTGTTCGTTGAAGATAAAGGGGTATATCCAATGACTCAACAAAAGAAATAGCCAAGTGATTGGAAATAAAATACTCATCAATCGACTGCTTTGTACTTTTAAGTCTTTTAAACTTTCTTGCAGTTTTTCGCTCCGCGATAGTGTAGGAATCATAGCCATGCTGAGCGAATTGGCGAGCAAAAGCGACAACGGAAACTCCTTTGCTCCATATTTAAATATGGCAAACGACTCATTGCCGAAAAAATGTATAACCATGAAACTGTCAATGTAATCTGCAGATCCACTAATCAATATCCCAGCAATTAACGGACTACTCATTTTAAGCAATGGTTTGTATAGCGTAAGGGAGATCTTGATCTTTTCTGATTTTAAATTATATAATAATATAACGGACTTCCAAATGGAAATGAAAAGAAGTGCAAGCGAGAAGTTTTCAATGGTAGGGTTCATTATTATTGTTAATAATACTGCTAGCACTTGAATGCAAAAATTACCAATAGCATATAATGTTAACTGCTTATATCGTTCTTTTAATAAGTAAAAGTTTTCGTTAAAAAAAGTAACAGTGTTTAAAAATAAATATATTGTTGTTGCAATTATTGTTGTGCATGAAAAGCTGTTTTTGTGATCGAGTAATTGAAGGTAAATAAGAGCAAGTAAAGCACTTGTCAGGCTTAATGTTGTAACAGTGCCAATCGTCTTTTCAAGAAAGTTGTTTGGGTTTTCTTGTTGATGGAATTCTGAAAATAAAGTCTGAAAAATACCTCCCATCCAAAAGAAACTGAGGAGTCCACTTATGAACAAAATAAATTCATATTGCCCAATAACAGGAATAGATACTCCACATTTTGCAAGTAATACGCCCGATAAAAATAAACCTCCATATCTTGCAATTTGAAAAAACTGCAAGTAGTTGGAGGGCGTCAGTTTATTGATTAATTTACTCACCTGTTTTTTAGTCTTAGTGAGTTTCCAATTACAATCACATCCGAAAATCCCATTGATAATGATGCAATCATCGGATGTAAGTATCCCATGGCTGCAAAAGGTATCGCTATGGCATTATAGATAAAAGCCCAAAATAAATTTTGTTTGATAATTTTGTTGGTTGACTTAGATAGCTCAGTTATTCGTTGAATTCCATTTAATGGGCTATTAGTCATTAGAATGATTTCTCCACTACTAATAGCTATAGCGCTTCCATCTCCAATGGCTAAACTCAAGCTAGCAAGACTTAATGCAGCAGCATCGTTTATTCCATCTCCAATCATGGCTATTGAATGTTGCTTCGACTGTGATTCTATATAATTCGCTTTATCTTCTGGTAGTTGATGTGAATAAATGTGCTCAATCCCTAATTCATCAGCAATAAAACGACATCTGATCTCTGTATCACCACTTAATAGAGTGGTCGTAATTTTTTGTGATTTAATCCAGTTGACAACCTCTTTTGCCTCCGGTCTGATTTCATCTTTCAATTCAATCGAAGCCAGTAATTCTGTGTTTTTAAATAAATAAACTTGCGCTTTTAAGTCAACGGGAACGGGTGCAAATTTTCCGCTACCTAAATAGTAATTGTTTCCATCTTTGTCTTTCGCCGTAATTCCTTTTCCTTTAATTTCTGTAATATCACTTAGAACAATCAATGAATATTCATTGCTTTGCTCCTGTAAATGACTTAATATAGCCTTTGAAATTGGATGGCTGGAATATTGTTCGAGTTGATAGAGTAGGCTTGACGTAAATGCCTCTGCGTTAGTGTAATTTATTTTTTCAATTTTGAATTTCCCCGTTGTTAATGTACCTGTTTTGTCAAATACAATTTCTTTAATTGTCGCTAATTTGTCAAAGACGTTTCCGCCTTTAATAAGAATTCCTTTTCTTGCCGCATTTCCAATACTTACTGCAACTGCTGTTGGTATTGCTAGGCCCATTGCACAAGGACAAGAAATTACTAAGACGGCTATAGCTCTTAAAATAGAGGTTGTGCCAGAAAAATTAAATAACCAGTGATTAAAAACAAATGTGACTACTGCAATTCCAATCACAGCAGGAACAAATATCAAACTGATTTTATCACTTAACTTTTGAATTGCCGGTTTTTTAAATGTGGATTTTTTGACTAATTCGATCATATTGGATAGGGCAGTCCCATTTCCACATTTTTCGACGATAAACTTGATGGATCCTTCTAATAAAATTGTACCTGCTAATACGCTTTCATTGATAGTTTTTGATTCTGGAATGGACTCACCTGTTAAGGTAGCAGTATCAATTAATCCAAAACCTTCATAGATTAATCCATCCGCAGGAATTTTATCTCCTGCATTAACCAGAATTAAATCATTCTTGTTTAACAAATCAACGTTTACTTCTATTGAACCTTCATTACTAGAGTAGGCATTCGTAATTCTTCTTGCTGTAGATGGTTGCATTTTAATTAAAGAAGCAATTGCAGTATTTGTACGCTTTAAGCTTTTTTCTTCAATTAAATTTCCGATTAAAACAAACGTAATGATGGATGCACAAGTCTCAAAAAAATTATACTGCATCCATAGCGAATGTGAAGTGGATAAATTGTACCCGATAATACTATAAAAATAGGAAGTGAATGCCCCCATCATGATCAAAACATCCATATTAGGACGTAATTGTTTAGCTGATCCCCATGCGCTTTTCCCAAAATGTTGAACTCCTATAACAAGTACAATTGACGAAAGAATAAATTGCACATAAAATTGATGCATCCAAGCAAAATTCATTAACATTGATAGCCACATGGGTGCAGTTAATGAAATAGCAATGATGGTTTTTACTAATAAGGGGGAAAAGCTTTCTTTTGCTTTTATCTTCTTTTCACCTGTAGCTTTATAACCTAATTTGTTTATCTCGTCAATTACAAAACTGGTTTCCTTTTCTCCAATTGTTTCAAATTCAACTTCACCACTATCATAAAAAACATGAACTCCTTTTATTCCTTTTTGTGTTAAATGTCGGTCTATGCCTTGTGCACAACTTGCGCAGGTCATACCAGTAACAGATAAAGTTGTTTTCTTCGACATAAAGCAAAAGTAATACTTCGCAGAATAAATAGTTCTAAATTCGATTATTAGAATTTATTTTATGCTTTTGATGTTATTTAAAAATAAAATTTTAATTTTGCACCTCCAAACGGTGATTGTAGCTCAGTTGGTTAGAGCGCCAGTTTGTGGCACTGGAGGTCGAGGGTTCGAGACCCTTCATTCACCCTAAAAGGTCCTGGTTTTCAGGGCCTTTTTTGTTTCTTAGCCGTTGCAAATTGATGTGTAAGATGCTTTTTTTATGCGTAGATTATCCCTAAATTTGCACACCCAAAAAAAACTATTATGTCAACTACAAATTCTAATTCTGATTTAACACAGAACTATGATCGTCAATTAGTCGATTGGATTGAATCAGAAAAATCTGCCATTGAATTGATCCATATTATTGGAGATCTTTGGTTTAACAAATCTGTGGAGCTTATTATTTTTAGAAATCAGTTAGTAGATAGAAGTGCAAGTCAAATTATGAACTTGCATCAATATGCCAATGATTTTGTGAAGAAGCCAATTCATGTTAAAAACACTTTAGCGATTGCTCGTGCAATTCGTGAAATGAACATTGCTCCTTCACGTATAGATATCGGCAAACTAGCCTTTGAATGGGAAAATGAAAAAGACGGGAACGATCTTCAAAAGTTTTTAGAAGTAAAGTTATCAGGATTTATTGGAGCTGATAAAAAGCAATTGGTTCCTCGAGATGTGGTATTGTATGGTTTTGGACGTATCGGACGAATTTTAGCACGTGAGTTAGTTGCTCAAGCAGGAAAGGGAGAACAATTACGATTAAAAGCAATTGTCGTTAGAAGTCGTTCAGAGGATGACTTGTCAAAACGTGCAGAATTACTAAGAAATGATTCTGTTCATGGTCCATTTCCAGGAACTGTTATTGAAGATAAAGATCAGAATGCGTTAATTGTTAATGGGCATACTATTTACGTTATTGATGCTAAAAATCCGGAAGAAATTGATTACACAAAATATGGAATTAACAACGCCTTATTGATGGATAATACCGGTGCTTCTCGTGACCGTGCTGGTTTATCTAAGCATTTATCTGCAAAAGGAATTAGCAAGGTCTTATTAACAGCACCAGGGAAAGGGGATATTCCAAATGTAGTTTATGGAGTTAATCAAAAAAATCATGCTGCCGATGAAACGATTTTTTCCGCAGCTTCTTGTACTACAAACGCCATCGTTCCTGTATTAGCAGTTATTGAAAAGAATTTAGGTATTGAAAGAGGTCATATCGAAACAATTCACTCCTACACAAACGATCAAAATTTATTAGATAATTATCATAGTAAATATCGTCGTGGTCGTTCTGCCGCTATGAATATGGTTATCACAGAAACGGGTGCCGATAAGGCAGTAACCAAGGTGATTCCTCAATTAGAAGGTAAATTAACCGGGAATGCAGTTCGTGTACCAACACCAGATGTTTCTTTAGCAATTTTAAACCTTACAGTGAATAAGGAAGTGACGAAGGAAATGGTAAATGAAATTTTAAAAGATGCGGCTTTAAATGGTTCATTGGTGGAGCAAATTCAATTTATGCAAAGCAATGAATTAGTATCAAGCGATTTAATTGGTAATCCTTGCGCCTCTATCGTTGATAGTCCTGCTACGATTGTATCTAAAGATAAAAAAGCCATGGTGTTATATATCTGGTATGATAATGAATATGGTTATAGCCGTCAGGTACTACGTTTTGCAAAGTACTTGGCAGATGTAATTCGATTAACTTACTATTAAGATTTAAATTCAAGTAAATATAAAAGGCACATTTAATATGTGCCTTTTTTTTTATTCTTCTCCCAAAAATGATTTTAAATGCTGAGAGGTGTTTCTTAATCTTAATTTTCGAAGAGCTTTTTCTTTTATTTGTCTAACTCGTTCTCTCGATAAATCATATTTTTCACCAATCTCTTCCAAGGTGTATGATTCTTCTGACGCTAATCCAAAAAATAATAGTATAACATCTTTTTCTTTTTCATCTAATATATTCAGTGAACGCTCAATTTCTTTTTTCAAAGCATGATTCATCATAATTGTGTCCGCTTGCGCGACTTCATTGTTTTGTATAATATCTAACAAAGAGCTCTCTTCACTATTTAATAAGGGAGCATCCACACTCACTTGTTTAGTCGATATACGGAAAGCATCAGAAATTTTATCTACGGTTAGGTCTGTGATCTCTGCTAATTCTTCCAAAGAAGGTTCTCTTTCAAATTCTTGTTCAAGCTTTGTAAATGCCTTGTTAATTCTGGTTAACGACCCCAATTGGTTTACTGGTAAGCGAACTATTCGCGCATGCTCTGAAATAGATTGCATAATGCTCTGGCGAATCCACCAAACAGCATAGGAAATAAACTTAAATCCTCTGGTTTCATCAAATCGCTTGGCCGCTTTAATTAAACCAAGATTCCCCTCATTGATTAAATCGGGTAGGGTAAGTCCTTGATTTTGGTATTGCTTTGCGACCGAAACAACAAAACGCAAATTTGCTCGGGTTAATCTGTCAAGGGCAGCTTCATCGCCTTCTCGAATTTTTTGAGCTAACAAAATTTCTTCATCTGGTGAAATCATTTCTTCTTTTGAAATGTCAGATAAATATTTTTCAAGAGATGCGCTATCTCTGTTAGTAATAGACTTCGTAATTTTCAGTTGCCTCATAGAATAGTAATTTTTACACTGAAAATTGTTGGCTTTCTGTTACCAGTGTTGTAAGGGACTAGTTAAACAAATATAAACTTTTTAAAACAATTAAAAAAGGTGAAAGAAAATTCTTCCACCCTTTTAACCAACAAACCTATAAATGAAAACTTCACTACAATCCAAATCCGTAATAGGCTTTCATGCCATTATCATAAATGCCTTCAATTAATACCCCCCCTTTTTTATCCTTTAAATAATTGGTAACATCACTTGTGGTCTTCATAGGTGTATTGTCAATGGAAGTGATAATAAATCCTTCTCTTACTCCTGAAGATTTTAGTTTGCCTGATTGTAATTCTTTGATTTTAACACCCGCTCCGATACCTAATTTCCCTAACTCATCGTCGCTTACATTTTCTAAGGTGGCACCCAACGCATTACCAACTTCATTCTTCAAAATACTTGTATTGCCATCCTTGTTTTTTAAGACAACCTCAATTTCTTTCTCTGCTTCATTTCTTAGTACAGTTACTTTGATTTTATCACCTGGACGATATCTGCCTACTTGTTCTTGTAAAGCAGGGGATGTTTTGATGGTAGCATCGTTTATTTTAGTTATAACGTCGCCTATTTTAATTCCTGCTGATTGTGCAGCTCCACCATCTGTTAATCCGTCAACATAAACCCCATCTAATTTTTTTATCGATTTGGCCTTTGCAAGATCTGCGTCAATGTCTTTTATGCTGACTCCAATGAATCCTCTTTGTACTTTGCCAAATTCTAATAAATCATCTACTACTTTTTTTACAATAGTTACAGGTATAGCAAATGAATAACCAGAGTAGGAGCCCGTGTTAGAAGCAATGGCAGCATTGATTCCAATTAATTCTCCTCTAGTATTTACTAAAGCTCCGCCACTGTTTCCTGGATTAACAGCTGCATCCGTTTGAATAAACGACTCAATTGGAAATTTTTGATTAGGTAAAATATGGATGTTTCTTGCTTTGGCACTAACTATTCCTGCGGTTACTGTAGATGTCAAATTAAAGGGGTTGCCAACTGCCAAAACCCATTCTCCAACTTTAACATTATCTGAATTTCCATATACTGCATAATTCAAACCCTTTTCGTCAATTTTTAATAGAGCAAGGTCTGTTGAAGGATCTGTTCCAATAACCTCTGCTTTGTAGGTTCTTTTATCGTCTAATGTTACTTCTACCTGACTAGCATCTTCAACTACATGGTTGTTAGTTACAATATATCCATCATCAGACAAAATCACTCCTGATCCAGTAGCTTGTTGTTGCTGTTGTTGTTGTGGCATCGGTTGACCCCAAAAAAACTGAAATGGATCAAATGATTGAAAATTGTTTTGGTTTTGATAGGTTGTTTTTACATGCACAACAGTTGATACCGTATGTTCAGCTGCTGGAGTAAAATCTAAATTTTGCGGAGTGACAGCATCATAAACAACATTCTTAACAGGTAATTGAACTTCATTTCTTTTGGTGAAAAATGTACCTCCCTTTGTAGTAGTACTAAGAATACTTGCGCCAGCAATACTTCCTGCTGCAGCTACAATAAATACGATTGCATAGTTTTTAAAAGAGTTCATAGCTTTTTTTATTTTGATTTATGGTAGAACGAAAATTTTTGTCAAAATTATATTCGTTTTTCAATAGAAATTTAACTTTAACAATCGTTTAACAAGGCAGCTAATTTTGTGTAAATTAGCAGTCGGAATTAGAATAGGTGCTAATTATTATTTCAAACTATGCATTTAAAATTTTATAAATATCAGGGTACGGGTAATGATTTTGTTTTAATTGATAATCGTAAGGCAGATGTTCAATTAAATCAAGAACAAGTGGCGTTTCTTTGTCATCGCAATTTTGGAATTGGTGCTGATGGCTTAATGCTTTTAGAAAAGTCAAATCAATACGATTTTGAAATGAAGTATTACAATGCAGATGGTAACTTGGGTTCTATGTGTGGAAATGGTGGAAGATGTATGGTGAAATTTGCTCGCGATTTAGATGTAGTTGATGAACAGGTAATGTTCCTTGCATTTGATGGAGTTCATGAAGCTAACATTACGGAAGATGGATTAGTGGAATTGGAAATGAGCAATGTAACTGCAATAAAAAAAATAGATGATACTACCTGTGAGTTAAATACTGGCTCTCCGCATTTCGTTCAATTTGTGAATGATGTTCATTCGTTGGATGTATTTCAACAAGGAAAAAAAATCAGATATAGCGAGGAGTATGCAGAAAAAGGAATCAATGTAAATTTTGTTTCTGTTTTGAATAATGAATTGCAAATTCGTACGTACGAAAGAGGGGTAGAGGATGAAACTTTAAGTTGTGGTACAGGTGTAACCGCTGCCGCAATCGCTGCTGTTCACTTAGGGCTTGTTCAAATGCAAGATTCTTTTGTTCGTGTAAAAACATTGGGGGGCGATTTACTAGTTCGCTTTGAACAATCAAACCATCATTTTGTGAATGTTGTTTTAGTAGGACCTGCTTTAAAATGTTTTGAAGGAGAAATAGTAATATGATAAGGGGGTCAAATGTTTTGTTAAGGGCAATGGAGCCTTCTGATGTGGATCTTATGATGATCTATGAAAATGATCCGGAGAATTGGGCGGTTAGTGGTACCGTTAGTCCTTATAGCCGATATACTATTGAACAGTTTTATGAAAATGCAACCCAAGATATTTTTACGGCTAAGCAGTTGCGTTTAGCCATCGAATTGACTACTGAGTCCGAGCGCTATCGAGGAAAAACAATTGGATTTGTTGATCTGTTCGATTTTGATCCACTTAATCGTAAGGCAGGAGTTGGAATTTTAATTGGCGATTATGAAGAGCGACGCAAGGGTTATGCAAGTGAAGCGTTAAATTTGTTTGTTCAGCATGCGTTCAACATTTTGAATATTCATCAGATTTATTGTCACATTGAATTGCTTAATGTTAATAGCATCAAATTATTTGAACGTGCTGGATTCAAGCGATGTGGAATTTTAAAAGATTGGATATTATACAGTGGTGAATGGCGTGATGTATTAATGATGCAATTAATTTCTTCAGCAGTTTAGTTTGTTTTTGATGCGCTATTCTCCACTCATTCGGCAGGGTTTCATTGCAAGTATATTTTTACTGTGCTTGTTAAATTGGTTTTGCTCTTCTGAAAAAAAACAGGAAGACCCTTTGGCGCGTACTACTTATGCAAATTTAAATGACAGCGTGCGTTACGTGGGAATGGAAACATGTAAAGGCTGCCATTCAGGAGTGCATGCTACTTTTATTCATACAGGCATGGGACAGTCTTTTGATGTCGCAAGTAGGAAAAAATCTTCTGCCGATTTTTCTAATCACCCCGTTGTATATGATGCATATAAAAATTTATCTTATACTCCTTTTTGGGAAAATGATAGTCTGTATTTTAGAGAATTTAGAATTGAAAAGGGCGATACGGTTTACCAACGTACGGAGAAAATAAAATATATTGTTGGCTCTGGTCAGCATACCAATTCGCATATCTGGGAGTCAAATGGATATTTGTATCAGGCACCAATGACGTTTTATACTCAAAAGAGAAAATGGGACTTGCCTCCTGGTTTTGAGAATGGAAATAATACTAGGTTTAATCGTATTATAGGATTAGAGTGTATGAGTTGTCATAATGGATATCCTCAGTTTAATGAAGGCTCGGAAAATAATTATTCATTTGTAAAAAATGGAATTGATTGCGAGCGTTGCCATGGCCCCGGAAGTTTGCATGTGCGAGAAAAAAGTGCTGGAATTTTAATTGATACCGCTAAAGCAATCGACTTTTCCATTGTGAATCCTTCTAAATTACCAATCGATTTACAGTTTGATGTTTGTCAGCGTTGTCATGTACAAGGTAATGCTGTTTTGAATGAAGGGAAGTCGTTTTTTGATTTTAAACCAGGGATGAAGTTATCGAGTGTGATGAATGTGTACATGCCAATGTATTCAGGAAATAAATCGGCGCATATCATGGCGAGTCATGCAGAACGATTGAAACAAAGCAAGTGTTTTATTGAAACCATGAAAAAGCTGAATGCAAATTCAGAAACCAAAAATCTTGCGTTAAAGCCGTATAAAAAGGGTATGACTTGTATTACGTGTCATAACCCACATATCAGTGTTAAACAAACTAATAAAGAAGTGTTTAATGCCGCTTGTGTGAATTGTCATAATGATGCAAATGAAGTGCATTGTTCAGCTAATGGTGAATTGAAAAAGAAGAATAGTGATAATTGTGTGAGTTGTCACATGCCGTTTAATGGTGCTACGGATATCCCTCACGTTAGTGTCCATGACCATCGAATTTCTATTCCTGTTGAAAATAAGGAGCTAGATGCAATTAAAAAATTCATTGGTATAACGGCAATTAATAACCCAAGTCCTCCACGAATTTCAACTGCTCAAGCGTATATTAATTATTTTGAAAAATTTGGTATGGGAGCAGAAATGTTGGATTCTGCTTTGTGTTATTTGAAGGTGAATGGAAAAATAGATGTAAATGTTCATTTAACTAAAATCATCCATATTTATTACTTGAAAAAAGATTATTCTTCGGTAATACGATACGTTAGTCAAGTGAAAAATGCCAAAGATCTTCTTAGGATAAAACAATTTGATAATTATTATGCATGGACAGCCTACCGTATAGGGGAGAGCTACCAGCAACTTGGAAATGTTTCCGATGCGAAATCTTATTTTGAATTAGCATATCAATTGGCTCCTTTGATTCCTGATTTTGGTAATAAGTATGCAAGTGCTTTGGCCATCAATGGAGATTATGAATCAGCTCGTAAAATTTATTTATCAATTATTAATCGACAGCCAAAGTATGCACCTGCTTATTGTAATTTAGGGTATTTACTATTGGTGAAAGATAAAAATCAAAAGAGCGCATTGGAGAATTATAATAAAGCATTAGCTCTTGATCCAGACTATGAATCAGCTTTGTCAAATAAAGCTGCGTTACTTGCGTTTACAGGAGATAAGGAGGGCGCAAAAGAATTGTTGTTGCGAGTGATTAAGTTAAATCCAGCGAATATGCAAGTAAAAGAGTTGCTAAACTCAATTAAATAACTTTCGTGATATGGCAAGTCAATCATTTAATTATAAAAAATATTTAATCGGCATTATGGTTTTTGTATTATTCATGACAACTTTAATTGCGACTGTTGGATATTATAAATTCCTTGCTCCTTCTATTCAAAATGTAGAAAAATATGATCCTTATGTTTATATCCCAACAGGAACTGATTTTAATGAAGTAAAATCAATTTTAAGCAAGAAAAATCTAATCGATAATGTGAATGATTTCGAATGGCTTGCTAAACAAATGAATTATGTGAATCATATAAAGCCAGGAAAATATAAAATACATAATGGGATGAGTAACAAAGAAATGATTGACATGCTGCGTGCTGGTCGTCAGGAAAAAGTCATGCTATCCATCAATAACATCAGAAAAGTCGAAGGTCTTGCATTGTTAATTAGTTCGAAATTAGAGGCAGACACAAGTGAAATCATCAAATTATTTAGTGATTCATCTTTTCTAGCTCAATATGGATTTAATAAGTATAATTCAATCGGTGTTATTATTCCTAATACTTATGAGTTTTATTGGAATACCAGTGCAAAACAGTTTTTTCTTAGAATGTTGAAAGAGTATCACCAATTTTGGACAGTCACACGTTTACAAGCTGCAAGCGAATTAGGGCTAGACCCGAAAGAAGTTTCAGTAGTTGCATCTATTGTAGAAAAAGAAACACGTAAGGTTGATGAAAAACCCATTTTAGCAGGAATTTATTTAAATCGTCTTGAAAAAGGTTGGAAGTTGGAAGCCGATCCAACATTGGTTTATGCACTCAACGATTTTACTATTAATCGAGTTTTAAATGTTCACAAGAAGATTATTTCTCCATACAATACATATTTAAATTTCGGATTACCTCCAGGTCCAATATGTACTCCATCCATTGAATCGCTTGATGCAGTACTTCACCGCCAGAAGAGTGCTTATATGTTTTTTTGTGCCAAAGAAGATTTTTCAGGTTATCATAATTATGCGGTAACTTACAATGAACACCTTCGTAATGCTCGTATCTTTCAGGCCGCATTAAACAAGAGAGGGATTATGAATTAGGTAGCAGAGCATTTTCTGTTTTAATAATTAAATTTGTACAATGAAAATAGGTATCATACGAGAAGGTAAAGTTCCCCACGATAAACGCGTTCCATTCACACCCGTACAGTGTAAGTTTCTTTTAGAAGAATATTCCAATTTAGCGTTAGCAGTTCAACCTTGTCATTATCGTTGTTATTCTGATGATGAATATAAATCGCAAGGAGTGGTTTTACAAGAAGATTTATCCGATTGTGATATTTTAATGGGAGTCAAAGAAGTTCCTGTTGAATTGCTTATCCCCAATAAAAAGTATTTTTTCTTTTCTCATACTATTAAGAAACAACCTTATAATAAAAAACTGTTGCAAGCTGTTTTAAAAAACAATATTCAATTAGTCGATTACGAGTGCTTGGTGGACGAACAATTCAATCGTGTAATAGGTTTTGGACGTTATGCAGGAATTGTAGGTGCTTACAATGGCATTATGGGATATGGATTAAAGTATGGTATGTACGAGCTGAAACCTGCACATTTATGTCATGATAAGAAGGAGCTATTTAAAGAGTTAGAAAAAGCGAAATTGCCTAATATTAAAATTGTAATTACGGGAGGTGGGCGTGTGGCTAATGGAGCGATTGAAACATTGGGTGCAATGGAAATTAGAAAAGTTACGCCCTATGAATTTTTGAATTACACCTTTCGAGAGCCTGTATATGTACAACTACATAGTAAAGATTTTCATGCATTGAAAAATGGAGTAGGTTGGAGTAGCGCTGAGTTTTATAATCACCCGGAGTTGTTTAATTCTACTTTTTCAAACCCTGGTTCATTTGCAGATAATTGCGACTTATTAATTCACTGTACCTATTGGGATCCTAATGCTCCAGTATTGTTTACTAAAGAGCAAATGAAAGGACCAAAATTTAAAGTTAGTGTGATAGCAGATGTAACATGCGATATTAATGGAAGTGTGCCTTCCACTACGCATGCTTCAACCATAGAAAATAAGTTTTATGGATATAATCCTCATACAGAAAAAGAAGATGAGGCTTTTGCACCAGCAACGATAACGGTTATGGCGGTAGACAATTTACCGTGTGAGTTGCCTCGTGATGCTTCTGAAGGCTTTGGAAAAGATTTAATGGAAAAGGTAATTCCTAATTTATTAGGAGAGGATAATGGTGTAATTGAAAGAGGTTCAATTACGAAAGATGGTAAGCTGACGCAACGGTTTGAATACCTTTCGGACTACGCAGCCAGTTAGGCCGTAAGCGCTTTTAGTTTTTCTATTGCTTCTGTTGGTTGACTATGCCCGAAAACGGTATTACCTGCCACTAAAACATCGGCTCCACAATCCACTAATTTTTTAGCATTGTTAAAATCTACACCGCCATCAATTTCTATTAGCGTATGTGCATTATTCTGAATAATTAAATTCTTTAATGCTTCTACTTTTGAATAGGTTTGCTCAATAAACTTTTGGCCTCCAAATCCGGGATTTACCGACATCATGCATACCAAATCAATGTCCTTAATCATATCTGCTAGCAAGTGAATGCTTGTGTGCGGATTGATAGCCACACCTGCTTTTACATTTAACGCTTTTATGGACTGAATACTCCGATGCAAATGTGTGCACGCTTCGTAGTGAACAGATATTATCGCAGCGCCTGCATCCGCAAAAGCTTTGGTGTATTTATCGGGTTCAACAATCATCAGATGCACGTCTAATGGTTTTTTCGCATGTTTTTGAATAGACTTCAATACTGGAAATCCGAAGGAAAGATTGGGAACAAAAACGCCATCCATAATGTCGATGTGAAACCAATCAGCTGCACTATTGTTTACCATTTGAGTGTCTCTTTCAAGATTGCCAAAGTCGGCAGAAAGCATAGATGGGGCAATTAGGGCAGGCATAAGTATATTTTTTGCTAAACTACAAAATTGAATCTAAATAAGAACACCCCGCTAAATGAAGAGCGAGGTGTCATGAACTTAAAATCCCAAACCATTGTTTTTATCCGAGGTAAGTTTTAAGAATTTTACTTCTTGAGGTATGTTTTAAACGTCGGATTGCTTTTTCTTTTATTTGTCTTACACGCTCACGTGTTAATTCAAACTTTTCACCAATTTCTTCTAAGGTTAATGCATTTTCCGCTAGTCCAAAGTATAATCGTATGACATCTGCTTCTCGAGGTGTAAGTGTGAATAATGCACGTTCAATTTCACGTTTTAACGATTCATTGATTAAGTTATTCTCTGGTGATGGTGCAACATCATCGCCTGGCATTAAGTCCATTAACGTACCATCTTCACCAGTAATCAACGGGGCATCCATTGAGATATGTCGTCCAGATGATCGCATTGTGTCTGTTACATCAGCAACAGTGATGTTTAAAATGATCGACAATTCTTCATTCGTAGGCTCTCTTTCAAACTCTTGTTCGAGTTGAGAAAAGGCGCGGTTAATTTTATTAATAAAGCCAATTTTGTTAAGCGGTAAGCGAACAATTCGGGCCTGTTCCGCCAATGCTTGAAGAATACTTTGTCGAATCCACCAAACAGCATAAGAAATGAATTTAAATCCACGCGTTTCGTCAAAGCGTTGAGCTGCTTTTATTAATCCAAGATTTCCTTCGTTGATTAAATCACCCAAGGTAAGTCCCTGGTTTTGATATTGTTTTGCTACTGAAACTACGAAACGGAGATTGGCTTTTGTTAAGCGTTCTAATGCAATTCGATCTCCTTCGCGAATCCTTCTTGCTAAATCAACCTCATCTTGCGGACGTAGTAATTCTACTTTCCCGATTTCTTGAAGATATTTGTCTAGTGAAGCGGTTTCACGGTTGGTAACTTGTTTGGTAATTTTTAGCTGTCTCATTATGTTTTGAAATTTGACCAGCGTAACGGTTCCTTGAAAGCTTTGTTTCAAATGTGCTTAAGCGATTTTGTAAGAAATTGCCAGATGTTTTGCTATTTCAGCATGCTTGGAGGACTTAATTGAAAAAAAACATACAATACATTACATGATTATTTCGGAAATATGGTCATAAAAAAAGTCCCGCATTTGCGGGACTTTCAGAGAGGAAACCTCTATTTTATGAGCTAATTAGTTCTTGAAAATTGAACAAATTATAATAAAACCTTACGAGATAAGCGATACTTTCCAGTTTTCTTATCTATTTCAACAAGCTTTACTTGAATCATTTCGCCTTCCTTTAAAACACCTTCCATTGAAGGTAAGCGGTCTTTGGAAATTTCAGAAATATGAAGTAAGCCATCTTTGCCTGGCATAAACTCAACGAAGGCTCCGAAAGTAGTGATTGTTTTCACCTTTCCTTCGTAAACTTCACCCACTTCTGGTTCAGCAACAATGCCTTTCACCCAGTTCAATGCGGCATCAATTGATTGCTTGTTTGGTGATGCTATCTCAACAACGCCTTCATTGTTTACTTCTTCAATAGAGATTGT
>JBJTMY010000067.1:0-2801 GCA_046073825.1 Bacteroidota bacterium
TTTCCACCTGTAGGTGACCATGTATAAGTAAACGGACCTGTACCTGCTGATACGTTCACCTGTGCGCTACCGTTAGTCCCGCCAAAGCAACTTACATTACTACTACTTGCAATAGATACTGTCGGACCTCCTATGCTACCAACATTTACATTGGATGATGTACTACATCCATTATTATCTGTTACGGTTATTGTGTAAACTCCAGCTGTAAGATTGTTTATGCTCGAAGTGGTTTGTCCACTCGACCAACTATAATTATATCCTGCTACCCCACCACTCACATTCACACTCGCACTTCCATTCGCTTGTCCGCAAATTGCCTGCGTACTTGTTGGCTGAATGTTGATTGCTGTTGGTTGTGTAATTAAAATAGATGTTGATGATAAACAACCATTCGCATCCACTACGTTCACGGAATAATTTCCTGCTGTTAAGTTTGTAGCAGTTGCAGTATTACCACCTGTTGGACTCCACGCATATGTATAAGGACCAAAACCTGCACTTACATTCACCTGTGCACTACCGTTAGCACCTCCAAAACAACTTACATTAGAACTATTAGCAATTGATACGCTTGGGCCTCCAATGTTTCCAACATTCACCAAAGTATTACTTGTACATCCATTGGCATCAGTTACTGTAACTGAATATACTCCTGACAAAACATTATTGATAATAGATGTTGTCTGTCCATTAGACCATAAATAAGAATATCCACTGGTACCACCTGTTACATTTACACTTGCACTTCCGTTCGCTTGACTACAACTAGCCTGGGTTGATCCAGGTAGTATGTTCATTGCAGTTGGTTGCCCAATTACAATAGAAGTAGCTATTGTACATCCATTCATATCTGTTGCTGTAACGGTGTATGTCCCTGCCGTTAGATTGTTAATCGTTGATGTAGTTGCACCTGTATTCCATTGGTATGTATAGCTAGCTGTTCCATTCGATGCACTTGCTGTTGCTGATCCTGTAGTACCTCCATTACATAAAACATTAGTTGTACTAGGAATTGCAACACTTAATAAGGTTGGTTGAGTAATCGTTGCATTTGTTGTTGCAATACATCCATTCGCATCTGTAGCAGTAACCGTGTATGTGCCTGCTGTTAGACTGTTTATTATTGATGTTGTTGCACCCGTATTCCACAAATAACTATATCCAGCTGTTCCATTCGATGCACTTGCTGTCGCAGATCCTGTAGTACCTCCATTACATAAAACATTTGTTGTGCTTGGAATCGCAACACTTAATAATGTTGGTTGAGTAATCGTTGCATTTGTTGTGGCTGTACATCCATTGGCATCTGTAGCAGTTACCGTGTAGGTCCCTGCCGTTAGATTGTTAATCGAAGAGGTAGTAGCACCAGTATTCCATGAATAAGTATAACCAGCTGTACCATTCGATGCACTTGCAGTTGCTGCTCCTGTGTTACCTCCATTACATAAAACATTAGTTGTACTTGGAATCGCAACGCTTAATAAGGTTGGTTGAGTAATCGTTGCATTTGTTGTTGCGGTACATCCATTTGCATCTGTTGCAGTAATAGTGTATGTCCCTGCAGTTAGATTGTTAATCGTAGATGTTGTAGCACCAGTATTCCACAAATAAGTATATCCAGCTGTTCCATTCGATGCACTTGCAGTTATTGATCCTGTTGAACCTCCATTACACAATACATTATTTGAAGAAGGTATACTAAGAGATAATTGAGCTGGTTGACTAATAACGATAGATGCAGAAGAAGTGCATCCATTTATATCAGTGACATTGACAGAATAGTTTCCTGCAGGTAAATTAGTTGCATTCGCATTATTTCCACCTGAAGGTAACCATGCATACGTAAATGGACCTGTCCCTGCACTTACCAACACTTGTGCACTACCGTTAGTGCCACCATAGCAACTTACATTCGTGCTGCTGGTAATTGCAACTGTTGGTCCTCCAATACTTCCTACGTTAATTGTAGTTGCTTCAGAACAACCGTTTGCATCGGTGACGGTCACGACATATCCACCAGAAGCAACATTATTAATACTGGTAGTTGTACCACCATTCGACCATAAATAACTAAATGCTCCAACACCTCCATTTGCAATTATATTAGCCGACCCATTCAGCTGACCGCATAGGGTTGATGTTGAATTTCCTAAAAGAACAATCGCAGCAGGTTGAGTAAGAATCGTACTAATCGTGGCCACACATCCATTCGCATCGGTTACCGTAACGGTGTATGTCCCCGCCATTAGATTATTAATCGTTGATGTTGTTGCACCCGTATTCCACTGATAAGAATATCCAGAAGCTCCGTTCGATGCACTTGCTGTGGCTGATCCTGTATTTCCTCCATTACATAATACATTTGACGTGCTCGGTATCGCAACACTTAATAAGATTGGTTGAGTAATCGTTGTAGTAGTCGTTGCTGTACATCCATTCGCATCGGTTGTAGTAACGGTGAATGTCCCCGCCGTTAGATTACTAATCGTTGATGTGGTCGCACCGGTATTCCATAAATAAGTATATCCTGATGTTCCATTCGTTGAACTTGCTGTTGCCGCTCCTGTATTTCCACCATTACATAAAACATTAGTCGTACTTGGAATCGTAACACTTAATAAGGTTGGTTGAGTAATGTTTGTTGTTGTCGTTGCCGTACATCCATTCGCATCAGTTGCTGTAACCGTGTAGGTCCCTACCGTTAGATTGTTAATCGTTGATGTGGTCGCACCGGTATTCCACTGATAAGTATAGTTTGCAGTACCGTTTGATGCTAACGCAGTAGCTGCTCCTGTATT
>JBJTMY010000068.1:0-5617 GCA_046073825.1 Bacteroidota bacterium
GTTCAATATACATATGGAATCCATACATTAGTTTGTGCGGTCGAACGGTATCTATTATATTAAAAGGTGTAAAACCGTGTAGATATTGAATAAATTGTCCGAACGGTCCGGGTGATAGTAAAAAATAGGCATCACTGTTATATAGTCTTACTATATTTAAGGCCTCTTGGTAAAAATTTTCTAATTCACTTTTAATTGGAAATGGCGAATCTGGTCTATTATCTACCCTTGCAGGTTCACTATAAATTTCAAACATATAAATTTCCTGACCAACAAATTTTTGACACACTTGATCCCAAAAGCCTAAAGAAATTGGCCTGTAAGTATCCCACCATAAATCCGTGTTCATTTCAATTAAATTCGGAGGGTCATTTGATACTAAATCGTTGAATCTAATGACAACTTTTATCTTACGTAATTCACTATCATTACAAGCTTGCACCATCTCTAATGCCCAATTAAGCTCTTCGTCTAATGCTTGTTGCCAAGAAATTTGAGGATTCGAGTCAGCTTTTCTTTTTGTAGGCTTTATTTGAATACCCAATGTTTCTATACCCGCATTTCTCAAAATTTGAACATCGGCTACAGTTGATGGACCACTCCCTGAATTACCAAGAGCCTGAATATTAATACCACTATATGCCATAATTTATTTTTGTTTTTATTTTTTCAAATATAAATTATATTTGTGATTATTGTTTTTTTATGTTATATAGTTATTAACATTTATGTTTTTATTTTTAATGCATTATTAATTTTCAATAGCATTAACTGTTTCAAATATGATTTAGTATTCTAGTAATCATCGTAAAGAATCCACCTTGAAATAAAATACTTATATTATATAAACCCATCCTGACTGAATATGTTAATAACGAACATTTAGTATATAGGTAATATAAATTGAATTATGTCTCTTCTACAAGTGATTATTCGCAAGTAGCAAAGCTTCATAAAGATTTACAATCAACTGAAAAATATTTCAGTCGATTGTAAATACGGTGATGGCGTAGAGAATGACCTCCATTAGCGAAACATAGCCGTCATCCAATTACTGACCTCTCCCTCCCTCTCCAGTAAAGTAGTGCAAGCACACTATACAGGAGAGGAGTATTTAGGAATTAAAGTCTCTCCTTCGGAGAGATAGCGAAGCTTCGCTAAGAGAGGTCTAAAAATATTTCAGTCGATTGTAAATACGGTAATGGCTTAAAGTGTTTTTTATGGAAATTCAAGCAGCAGGATTTTGAAAGTGTTTAATCATTTTAAATTCTGCCTTCTTATTTCGCTGCTCTTGTTCTATATCATAATCATTTTGTAAACTAAGCCAAAACTTAGCAGAGTTACCAAAATAGATTGAAAACCTTAGCGCAGTATCTGCGGTAATTCTTCGATTGCCTTTGATAATTTCAGAAATACGCGTTTGAGGAATTGCAATTTCTTTTGAAAGACGATACGCACTTATTTCAAGAGGCTTTAAAAATTCCTCTAATAAAATCTCCCCTGGATGAATATTTTTTAGTGTTTTCATTTTCGCGCTTTTTAATGATAATCTATTATTTGAACTTCTTCAGCATTTGAATTAATCCATTTAAAAATAATTCTATATTGGTCATTTATTCGAATTGAATAATAATCTTTTAGTTTTCCTTTTAGTTTTTCTAGTCTATTTGAAGGCGGAATTCTTAAATCAATAATATCCTGCGAACTATTCAGCATTCTTAATTTACGGCGACCAATTTCTTGAATTTCATTCGGAAAACCGCGAACTCTCTCACCTTGCCAAATCTTAAATGTTTCACGATCGCCAAATGATAAAATCATAAATTCAAAATACTAACGTCAAAGGTAAGTAAATATTTTATCGATGTCAAGTCACTTCTTATAAAAACGCATTTCCTCTATATAATCTGCTACCGCCTGCGGTAGAAAAAAGCGGACATCCTTTTTTTCTTTTATTGCATTGCGTATCATAGTTGACGAAACTTCCATAATCGGAGCTGCTACCCAATGTACTTGCGCATGTGATTTTAAATCGCCTCCATCACTTTCATTTCTCGGATATACATACAAAGCATGCTCTTCTAAAATGAGCTCGTAGTTTTTCCACTTATGAAAGGTCTGTAAATTATCGGCACCCATAATCAACGCAAACTGATACGTCGGAAATTTTTCTTTCAGATACGTTAACGTATGAATGGTATAAGAAGGCTTTGGTAAATCGAATTCTATTTTTGATGCTTTTATCTTTTGATAATCACCAATGGCTAATTCCACCAAATGAAAACGATGATAATCTTGCAACAACCCCTTGGCTGGCTTCAACGGATTTTGTGGCGATACCACCATCCATATTTGGTCAAGATCGGAGTATTCTGCTAAATAGTTTGCAATCATCATGTGCCCGTTATGCACAGGATTAAATGAACCGAAATACAAACCTATTTTCATAATGTATTTTTATTCTGCTTCGTCGGGCTCGGGAAATTCCTCTTCTAAAAAGTTAAGGACTTTTATTTCCGCTTCCGTAATGGCTTTTTGTAAATCGACATTTACAATTACATGATTGAATTGAAACGCTTCGTGCATTTCCTGCTCTGCTTTATCGAGGCGCTTACGCAACGATTCTTCATCTTCCGTAGCACGAGCTACTAAACGTTTGTGTAATTCATCTACCGAAGGCGGCATCACAAATACATCCAGCAATTGTCGTCCGTAATTCTTACGAATATTTAACCCGCCAACCACATCAATATCAAACAAAGCAATATGGCCTTCATTTAATATTCTATCTACTTCTGATTTTAATGTACCATAATAACGATCTTTATATACCTCTTCCCATTCTAAAAATTCGTTATTCGCAATTTTATTTCTAAACTCTTCCGGCGATAAAAAATGATAATCGACACCATCAGTTTCCATCTCTCGCTTAGGACGAGTAGTTGCAGAAACACTAAAGCGCATCATTGGAAACCTTTGAAGCAAATGATGAACGATGGTTGTTTTACCACTTCCCGAAGGGCCACAAAATAAAATTAACTTATGCTGATAATTCGGATTAATTTTCACAGTACGTTCGCTAATTGTTCTTTCAATTTTTCTAATTCATCTTTCATCTCTACTACGATGCGTTGCATATTAGCATCATTCGCTTTCGAGCCAATCGTGTTAATCTCACGACCAATTTCCTGCGTGATAAATCCTAATTTTTTTCCATTCGCTTCTTTCGAGTTCATGGTTTGTAAAAAATAATCACAGTGGCTTTTTAGTCGTACTTTCTCTTCGGATATATCTAATTTCTCGATATAATAAATCAATTCTTGCTCAAAACGATTGGTATCGATGTTTAACTGATCTTTTAATTCGTTCACCGATTTATGCAAGCGTGTGCGAATACTTTCAATTCTAGCTTGTTCGTAAACCTCTAATTGAGGAACTGCATTTTCAATAGCATTTAATCGCTGTGTAACATCTTGCTCTAAAACTCCACCTTCGTTGTTTCTAAACAAATTAAATTGCTCTACTGCTGTTTGAATTAAACCTTTTAATTGCTTCCATTGCTCTTCATCTACTTCAGCTTTTTCAGAATTTAATACTGCAGGTAATTTTAAAATAGCATCCAACATATTTGCATCCGACATACCCGTTTCAGCAACCAACGATTTTAAATCGTCGTGATAGGCTAAGAATATTTCTTTGTTAACGGTACTGCGTTTTGCTAATTCATTATTATCAATGCTGATGTTTAAATCGGCTTTTCCTCGCTCGAGAAGTTTACCAACATCGGCTCTTATTTCTAATTCCTTATCACGAAATTGAATGGGCAATCGAACATTCAATTCAAGAAATTTACTGTTTAAGGATCTGATTTCAACAGTTACAGCCTGCGTTCCTACGGTGCCTTTTGCACTCCCGTAACCGGTCATTGATTTTAGCATAGCATTTTTTTAAGCGTAACAAATTTACTGAAAAAACACGGACACTATTGTCCTTCTTTAACCGACGTATGCGTAGAAAAATACACTCCCATAAAAATGAAAACAGCAGCGGTAATATGTATGATTGAAAGACTGTCTTTGCCAAGCAAAATAGCAATTCCTGCAGCCAATACAGGTTGTAAATAAATATACACACTTACTACCCCAGGACTCAACGATTGTAATGCAAAGGTATTAAACAAGTAGGCAAAGAAAGTAGTGCCGATTACTACAAAAGCAGTTGCTTGCCATATTTGAGGAGTGAATGAAGCTATGTCAATTTGTTTGAGTTCATGAAATGAAAAAGGAAATACCATTACAGCACCGAATAGAAAAACATATTTCATCATCGTATAAACGGAATACTTTTTCATTAACGGCTTAGCCATCACAAGGTAAATAGAAAAGGAAATCGCATTAAACAAAATACATAAGTCGCCAGCCACACTTGTTTGCACATGCACATTTCTTCCGGCGTATTTGATTAAAACAAAAGCCCCAGTTAATGCCGATAATACACCAACGATACGTTTTACAGGAATACGTTCACGAAGTATAAACGCTGAAAAAATCAAAACAAACACAGGACTAATCACCATAATTAATCCGGAGTTGATAGGTGACGTAAGTGAAAGCCCTTTGAAAAACAACAACTGATTAATAGCTACACCAAACACAGCGCAGTAAAATAATTTAATGAAATCATTGCGCTCTACTTTTTCTTTCGGAGTAAAAAAAGATATAGTCCAAAATAAAATGGTAGCGGTGATTACACGAATGGAAATAAAAGCGAAGGGTTTTATATAAGCTGGCATCACAAACTTAGCGATGCTGTAATTAGCTCCATAAATAAAATTAGCTGTAAGTACTGCTAAATGCGCTTTGGTATTCGACTTCATGCAAGAGCTGCTTTGGCATCGCTGATGGCTTTTTCTGAATTACCGATAAATATTTTATCGTTTACAATAATAACTGGTCGTTTTAAAAAGGTATATTCAATCAGAATATATTTTCGGTAATCCTTCTCCGTTAGTTGCATTTCATTTAAGCCCATGGCCTTGTATTTCTTGGCCACTTTACTGAACACCGATTGATAAGAACCTGCGAGGTTACGCATTTTATCAATTTGTTCTTCCGTAATTTTTTCCTTCTTGATGTCTTGTAGGATGACATCATCACCAGGATTTAACTCCTTTAATATTCGCGTACAAGTGTCGCAAGTGCCTAAATAAAAAATGATTTTCATACTAGAAAATTTTTTCTGCTACGCGCTTGCAAGGCTCTGGATTACCCATTGTATAAAAGTGTAAACAAGGCACCTTTGCATCTATTAACTCTTTGCACTGCTGAATAGCCCATTCAATTCCTACTTCACGCACCTGATCAGGAGTCTTTGCTTTTTCAATCGCTTCTGCCAATGCATCAGGAATATCAATATGAAAAATACTTGGTAATATATTCATTTGTTTACGAGCCGTAAATATTTTAATACCTGGAATAATAGGTACTGTAATTCCTGCTTCGCGACAAAGATTAACGAATTCGAAGTACTTAGAATTATCATAAAACATTTGCGTAACGATGTACTCTGCTCCGGCATCCACCTTTGCTTTTAAATGTTTAAGATCTGTTTTTAAATT
>JBJTMY010000069.1:0-2698 GCA_046073825.1 Bacteroidota bacterium
TAGATAGAACAAACGCCAATATTATTTACATGGTGGCGCATGCTGTTTGGAAATCGACAGATGGTGGTGTAACATGGACACAGTTGACAAACTGGTATGCGAAGGTGCATACCGATATGCATCAGATAGGAGTGAATCCGTATAACTCAACACAACTCTACAACATCAATGATGGAGGTGTTTGGTTAAGTACAGATGGCGGAAACAACTGGACACCTAAGAGTGATGGAATAAACGGCTATGAAATTTATCATGGTAGTTGTTCTCCTACTCGTCGCGATATGATTAGTATTGGTACGCAAGATAACGGAGAGTTGTATTATGCTAATACAGGCACAGGATGGTTTACCAATCGCGGTGGCGACTGGACGACTAAATGCGCGTTCGATTTTTCGCCGAATAGTCAGCGGGTGTATTATTTCAATAGTGCGAAACGCAGAAATGTAACAGGGTCAGAAGCAGGATTTGGGTTGCCTCGAGTAAGTTTTAAAGATATTTCCTTTTATCGTCCTAATGCAAATGTTGCTGCTATTGGCGATAGTAATTTATACATTACATCTAATCTTACTGCTACATCGCCAACATGGACGCAAATTGGAACCATTAATAAATCGATTATGGCCGTGCACATGGCACAGAGTGATAGTAATATCATTTATGTAGTAACGAGCGATCAAAATATTTATGTAACAACAAATGCCTACTCGGCATCGCCAACATTTTCGCAATACACATTGCCTATTGGTTCATCTATTTCTGCAAACGTAGTTTCACGAAAAAATAATCCCGCCATTGTTTATGCAGCTTTGGGAAGCAAAGTGTATCGTAGTGCTGATTATGGTGCTACATGGACCAATGTAACCTATAACTTACCAGCGATTAACTATATTGATATTATTACTGATGATTATAATCCTACCAATGAATTGATGATTGTAGCAGGAGGTAATGTAGTATATTATAAAATAGGAACAGCTACCACTTGGACGAGCTATGCAACGGCCCTGCCTATCCGAACCAATATTTACGACTTATCTATATATGATGATGGTTCGAGCAATTCATTGTTGCGCGTTTCTACTTATGGGCGCGGAATGTGGGAAGTACCTATTTCATCCTTACGTTCGTTGGCAGCCAACTTCAGTGCTTCGGTGAATACCCCTTGTGCCGGTCAAACGGTACAGTTTACCGATGCCTCTACGGGAAGTCCTACTTCTTGGTCATGGTCATTTCCAGGAGGAACGCCATCAACTTCTACTTTGCAAAATCCGGTAATTACATATTCTACAGCAGGAAATTATAATGTATCGTTGACGGTTTCGGCAGGAGCAAGTAACCAGTCATTAACGAAAACCAACTACATTGCTGTTGGCGGTAGTGCCTTGCCGTTAGCCGAAGGATTTGAGTTAGCTACATTTCCACCAGATGCCTGGACAAACAAAGATGCTGGTGTTGATGGAAAGGTTTGGACACGTTCAACAAGCACGAGTGGATATGGCGGGAGTACAGCTTGCATGACCTATCAAAATTACTCCTTGAGCTCAGGAGGATTGCGTGATGAGATGCAATCGCCAAAAGTAAATCTGTCGGGCTTTGCCGAGTATTGGTTAAAGTTTGATGTAGCCTATCAGCAATACAGCACTTCTGCCACCTATGCCGATTCATTAGCGGTGGGAATATCGAATGATTGCGGAGTTTCCTTTAATAACGTATATTACAAATCGGGAACCTCATTAGCTACGGTTGCTGGCACTAACGGTGCTGCATTTACGCCAACGACTGCACAATGGCGCACCGATTCTATTAACCTGACTTCGTATGCTAATCAATCGGTTCAAAGCAGCTTTGTCAATATTGGTCGCTATGGAAATAACTTATACATTGATAACATAAAAATAGAAGGAAAATACTCCTTCGTAACTATGAATATGAAGCTGTACATCGAAGGGTTTTACGATGCTGCTTCAAATACGATGGCACCAGTTATAGATGCTGCAACGTATCCAACATTAACAGACACTGTAACATTATCATTGGCGCAACCAACTTCACCGTATAACATCGTTTATACTGATAAAAAAGTAGTTAGTACCAACGGACAAATTTCTTTTACCTTCCCATTAGCGGTATTAAATCAGTCGTACTATTTAGTCATCAAACATCGCAACTCCATCGAAACATGGAGTAAAAATCCAGTGTTGTTTAATACGGCAAATAAAAGTTTAGATGTAACAGCTCCGTAGATAAATGCAGTCTTAGCGTTAATTGGAATAACCATTTAAAATAGGGACATGCTAATATAGGTCCCTGATGGCCTGTATTATAAATATCAATTTTATTTATCTCAAATCAAAAAATTGATGTGAGATAATTTTATTAATTCAAATTATTCTTCAAAATAACTACCTCCCTAAATCCCTCCAAAGGAGGGACTATTTAAGAACCTAGTTCCTCTCCTTTGGAGAGGTTAGGAGCGGTCTGAAATTGTAAGGAGATGTCAATAATTATTGTAGTATCTCAAATCACAAACTTGATGTGAGATAATTTTATTAATTCCAATTATTCTTATTATAGTCAACCTTATGATTGAATACAGTTTTTTTGTAAATAAGAGTGAAAAAAATAATCCTAAGTCTGACACAATTGAGCAGGTCTATGAACCTTCACCCCCCAAAGATTCACTAAATTCAAGTCATAC
>JBJTMY010000070.1:0-3764 GCA_046073825.1 Bacteroidota bacterium
CAGGTATAGTGCACCATGTAACACTCTAAAAATAACGGTGAACACATGCGATTATCAGTAACAGAAGCGGCTAATCTTTATCGAATCTCACGAACGACGATTTATAGAAATATCAATAACGGGAAGCTTTCTACAGATTCAGATAACAAAATTGACTTATCAGAAATGATTAGAGTATTTGGAGAGGCTAAAGTACCGAGTACAAACTTGGTGTCACAAGAGAGTGCACCACTTGTTACACCGTTACAAAGTGAAAACGAACTCATGTTACACGAGAAAATTAGAGGGCTTGAACTGCAAGTAAAGACGCTACAGTCTCAGCTTGAAAATGCTAATAGCTTGATTGAGTGGTTCAAGAACCAAGTCGAACGACCTCAAAAATTGATTGAACACAAACCGAAAAAGAGTCTGTTTAACAGAGTATTGAGTGCAATAAACAATGAGTGACAACCTCACGGCTATTTTGACGTTCCTCATTCTTCGGAACATTCAAAAAATCCGCTTGGCCGTCACTCGGTGTAACACGTTACTTAGGATTGATGTAACACGTTACATGGGCGGGACTTGTCACTATTGGTAATGGTGACTGATCACAGACACTAAGAATTAGTAAGTCTTCCGTATCAATGTATTCATCAAACGAGTAAAGCGATTCGCGAAGTAAGAGAGCATTTTCGACACCGCTATTAGGTGCAGCAATCTGAACGGCAAGAACTACAGCGGTATAAGAAGTAAGCAAAGTATCAGGATCGATACGTTCAAGAGCTAAATCACGATACGAAATAGACTTACCAAGTAACTGTAAGCCTGTAAAATTGGCAGTAGCCATATAGTTCTCCTGTAAGAACGTTGTGGTGAGGTAGCTACAGGAGGTGCAAACTTCTGTAGTTACCGCCTAAGAATACATTTTTATCGTTTCAGAAAGCAATGTTAACGCCCTTCCTTTGGTCGTTGTCGTCGTCGTTTCCTCCTCCTTCGCCTCCCTCAGTCAGTGCTAATAGAAGGCGCGCATCACCAAAAATTATAGGAACCCCCCGTACACGGGTGCCCCCCTATAATTTTTAATGACGCTTACCTTAATTATTCGACTGGATGGATGATGTTCTTCAGGTGGTAATGACCCGAAAAATAGCGGTACAGGAGGTCGATATAGGGCAGTTCTTCAGCTTCCAGCTCGTCGGTGAGTTCTTCGGACACTTTTACCGAACGGAACAGACCAAGACTGCCTATCAGTCGTTGACCTTTGAGAATGGTGTAAGCCTCCCAATTATCAGAAAGGGACAAGTCGGAAAACTTAAGGGCATATTTAAACACTTCGACGAAGGCTTGAACTTCCGCACTGGAGACTTGCTCAGGACTTCCGTCCAGGGGAATACGAAAAGGGGTCACGTCCACAATGTAACTATCACCCGTTATACACTCCCATTCTTTTCTAATTTGAGCTTGGCTAGGTGCTTCCTCACAAAGAGCCAGCATGTGAGTATGAGGATGCCAACCATTCCCCCGATTCGTCACCTCAAAGGTGTAAACCGCGCCTAAAACTTTGGTTAATTCAGTGTAAATAGGGCGATTGGATTTAGCAGAATTAAAAAGACGACGACGCTCAATTAGTGTCTTTAGAGACTTTTTCAAATGTTTAAAAGCATCGTCTAAATCGGGTCGATTAACGACAGTAAAGGTAATTAAATACGCCCGAATATTGGGATTTTCTTCCCTGATTTGTTCGTATTTTTTCAAGTAAGCCGCTAAGTTTTTGGCACCACGGCGGATAGCACAAAGTGGGCAAAGCAGGTGCATTCTGCAAAAACTGGCATTGATAAGGCGGATGCTATCAACGGTATAGTAGTTACGAAAGTGCAGCCAATTACCACAATCTTTAAGACGGATAGTTGCCTTTTTTACTTGCTCCTCAAGTGTCACATCAGGAAGCAATAAGGGGTCAATGGGAGTTAATGGCGGTAAGGGAAGCTGAAAATTAGACAAATAATCGCCCATTTCAACTGCCCTCTTGCGTGCGCGCCCGTAGCGTTCTATTCTATGGGGGAAGTCTAAGACTTCGGAATTCTGGGCTCTGTCTAGTGTGTCGTCGGCCGCCAAGCTTGAAACACTAACAGGGCCTTTTTCTTGCCCGTTTTCCATGAAATGCTCAATTTATAATCGTTTTGGTTATTCTTTAATCAGCGCATACGCTTTATGTCTATAGTATCAAGGTAAAGCAGAAACACACCGATTGGGAAGCGGGAAAAGGACAGTTGAGCAACTCAATTCTGTCCTTTTTTCCCGTTTAATCACCTACAAACACCGCAGGCTTGCCGCCAGCAGGCACGAAGAAGCCCACTGTTTTGTTAAAAGAGTAAAAACCTACAGGGCAACTAATCAACTGGCCTACAAACGGCTCAAATGAGCCTGCATCCTTCGTTGTCAAAGTCACCAAGTCTAAACGGTGTCCACCGTCAGGAAGTGGAATGTTTCCGAGAATCTGTACCTTGTCTTGTCCTTCGTATTGTTCACCTGTTTTTTTGGTACCAGCAGGCGTTTTGAAGACATGAAGAAGGCGACCAACTAAAAGAAACATAGGAGAGTCAGCGACGGTTTTAGACAGACTCATTATTGTTCTCCTTTAGACCAGGAACTATGTCTGGGTTCTCCTGAAACTCAAGAGCATTTAACTGCTCTGCTTTGTACTTCCAAGTTCCAAAACCTTTAGGCGAAGATTGAGAAGTAATGCCCTGCTCTAACTCAAATTGAGTCACTAAAAGATCAGCTTGTTGACCTAATTCCAAACGATCAAGAGGCTCTAGTGCGTCAAAACACTGATCAGCAGCACGCTCTAAAAAAGAGGCAACTAAAGCAGACATTGACATGCCAAAACGCTTGGCAATAAGACCAAGTAAAGCGACTTCATTTGCAGGCAAACTGACAGAAACAACCTTAGTCGGATACTCAAATTTCATGTGGATTTCCTCTTGGTATAAGTGGCGGACTAAAGCAAAAGGAGAAGAACCACGACGCTCTGGGTCATGCGAAAAAGGATATTTGTCGTCGTACTCTTGTTTCATACCAGTTAAAGTTTTCATCTTGTAAGCCTTTTTGGTGAGTTAAAAATAAAATTCGGCTGTTATTAAAATACTTAAAAATTTTTTAAAAGAAAAGAAAATATTCATATAAAGCTTTTTTAAGCGCGACAAGCGCGCTTTTAGGAGGTTATTAGGGGCGGTTTATTAGGTTTGGTGTGGCCACTGGCTTGGCCGCGCCTGCGCCAGTGAAATTTTTTAATCTGTTTTTCTTTCCTTGCGGCCGCTTGGCCGCGTGTCGGCGCGTTCTGTGGTAGTGCCTTGCATGGGCAGATCTCGCGCCTTAACTGGGGGAGTTCCCCCAGCCCCCCAAAATTTATAAGTGGAATCTCAATACATTTGATAACGAGAAAGGTTGTTTTCCTTTTACATTAGATAACATGGGTGTCTTTTTTTAACTTCCAGTTTTAACCATGAAACGTTCAGGTGTTACAGGTATAGTGCACCATGTAACACTCTAAAAATAACGGTGAACACATGCGATTATCAGTAACAGAAGCGGCTAGTCTTTATCGAATCTCACGAACGACAATTTATAGAAATATCAATAACGGGAAACTTTCTACAGGGTCAGATAACAAAATTGACCTATCAGAAATGATTAGAGTGTTTGGAGAGGCTAAAGTACCAAGTACAAAATCGGTGTTACAGGTATAGTGCACCATGTAACACTCTAAAAATAACGGTGAA
>JBJTMY010000071.1:0-2544 GCA_046073825.1 Bacteroidota bacterium
ATAACCGTTGCCGACTTACAAGATTGGGAAAAGGCAAATGGAGAAATTAAAACAGGAACCATTATTTTATTCCGCACTGGCTACGGACAATTTTATCCAAATCGTGAAAAGTATTTTGGTTCTCCATTAAAAGGAGAGGCCGCTATTCCGCTATTACATTTTCCAGGAATTAGTCCAGAGGCTGCAACATGGTTAGTACAAACAAAAAAAGCAAAGGCGGTAGGGTTAGATACTCCGAGCATGGACTATGGTCAGTCGAAAGATTTTAAAACGCACCAAATTTTATTAGGGGCTAACATTCCGGGATTTGAAAATGTAGCACACCTTGATCAGTTGCCATTAAAAGGATTTGAGATTATGGCTTTACCAATGAAAATTGGTGGTGGTAGCGGTGCTCCATTACGAATTGCTGCGAGTATTTTAGAAGATATAGAGAATTGATTTTATTCTATGTTGGTTATTTGGTATTTTATCGCCTTAATTGAATCAGTATATTTGCAATAATGGACTTGATTTTATACAATATTGACAAAATAAAATTGCTATGTGAACAGCATCATGTAGCCTCGTTGTTTGCATTTGGTTCAATCACAAGAAATCAACTAACGCCAACAAGTGATGTAGATTTTATTGTGGATATAGAAGATAAAGACCCGTTACTATATGCGGATGATTATTTCGCCTTAAAGTTTGAATTAGCCGAGTTGTTAAAAAGAGATATTGATTTATTAGAATCAAAGTCTTTAAAGAACAAGTTTTTATTGGAAGTGATTAACAATACCAAGGTTTTAGTTTATGGAAAAGGAAATTAAAGTTTGGCTTTCAGACATTCTTCAAGCAATAGAGGAGATCAACACATTTTTACCAGAACAAAAAATATTTCAAGTTTTTCGCGATGATTTAAAAACACGTAGAGCAATAGAAAGAAATATTGAAATTATTGGAGAAGCAACCAACCGAATACTTACAGTAAATCCAGATATAGCTATAACAAGTGCAAGAAAAATTGTTGATACGAGAAATAGAATATCACATGGTTATGATAGTGTTTCAGACGATATTGTTTGGGCTATTATAATTCGAGACTTGCCGATTTTAAAAGAAGAGGTTTCCAGTTTGCTTTCTAGATAGTTTTCATGTTTTTGTTTATCTTTGATAGTATCAAATGATACTATCAAAATGAAGCCGCCCTATACAATCACTTCTGAAATTTTATGGCTTGTATCAGCAATTTCTCAAAAAATAGGGGAAGCGAATGCTAAGCATTTGGTTCGACAGAATCCGAAACTTCGTAAGCAAAATAAAATTAAAACCATTCACTCTACTCTTGGAATTGAAGGTAATACACTTACAGAAAAACAGATTACAGCGCTCATTGAAAACAAGCGTGTAGTTGGCCCAGAAAAAGACATTAAAGAAGTTTTAAATGCATTATCTGTATACAAAGAATTAAAACAGTTTCGTTTTTATTCTGAAAAAGATTTTTTAAAGGCGCATAAATTATTAATGTCGGGATTAATTCTAAAACCAGGCGCCTTCAGAAGCAAAGGGGTAGGTATCGTTACCGGTTCATTAATTAAACATCTTGCGCCCCCGCACCACAATGTGAAATTTTTAATGGCGGATTTGTTTGATTACTTAAAATCTGATGCTGATTTGGTCTTAATTAAAAGTTGTGTGTTTCATTATGAAATGGAATTCATACATCCTTTTCTAGATGGAAATGGACGAATGGGGCGGTTGTGGCAAACATTAATTTTAATGAACGAGTATCCGTTATTTGAGTTCTTACCTTTTGAGACACTAATTGCAAAAAATCAAAAAGAATACTATCGTGCACTATCCGCCTCTGATAAAGAAGGGTCATCAACAAAGTTTATTGTATTCATGCTAAAAATAATTGATGAGTCTTTATCATTATTGCTTAATAATACTGCCCGTAAACTGAATGAATCTGAAAGGCTCGAACTATTTTTAGAAACGAATGAAGATGCTTTTACTCGTAAAGATTATTTGAAATATCATTCTACTATTTCTTCTGCAACTGCTAGTCGTGATTTAAAATTGGGTGTTGAACAAAAGTTAATTAAGATGATTGGTGATAAAAAAACCGCTACTTACAAAAAGAAAAAATAATTTTACAAGGTGAAGTACTCCGCAGGTGCTACTTCACCTTGGCATAAGGGAGTCTAATAATTTTCTCCGCCTTATAATATCCATCTATTCCTAAGCTACAAATTGAATTCGCTTTTTCGATTTCTAAAAAACCATCGCTAGTTATTATTTCTTGCGGAACGAAAATCATTTGAACTTCTCCAATTACAAAAAAAGTATTGTTTTGTTTGATAGGAATAATTTCAATCAATTTCATTCCGTATTTTATAGTGCTCTCTTTCACAAATGGAGCATAAAAATTATTACTGTATTCTTCTGTAAATCCACATGCCTCAAACTCACTCTTTCCTTCGGGATATTTTGCACTGGTTTGATGTGCGTTATCAATCATTTCATTTGAAATATGGTTGATAGTATAATAACCCGTCG
>JBJTMY010000072.1:0-19160 GCA_046073825.1 Bacteroidota bacterium
ATCAACAGGGGAATTAGGGGTTAATGTAAAGGCAATATTCCCTGAGGCATTGGTTCCAAAAGAATACCATACAGCATTTCTTTCACCTACCACAATACAGGAACCCGTAGAACACCCATTGGTATTTCCAGGATAATCGCAATAGTTTCCACTACCTAAAAATCCCGGGTCACCTACCGACATATTTGCACTACAAACTGTTAAAGCTGTTGAACAATCTTGACCAGGAACTGCAGGCCAGTTGGTATTTCCATCTATAGCCGTAATCGTAAAATCTCCCATTAAACCATTATAGCCATCTACACGAATAAAATAAGTAACACCCGCTGTAAGTCCGGTTAGTAATAATTCTGACCACTTTTGACTATTACCACATAAGGTGACGTCATCACTGCATCCAATAGAAACTAAACTAGAGCAAGTACCTGAGAATGCTTGAATCTGTGTATTGATCAACGTTCCTAATCCTGTTCTGATACTGATTTTTCCACTTGTAGGAGCTACAACCGAATACCAAACGGTATTCAGCTGTCCAGCACCGTTAGTCCAACAAGATGGTGCTGCAGGTTCATTTGAGCCTCCGGAACACGTATTGGATCCAGTTGTTGGAACGCCTAAAATAATAGCGGTGGCATTACATGGTTCATCATTTACTGGCAGGCCAGATGTACCACCCGGATTTACTACACATAATTTAAAAGTACCAAGTACATCGTTCCCATTTTCCCAAAAACGAATTCGTAATGTATCGCCAGGTGTTAAACAGGTTAAACTTGCAGAAGGCATCAATCCGGAAGCTCCACTTCCATCATCATAACAATTTAATAGTGTGAGCGACCCACATGTACCTGAGTAAATTGTCATAGCCCCATCCGTTACAATCCCTGTATCTGAATTAATGGTAATTGCTCCTGATGCAGGAACAACCAACTTAAACCAAACATCGCCACCTTGATAATTACCACAGGTTGGTGCAGTAATACCAGAAGAATTAGTGGCTAATGCATTTGTATATGAGGTATAGGTACAAATTGTATTTACAGTAACTAACGTTGCTGCACATGGGTCATCATTTGATGGTGGGGTTCCACTGACAATACAAATACTTCCATTCATTGTATTTGATGACGTTCCACTTAATCTACCAATACGTATAAAGTATGTAGTACCAGGAACAGTAGTAAAAGTTATTTGCTCTGTTCCAACACCCGCTACATTATCAGCACAAGTCATGTAATTTAACGAAGCACAGGAGCCTTGGTAAATCCATAGTGCTGCATCACGATTCGTGTTTTGATAGCTAACAACCGATGTTGTTCCGGTTGCGGTAAATTTTGCCCATCCGTCATCCACAATGTTTGCACCACTACAAGTTGTTGGAGCACTGGCGGATTTTGTAAATGAACCTAATATATCAAACGTTGTGTAAGAACAACTTGTTCCGGGCGTAATGGTTGTAGCTGTTGCACATTCATCTTGAGCATGTGCAGCATTTAAAAACACTAACGATATTATAAGTAAAAGGACTAGCTTTGTCGATCTCATGGTAACAGTAAACTAAAGCTTTATAGTTTGTTTTTATAAAAATGTTTCATTGTATATAAGAAAAAAGAGCCCCTTTTACAGCGCTCTCTTTTTATAATAATCCAAATTTTAATAGCTATTTCGAAATTTTAATTTTAATTTTTTGATGATTGACCACATCTTGAATGTAACAATCATAATCACCCGAATTCAATTTTGTTAAATCTAATGGATGCGTGATTTCATTTTGATTGACTTTGATTTTTTCAGCATACACTTCTTCTCCTGTCATATCCACAATGTTTAATTCATATACTCCAAAGTTCTCCGTTATTATATTTAGTTGGTAAGTTCCTTCTTGTGCACTCTCAACCGGGTCAATCTGAAAATAGCTTGAAAAATGACGACGAACAGCTATTGCTTTACTACGTTTGAACGAACCATCAACATCAGTTCTTGACAACCGATAGTAACTTACTCCTCGCATCGGATTCATATCTTTATACATATAAGTACGTTGAACATTACTGGTCCCCGTTCCTTTCATTGCTGTAATCGGACGGAAGTCAACACCGTTCGAAGAACGTTCTAACGTAAAGTAATCGTTGTTTTTTTCTGATAATGTTGTCCAATCAACCAAATTATAATCTTCACGCTCAGAAGCTGTAAGTGATAATAATTCAATGACCATAAAAGAACCTACACTAGGATCTTCTCCTTTAACAGATGTGCTATTAATCGAAATAGCATCTCCTGATTCAACCAATGCGATGGTGTTATCAATATCGGCAGATTGCGCAAATGCTCCTGTAATAAACATGGATGTACCTGCAAAAACACTTGTAAATACCTTTTTCATAATTCATCTTATTAAGGTTCCGATTAATTATATCGCAGGAATAATAAAAAGGTTACAGTATTGATAAAATAAAAACAGGCCTCCTGAGAAGCCTGTTTTAACTATTGGTCATTAATTCTTTACTCTTTATTTGGATTGGATTTGTTTCAATGACTATACCGTCATGATTTCCTTTTCTTTCGCTTCTAGATGTTTATCTATTTTGACTACATAAGAATCCACTATTTTTTGGATTTTATCTTCTGCATCTTTCGCCATATCCTCTGGCAATCCATTCTTCTGCGCTTTCTTTACATTATCATTCGCATCTTTTCTGAATGTGCGGATACCCACTTTTGCATGCTCTCCTTCTGCTTTCGCCTTTTTCACTAACTCTTTACGACGTTCTTCCGTTTGAGGCGGGATATTGATGCGAATCATCGAGCCATCATTCTGTGGTGCAAAGCCTAGGTTCGCATCAATAATTGATTTTTCAATGGGTTTAATCATTGTTTTTTCCCAAGGCTGAACAATTAATGTTCTTGCATCTGGCGTATTTACACTTGCCACTTGGTTCAGGGGCGTAGGTGTTCCGTAGTAATCTACGTAAAGTCCGTCTAACATTGAAGGACTTGCTTTGCCAGCTCTTACCTTTTGTAATTCAGATTCCAAATGCGAAATCGCTTTGTTCATCTGGTCTTGTAACTGATCTAAAATGTTTTTTACTTCTTCCATCTTTTATGATAGGGGTTTATTAAATTTCTACTAATGTACCAACTTCTACTCCTTCTACCAGCGATTTTAAATTACCTGGCTTATTCATATCGAAAACGATAATTGGTAATTTGTTTTCCTGACAAAGGGTAAATGCTGTCATATCCATGACCTGAAGATTCTTTTCATACACTTCTGTAAAAGAAACCTTACTATAACGGGTAGCGGTCTTATCTTTCTCTGGATCCGCTGTATAAATTCCATCTACGCGCGTTCCTTTTAATATCACATCGGCTTCTATTTCAATCGCACGTAAGGATGCTGCAGTATCTGTTGTAAAATAAGGGTTTCCAGTTCCTGCACCAAAAATAACCACTCGACCTTTTTCTAAATGTCGAACAGCTCTACGACGAATAAATGGCTCACATATCGCCTCCATCTTAATTGCTGATTGTAATCGTGTTTTTACTCCTTGGGTTTCAAGGGCACTTTGTAAAGCCATGGAATTAATTACTGTGGCTAACATTCCCATATAATCTCCCTGAACACGGTCCATTCCACCCTCGGCAGCTTGTAATCCTCTAAAAATATTTCCTCCACCAATAACAATTGCCACTTCTACACCTAAGGCCACAATACTTTTAATGTCGTTGGCATATTGAGTTAATCGGCTGTTATCAATTCCGAATTGCTTGTCGCCCATTAAGGCTTCACCGCTTAGTTTTAGAAGAATTCTTTTGTATTTCATGGTAGCGCAAAATTATTAATTTAATCATATCTCCGCAGGGACCATGACTTTAATTATATCCTCTAAGGTTTCTCTTTTCCTAATTAAATGCGACTGACCTTTATACCAAAGTACTTCGGCTGGTCGTGGGCGACAATTATAATTATTACTCATTGTATAACCATAAGCACCAGCGTTTAAAATGGCGAGTAAGTCTCCTTCTCGTATTTCATTCAATTTACGGTCGGAAGCGAATGTATCCGTTTCACAGATATTTCCAACTACAGAGTATATGCGTGGTGTTCCATTCGGATTGCTTAAATTGTAAATATGATGATAGGCGTCATAAAACATTGGTCGAATTAAATGATTCTGCCCAGAATTTATTCCCGCAAAAACGGTGGCGGTAGTTTGTTTTATCACATTTACATGAACAAGCAAATATCCAGCTTCACTCACTAAAAATTTACCGGGTTCAAACCAAAGGGAAAGTTCCTTACCATACTCTTGACAAAATTCTTTAAAGCGCATAGTAATTTTTTCTCCTAAATCTTCGATATCCGTCGTAATATCATCTAGCTTATAAGCCACTTTAAATCCACTTCCAAAATCTAAAAAGGCTAATTGCTTAAAATGACTTGCAGCGTCAAATAAAATTTCGGAGGCCTGAATAAACACATTCGCATCAAGAATATCACTTCCTGTATGCATGTGTAATCCATTAACATGAATATCCTCTTTTTCCACTATTCGCAATACATGTCTTAATTGATGAATGGAAATTCCAAATTTCGAATCGATATGTCCTGTTTGAATATGTGAATTTCCACCCGCTACAATATGTGGATTAATTCGAATACAGCAAGGAACCGAAGCTCCATACTTATTACCGAATTGTTCAAGCAACGAAATGTTATCGATGTTTATTTGCACTCCTAAACTTACTGCTTCTACAATTTCACTAAACGAAATACTGTTAGGAGTAAAAAGAATTTGCTCTGCACGAAATCCTGCATACAATCCTAGTTGTACTTCTTCTAATGAAACAGCATCTAATCCCGCACCTTGCTTTTGAAGCAATTTTAAAATAGCCATATTGTTATTGGCTTTTAATGCGTATTTAATTTTTACATCAACATCTTTAAATGCATTTGACAATCGTTGATATTGTTGCTCAATTTTTTCGCCCACATACAAATAGCAAGGCGTTCCATATTGCGCTGCTATTTCGTTATACGGCAATTGCATTAATGTTTGAATAGAATCGGATACTGACATTATATTAGTTAATTAATAGTGTTACTTAATTCCTGATACTTGTTGGCTTCTTCTAAATGATTTAATCTACGACAAGCTTCTGCCATGTTTAAATACACTTTTTTATTCGCCAATTGGTAGTTTATAGATTTCTTTCCATATTGAATTACTGCTTCATTTTTATTCAATAGACTACAAACAATCGTCAGGTTAGTTAACGTCATTTCATTTTTCGGCTCAGCTTGATAAGACTTTTCAAAGAAAAAGAAAGCGGAGTCAGGTTTTTGTAACGACACATATAACGCTCCGAGATTGTTTAGGGCAAATACATTTTTACCGTTGTACTTAATAGCTTCACGATAATAGGTTATTGCTTTGGGATTATCCGATTTAATGGCATGAATTAATCCTAATTTATACCACGCATCTGAAAAGGCAGTGTCTATGGCCACCGTTTTATAAAAGTAAACCAAGGCACTATCAACTAATGTATTTCTATTGATTGGCGATAACTCTTGTTCCGCATTATTCATATATTCTGTTGCCAGTGCCACATTTGTTCGTGCACTATTAGGTGAACATATCACCCCAGATTGAAACAGCGTAAGGTTATCTTTCCAATCTGCTGCACGCGTAATGCTTCCAGAAAAACAAACAACACCTATTAAGACATAAGCAACTAAAACTTTTTTATTATTTTTTAAAGGCGATGGTGCTGATTCGAGATGCCACAACCGTTTAACTCCAAGAATAAGAAGTAAAACAACCCCTAAGACGGGCATAAATAAAAAACGTTCTCCGAACGTAGTACCATTTAAAATAAAAAAGTTACAAGTAGGGGCAAGTAAAACTGCAAACCAAACAATACTAAATGCAACTACATTATTTGATTTGATGCTTTTAAAAAAGAGAATAATTAATCCTATAATGACCAATAAACTAACGATAGGGATATACGAACTAAAATTTATTACTGGAATTTGATTGAAAGAATAATCCCATGACAAATGATAAGGCGCAATGGATTTCAGAAAATAATGATAAAGTATTTCAAGTTTTGTCGCCCAGATTTCTTCAGTTGTTTTTGCCGCATACAAAATATTTTCTCGAGCCGAAGTTTCATAGCCTTGTACCACTCCTCTTAAAGCAATAAATCGCATCCCCAAGAACACTGCTCCCATAGTAAAAATCCCTATTGAATGCTTTATGCTGTTTAGCATTGAACGATCAAAAATCAGCCAGAGGAGGGTTGGAAAAATCATCAAGTATGCAATTGTACTTTCTTTACTGAACAAAGCACCTAAAAAAGCGATACAGGAAAATAGTAGTTGCCTTTTATCCTGCGTTAAACTCCAACGAATAAAATAATTTAAGGACATCAAACTAAACAATGCGGATAATAACTCATCCTGACTTTTTATATTGGCCACCACTTCCGTGTGGATAGGATGCAGAAGAAATAATAGGACAATAGAAGCGGGATAATTTGGATGGTAATTCGGAAGGATTGATTTCAAAAAAGAATACAATTGAATGGCAACGAAAAAGTAAAGCAGTAAACTGATGAAATGAAAAGCAGAAGGATTCATGCCGAATAATGTATATTCAATAATAAATAGGCTAAGTGTTACTGGTCGATAACCCATAAAATTAGATCCTTTAAAGTGTTCGCTTATGCCATGAAAAAATGTTTGTGGAATATATCCGAGACCATTCTGAATAACCGGATTTTTTACAATGTATAAATCATCATCCAATACAAATCCGAAGCGCAATGTTTGTCCGTATATAAAAAGAATGATAATTGCCAACAAGACTTTAAATAACATTCCATGGTTGCTGTTTACCGGTAATGCTTTTGATTTTTGTTTCGACATAAATTTTAATTTAAAGCGAGCACGTTGAAAATATAATTAGTGTATTTATTGTAAGTAAAGTAATGGGAATTTGATGGAAGAAGCAGACTATGGTTTTTGAAATTATAAACACTTGTTTTTTAATTTTTAGTTGCACAAATAATTCATAAAAAAAGCCCCGAGGAATCTCGGGGCTTTTCAATTTTATACTCAATAGAATTATCCAATTTGTACTCTTTTGAAAACTGAAACGGTAAGCCCTTTTTCTACACCGTCTAAGTATTGGCGCACTGTTTTCTTATCTTCTTTAATGAACGATTGATTTAACAATGTGCTTTCTTGATAGAATTTATTCAATTTACCTGCAGCAATTTTCTCTACCATATCTTCTGGTTTACCTTCTGCACGAATTTGCTCTTTTGCAATTTCTAATTCTCTTTCAATAGTTGCAGAATCAACATCATCCTTATCAATAGCAACTGGACTCATAGCAGCAATTTGCATAGCCACATCCTTACCAGCAGACTCAGGAGCAGTAGTACTTGACAAACCAACCATTGAAGCTAAACGATTTCCTGGGTGATTGTAGGCAATTACCTTCGGAGCTTCGATCATTTCATAACGTGAAAGTTCGATTTTCTCTCCGATTTTACCTACCATATCAAATACTTTATCATTTACAGTAGCTCCATCAAATGGTAAAGCTTTTAATCCTTCTGCATCAGCAGGATTATTGGCCATTGCTACATCTAAAATTCCTTGAGCAAAGTTTACGAAATCTTGATTTTTCGCTACGAAATCTGTTTCACAAGAAATAGCTACTAAATAACCTCTTGTTCCTTCAGCATTTGTTTGAGCAATAATATAACCTTCTTTCGCTTCACGGTCAGCGCGATTCGCCGCAACTTTTTGACCTTTTTTACGAAGATAATCGATGGCTTTTTCGAAATCGCCTTCAGCTTCTGCTAAAGCCTTCTTACAGTCCATCATTCCAGCGCCAGTGATTTGGCGTAATTTATTTACATCAGCAGCGGTGATTGTTGCAGTTGACATGATCTTATATTTTTTAGATTTTGTTATTTATGAATAGCGGGATGATTTGATCACCCCGCTAAAAAACACTATTTATTAATTACTAATTACTTCTTTGGTGTGTTTTTGCGAGAACGAAGTCCTGAACCTTTCTTCTTGTCGCCACCTTCTGATGATTCATCATCAGCTGCTACACGGTCTCCAGCTTCTTCTTCATTCGCTGCATCGCGCTCACGCTCTTGTTCTTTATCCACTTTACGCTCTGATAAACCTTCTTCGATTGAACGAACCATGCAATTCAAGATAAGTTCAATAGATTTTGAAGCATCATCATTCGCTGGAATTGGGAAGTCGATTAATGAAGGGTCACTGTTCGTATCGCAGATAGCGATCGTTGGGATTCCTAATTTAATTGCTTCATCAACAGCAATATGTTCCTTAACAGTATCAACAATAAATAATGCTGCTGGTAATCTGTTTAAGTCTGCGATAGAACCAATTAATTTTTCCATCTTCGATTTTTGACGAGAAATTTGAAGACGCTCTTTCTTAGAAACTACAGAAAGGGTTCCGTCACTCATCATCTTATCTAAATGTGCCATTTTCTTCACTGACTTACGCTGAGTAGCGAAGTTAGTTAACATACCACCTGGCCAACGCTCAGTGATATAAGGCATATTTACCGACTTAGATGCATTAGCAACTAATTCTTTTGCTTGTTTTTTTGTTGCTACAAACAAGATTTTCTTGCCTGATTTAGCGATTTGCTTTACCGCCGCTGCTGCTTCTTCAAGCTTTGCATGCGTTTTATTCAAATCGATAATGTGGATTCCATTGCGCTCCATAAAGATGTATGCGCCCATTTTGGGATTCCATTTACGCTTTAAGTGACCGAAGTGAACACCAGCGTTTAGAAGTTCTTCTTGCGTTACGTTTATCATTACGCTATTATATGAGGGTTGAAGAATATTAACGTTTAGAGAATTGGAAGCGACGACGTGCTTTACGTTGACCGTATTTCTTACGTTCAACCATACGAGGATCGCGAGTAAGTAATCCGTTAGATTTTAATGCAGGACGATGTTCTGCATTGATTTTACACAATGCACGAGCAATAGCCATACGGATAGCTTCCGCCTGACCATTGTATCCTCCTCCTCCAACATTGATCATTACATCGTATTGGTCTTTTGTGTTTGATACATCAAACGGCTGTTGAACCAAATTTTGTAATGGCATAGTTGGGAAATATTCCTTGTAATCGCGGCTGTTAACCGAGATGGTACCGTTACCCGGCTTAACATAAACGCGGGCTACTGCTGTTTTACGGCGACCAATTGTATGAGTGATTTCCATGTAGATTTATATCAATACTTTAATGTTACTGCTTTCGGTTGCTGTGCTGCATGCGGATGATCAGTACCTGCATATAGGTAAAGATTTCCTTTGATAGCCTGACCTAAACGATTTTTAGGAATCATTCCATAAATCGCTTTCTCAAGAACCATAGTTGGCTTTGCAGCAATTAATTTTGCAGGAGTCACTTTGCGTTGTCCACCTGGATATCCAGTGTGACGAACATACTCCTTCATAGTCCACTTACGACCTGTAAGACGAATCTTATCAGCATTAATGATGATTACATTGTCTCCACAGTCTACGTGTGGTGTGTAATTCGGCTTGTGCTTACCACGAAGAATCATAGCTGCTTGAGAAGCAAAACGACCTAATACTTGGTCTTTCGCATCCAATACAACCCACTCCTTTGTAGCTGTCTTGGCATTTGCCGAAATCGTTTTATAACTTAACGTATCCACGATGTTAATTTTTTTATTAGTTATTTTCTAAGGGGTTGCAAAATTAGAAACATTTCTGACAATAACAAAACATATCAACATTTTTTTTCATATTTTAATGCATTGAAAAGTAGCATTTTAAATGCTTCCATAAACGACTAGACCCCTATTCTCGAAATGGGAATTGTCCCAATGGTGGAAAAACATGGCAATAAAGTTATTCACTTTTTTACTCCTTTTCAGAGGTAAATGATGTGCGAATACTGTTGGTTTTGTTTATAAAAACTTTAAAGCAATTGTCCGAAAAGAATAACAATCGTTTAATAAAACTACTTTTTTCGGGACACCCCAATAATGGATAATCCTATTCGAAAAAAAGTTAAACGATCCATCCATTTCGCCAACGGAACCAATTTATTGTACAATTTCATGTCTCCACCTCCTATTACCCCTTTTCTCGAAACCATTCCCCCATAAAGCCAAGCCGCTATTCCCAATCCGTTAAACCATTTCAACGATTGCAACTCCATTAACTCGTTATTCATCAAACGTTTAAGATCTCTCGAATGGTATCGTTTGTAATGAAAAAGGTTTTTGTCAAGTTTATTATAAAGCAATGGATGAGCGGGTACTAAAATGATTAATCGCCCCCCAGATGCCAATAATTTAGCCGCATTTCTAATTGCTAATTGTTCGTTTTCAATATGTTCAATCACATTTAATGCAAATACAGTTTGGAAGGATCCCAACAAGTCTTTATTGGTTTCTTCGAAAGACTCTTCCACTAAATCTAGATGCCGTATAGGTGTGGTCTGTTCAAAAAATCGCTCGTTTAAAAAGTCTAAATATTCCTGACGAATATCGGTCATCATTAATTGATGTCCCTCCTTCATGCAGTAAAAAGAAATATTCCCTATTCCACTTCCAACTTCTAAAACCGGTGAGGAAATAAACGGAGCAATTTGATCATACATCCACTTATTAAACCGATTGGCTTCTTTGATGGCCTGTAACGTTTCCAGCCCTTCGGCATCATGTTCTTTAAACTGAAAATGCCGACTACTCATTAACTAAATACGTTGTACTTTATGATACAATAAATTGCACGAAACCCATCTTTCCAATTGATTTTTTTTCCTTCTTCATAGGTACGACCATAGTACGAAATGCCCACTTCATAAATACGAATATTAGGAATCTTGGCAATCTTAGCCGTTACTTCAGGTTCAAATCCAAATCGATTTTCTTTCAATTTGATGGATTGAATGGTTTCCCGTTTGAAGAGCTTATAACAGGTTTCCATGTCTGTCAAATTTAAATTGGACAACATATTAGAAGCGAAGGTCAATATTTTGTTTCCGATGGTATGCCAGAAAAAAAGAATTCGATGTGGTTTTCCTCCAATAAAACGTGATCCGTAAACGACATCCGCAAATCCATCTAAAATAGGTTTTAATAAACTATTATACTCCGAAGGGTCATATTCCAAATCAGCATCCTGTATAATTACATAATCTCCTTTGGCTTCTTTTATCCCTCTATGTAAAGCGGCGCCCTTGCCCATATTTCTTTCCTGATTATAAAGGGTAATAGGAAAATCTTGATTGGCAGATTGATACTTTTCGATGGATTCAATAGTAGCGTCTGTTGAACAGTCGTTTACAATGATGATTTCCATTTTGATATCATTCACCAATCGAACGGCTTTAACTTTATCTAAAATTAAATGTATCGTGCGTGCTTCATTATACGCAGGAATTACAACAGACAAAACTTGGGGCATAAAAATATTTTATGCTACAAATTTAATAATTTAATAGGTTTAATCCATTTAGCTTTAATTAAGTTAGCTTTGCGTTTAGCTTATCAAGAGTGCTATCTATTACCATGAAAAATATTGTTTCCGTCTTTCTTCTATTGTGTCTGATTGGTTTTGGTTATTTTTTTATTGAATATAAAAAATCGAATGCCGTATTAGCACCTCATGAAGTAGATAAAAAATTTGTTTCTATTAAAGAGAACCGGTTTTATGTGGATGGAAAACCTTTTTACCCCAAGGTAATCAATTTTGTGGTTTCGTTACGAGTAAATGATACCGCCATGTGGCCGGCCATTTATGTTGGTTATGGACCGAATGGATTGTTTCCATACAATGATAAAATTTCAAGTCTTAAAGATTTACAGGCGCATCTGGACTTAGCAAAGGATTTAGGGTATAATACAGTACGACTTGTCGGGATAGGGGAACCAGAGGTGCGTGATAGAGCAACAGGTCGTATAAATTTTAAAGCCAGCTTTGGTGATAATCATAATTACTGCCTTTATTTAAATAACGATAACGACTATACGAAGTATTTAAATGCTATTGATGAATTAATGAAGGTTGTAGAAAATGCCGGATTAAAAGCAATTTTAACCACTCGTCTTTTTAAAGAATCTCATGATACAGAAGTCAATTTGGAAAAATTGACGAGCCATTTAAAAGAAAACACCGCTTTATTAGCTTACGACTTTTTTAACGAGCCACTCTATTTTGATTCATTGGAAAGAAAAAAAGAAGATGTTTATTATATCACTTTAAAGTGGCAAAAAATTGCGAAGAAAAATGATCCGAATCATTTAACCACCATTGGACTTGCTAATCAGCGTGAACTTTTTGAATGGGATCCTAATTTAATGAATGTTGATTTTATTTCTTTTCATCCATATGAGTTTGAAAAAGATCAAGTGCGAAATGAAATGTACTGGTATCATCGCTTTGTGAAAAAGCCTTGGATTATAGGGGAAACAGGAATTCCTGCTGATAACGATTCTGTCAAATATGAAGCGCAAGTAGAATTTGCTAATAAAACCATGCTGCAAAACTATAATTGTGGAGGAATGGGTTATTCGTGGTGGCAGTTTAAAGATGTTGATTGGAAAATATACCATCAGAACTTTTTAGGAGTAGTAAACTGGAATGGTACTACCATGACGAGCAAAGGAGAGTCTGTAAACGGCACTCCAAAACCTGTTAACAAAGCCATTCAACAATTTAATGTCATTCAACCAAAGGGGAAGTGTGATTGCTATTCGAACTATTATAACTTTAGTATGAATAATAAATTTCGCATAACCGGTAAAATGGTGAACGAAAATAACGAACCGATTGAAGGAGGAGAAATATTAGCGTGGGATGAGTGGTGGGTTAATCATCATGTTTCTACTACAAAGCCAGATGGTACCTTCGAATTGTATAGTGAATATTCTTTTTATCACTGGATGATTTCAGGTCCGCTATATGAAAGAATTCGTGGTGATGTAAAGCCAGATACAGCTTACATAGGTAAAGATGGTATTCCTACTCTTAGAATGGGAACTGTTCAACTAAAAAGAGTGAATATTCCTGCACTTCAATAATAAAGTGGCGTTTCAAAAGTAAAAACCGATTGATTAGTTGGTAACTCATCGACACTGCGTAATGTACCAGCTGCTTCAAGCGATAAATAATGATTGGTAAACGTTTTTATTAGAATGTTCCCGTCTGATTTCTTGGTTAACATAAATCGCTCCCAATCGCCAGCTCCATCACGGTTAGCGACTAACAAACCATTATCATAAAATTCTGCGCAAGCAAACTTACCTGTTGATGCGCGAAGTACAGTGGTGCTATCGTCCAGGAGAGAATATTCAAATAATTCTCCATCAGAGGAAGTATTTCCAATAGCCATTAATTTATCTCCATGCTCTTTATCAATTTTGAGATACTTACCATTGGCACATTTGATTTTAACATAGTTTCGATGTAAAAAGGAAGCGTGTTCTTCACTAACCACCACCACATCCCCTAACGATTTATTATTTGCGGATAGCCATACCGTTAGTGAATCAAGTCCTTCGCCATTAAAAAACCCTTTATAATGTTGTGGATAAAGACCTGTATAAGCATTCACACAGGGCACGTTTAAATCTTGACAAGCAATCATAACATCTAAATGATCAAATGGTTCTTGTCCCATAAAATTATAATGCTGGTACGCGATAGCCTTATTACCCGTCACATATTTTTGAATTCGTTCTTTTGTATCCTTTTCTCTATGCTGCACTTCTTCTTTCTTATATTGACGTTCCCAATAAGAAGTAGTGTTATCAATAACAACTAGGATTGGAAGTAACAGCAATAAATTTTTCCAGCGACTATTTTCTACTACCTTTAAAACTGCAACCAATAACAAAACGAATAAAATTATTTCGGCATTAATAATACGATTGATGGAACGCATTGATCCAAAACCAGGTAAATTAAAAAACATTTTGTAGAATGTAAATCCATTAAAATTCATGGTAAACACCATCAATAAAAATAAACTCAGCAACAAAAACAGGAGCTCTTTTTTATTCGTTGCTTTTTTATAAACGAATGGAAAAAGGAGAATACCCAAGTAAGCTATTAATCCTGGAAATAAAAACAACTCCCACCAATTACCTCCTTGATCTCGAATATGCCAACTTAACGATCGCCAAATAGCCGATTCAGGTATAGCTGAATAATAGGCTCGAAAAGTAGGGATGTAACTTCGTACTTCATCAAAATCGCGGTAGCCAAAACGATTGCTTATTTCGATATATGGAATAAACATAGGCAGCAATATCAACACAGCTAAAAATACTGTCAACAAATGCTTCCCTCCATTTTTAAATTGGATCAACCAAGTAAAAAATGTTTTGTCGCGGTAAATAATAAAATATCCAACAGTTGTAAAAAGCAAAATATAAATGATAAAAAACCCGAGATATATCCCACAGTAAAATTGAAAAACAATTGCAGTTGCTAAATAATAAAATGATGTTAGCTTTTTATTTTTTAGCCAGTTCCAGAACCAATATAAAATTAAAGGAATCATGAAACGAGGAAAAACCTGTGCATGATTTATATGTGTTAAAATGAAAATGGAAAAAGCAAATATATAAGCACCAACAGAGGATAATACTGTTGAATCAGACCATTTCTTTAATGCCCAGTAACAGCAGACAAAATTCAAAACAAACAGTGCGATGAACCACAATTGAAAAGAGGTTTCACGATCGCAATGCATTACACGAAAGAGTGCATATAACGGAACTGTTCCTAATAAATTATCAGAATATGCAATGGCATTTTTTGCGGGATACATAAAGGGTGCATCCCAATAGTTTTTTACTTTCCCCGATAAAAAATTATACCCATGTTCTAGTATGTAGTTATTAAATCGAGAATCCCCTTTATCTCCTGGCATAACCGACAAATCACGTTGCACGATATCCAACGGAAATAACCAAAGCCCTACCAGCAACATCACAAATGGCAACAACGTACTTAATGTTATTTCCTTTTTAAAATACCCACGTAGTAGATTAAGCAGTTTCATCGATTCCCCTTTTTAGCATCCTCATAATTAGGATAAGTTAATAGCTTCTCAAAATCTGGAACCTTCTCTAACTTACCAAATTGTTTAAAATAAATTTGACTGTTCATTGCATCACCATGCAACGAACCTTTTTCAAATTGAAAAAGCTGAAATACATTCAATGCAACAAAGAAAATAAAGACACTTGCATATATTGCATTTTCAAAAAGTCCTTTATTAACGATGCGCGACACAACAACTGCAATTGCGATAGCTAATATTGGATAAAGTGGAATCATCATACTTTGTCCAAAGCTTCCTCCATACCACCAGTTCCACCAACACAAGGTTAAGTAAACATGTATGATTACTAAAAACAAAAACGACCATTTTAATTCAGGCACACGTTTACGCATGAAATAGGCGCCAGGAAGAAACAATAACATCAGTGGGGTGTAAATAAACCATCCTTTTTGAAATCCGAATAATCCTTTCCATAACATCGGTTTCAAAAAATAAAAATGCTCGTAATTTTCTGATGCACCTAAATAACTTCCTAATGTTAACTTCCAATATTTTAATTGAGGCAACCAAATTGAAACAAACAAAAAAGTAAAAATGAACAATGCATAGACAGGCATTTTTTTCATTCCCACGTCTGCTACTTTTTTTACATCATACAGTAAAAAATAAATAGCGAATACCAATAAAGGAAGATAAATTAAAGTGAGCAACGATAAGGAAGCGCTGGCCATGATAAACGACTTTAATTTTTGATGAGTATGCCATTTAGCAGTTGCGTAAGCGAAGATGGCACTCAAAGCAAACAAATAAACTTCTGGCTGTGGAGCACAGGAGGATGCATAACAGAAAAGATTTGTTCCAAGTGCAATAATTAAAAGTGTAATAGAAATTTCTTTATCAGAAAAATTATAATGTAAAAGCAGTTTTCGCAAATAGAGCAGCCCTAGAAAAAAATAAAAAATTGCACTCAACAATAAAAAAAACTGGTACGGCTCTGAAAATCCGGTTAAGGGATAATCAAAGATTTTAGCCACTTGATGTGCCACGGCAAAGAAAGGAGAGTACAACAAAGCCATTCCATACGTTTTATCAAAAGCTTTACCTCCATTATCATATTTTTTTAGCCAAAACCAATATTGATTTTCTCCGTACTTGTAATCACTCTTTTCTACCTTGATATCATCAAAAATAAATTTAGCGGGCAAATATCCATAATAGGCATGTACATCATACGCAATTACTTTTTCATCCTGACGCCACTTTTTAAAATTCATATCCAGCAACAAAGCACTTAGTGGAATAAGGAATACTAACACCAGTGAAAATCGCCTTTTAAATAAGTTTACCATTGCCTCAAAGATATTTAATTTCAATTTATCTGCAGATTGCCGTAGGTGTGATTATCTTAATTAATTTAGCAAAAAATTTACGAGAATGAAAAAGCTATTATTCATTGTAGGAATATCCAGTTTGTTTTTTGGATGTGGATCTAAGGAAAAAGAACAATCATCTGTGTACAATAATGATTTTGAAGTTATGGGAAACTGGTCATCAAAGGATCAACTTACTTCGGAAGCAAGTCATAGCGGTACCTTTGCTACTTATACGGATAGTACGCTTATCTTTTCTCAAACGATGGTGGCCTCTTGTAAGGGATTAAAAAACAAATCGCCGAAAAGCCTTACAGCAACTGTTTGGGCGATGTCAAAATTGCAAAATGCAAAAGGTAAATTAGTTTTATCGATTGACAAAAATGATAAGAGTGTTGTTTGGCAAGGCAGCGACATTCAAAACACAGTGAAGGTTCCTAACAAGTGGGATTTAGTTCAATTAAAAATTGATTTGAAAGAACCACTTACCGAGGATATGGTAATTAAACTATACGGATTGAATGAAGGAAAATCAAAAGTTTACTGGGACGATTTTTCATTAACTTTTGAATAATCCAAATTCGTATCGCTGATTACATACAAAGGGCGATTTCGCACATTAGAACTTATTCGACTAATATATTCACCTATTATTCCAATGGTGATTAACTGCACGCCTCCTATGAATAATACGGAGATAATGATGGACGTCCAACCAGGAACATAATCTTTGGAGATAAAACGGGCGTAAAGTGCATACATGGCTACACAAAAAGTAATACCTGAAACCATAAACCCTGCGATGGTAGCAATGCGTAAAGGAAGATTTGAGAAGGAAGTAATTCCATCCAAAGCTAGTCGTATCATTTTACGAATGGTATATCCAGATTGCCCTTCAACTCTTTCATCACGATTATAAGCAACGGCAGTTTGTTTAAAACCTACCCAAGCTATTTGTCCACGTAAAAACTTTTGCTGCTCCGGCATTTGTTTGAGCACATCAATTACTTTGCGTGAAATAATTCGAAAATCACCCGTGTCGAGTGGAATTTGAATAGACGTAATTTTTGTTAGAATACGATAAAAGAATTTTGCTGTGATGGTTTTAAAAAGCGTTTCTCCTTTGCGGATATTTCTTTTGGCATAAGCCACATCGTATCCTTCATGAACCTTTGAATATAATTCTCGGATTAGTTCTGGTGGATCTTGCAAATCGGCATCGATAATAACCGCATACTTTCCTGAACAAGCATCTAAGCCTGCTGATACGGCAATCTGATGACCAAAATTACGGCTTAAGTTAATAAATTTAACGCGTGCATCCTTAGATGAAAGCGTTAAGATAGTTTGAAAAGATCCATCCTTACTTCCATCATTCACAAATATTAATTCGAAAGAATTACAAATAGAACCTACCACTTCTATGCAACGGCTATAAACAGAAGATATATTATTCTCCTCATTATAAACAGGAATTATAACCGACAGTTCGACCATTTTCTAATCGATTTTCATTTCAGGAATTTCACCTTCGACAGTTAATTTACCTGCCGTTGCTTTTCGTATCTCCTCCACCGTTACACCAGGAGCTCTTTCTAATAAAACAAATCCCTTTCCAGGAACAACTTCTAAAACCGCTAACTCCGTTACTATTTTCTTAATGCAACGAACACCTGTTAAAGGCAAGGTGCATTCAGGAAGTAATTTTGATTCTCCCGCTTTATTTACGTGTTGCATAGCAACAATAATATTTTTTGCTGCTGCAACAAGGTCCATTGCACCACCCATACCTTTTACCATTTTACCAGGAATTTTCCAGTTGGCTATATCTCCATTTTCGCTCACTTCCATAGCCCCTAAAATAGTTAGGTCCACCTTACCTGCGCGAATCATTCCGAAGCTTAAAGCAGAATCGAAGTAAGCGGTGCCAGGTACTTCTGTTATTGTTTGTTTACCTGCATTTATTAAATCAGCGTCCTCTTGTCCTTCAAATGGAAATGGCCCCATGCCAAGCATTCCATTTTCAGATTGCAATGTTACATTCACTCCTTGTGGAATATAGTTCGCCACCAATGTAGGAATACCAATTCCAAGGTTAACATAACTACCATCTTTTACTTCTTGTGCAATACGTTTTGCGATTCCTATTTTATCTAACATACTCTGATTTGAAAATTTGATGATTTGGTGATTTGATAATATAAATTTTAATAAAAGTAATTAATTTGTTTTTTTGTGATTAAGCCAGCCTTTGATGTTGCTATGATTTTTGACAGAACCTTTATGATTGAATTATTTTCTATTATCAATTTTTCACAATCAGGATAATCTTTTGCATCCTTACATAACCCCAATCAATATTCTGTTTCATCTGCCTCTTTGGCAGCAATTTTCATTTTATGAATAAAATCATTTTTACTTTCTGCATTTTGAGCTTCTTTTACATTGGCACTTATACTTGTTCCAGATTTAAACAACTTATCTGCTAGTCTGAATTTTTGTTTTTTTTGACGTGATTCTGTGAACTGAATAATTTCAAGTGCAAAATCAAAAGTCTTTTGAACAATTAAATTATTTGATTTGTCATTTCTCATATAAAAGATATTTAAATTTTATGGCTGAACAAAAAACAAAACCATTTTGATTACACAAATAT
>JBJTMY010000073.1:0-4055 GCA_046073825.1 Bacteroidota bacterium
GCGAATAGTTATGCTAATCCTCAACCTACAGGATATATATGGAGCAATGGTGCTACCACTAGAAGCATTACCGTTTCACCTACCACCACCACTACCTATACTGTTCAAATGATTTTGGATAGTTGTATTCAATCGGTTTCATATACTGTAAATATTCTTTCAGATTCTATTGCACCAATTACAGGAGTGGATACTATTTGTTCTGGTAATAACTCTTCCGTAGGATTTCAAACATTGAATAATGGATTATCTTATTTGTGGAGTAATGGATCAACAGGAAGTTATTCGGGAGGATTAAATCCAACAAACCCAATTCAAAATTATACAGTGACCATTACGTATCCAGGAGGATGTACCCTTAGTGGAACAAAAACACTTCATATAATTGCTCCAAAATTATTTTCAATTATTGGAGATACTGTAGTTTGTGAAGGAGATTCTATTTCGTTGATTGGAAGTAATGCTGACTTAAATTATTGGTGGAATGGATTGGGAGATAATGCGAATGGAGATACTGTTTATTTCAGTCCAACAAGCAGCGGTAACATTTCTGTTTATGGAAGCATTTATAATAGCACTACCTATTGCAGCTCTTCGATTACCTATCCTTTACAATTTATTAAAAACGAAAATGCAGTTATTATTGGCAACGATTTAATATGCCAAGGAAATGCTTTAACGCTTACTACCAATAATACTGGCTCATTACATTGGTCAAATGGTGCAACCACCAATTCAATCACCATTTTTCCTGTCAACAATCAATCAATCACATTAACCAATACCACACAATGCGGCTATGTTAGTACGGATACAATAGTTGTACATGCGATTAATAATTTACAAATTAATCATTTTGACACGAGTATATGTATCAATAACAACCCTATTACTATAACACCACACTTAAGTGGAACCTATGTATGGAATAATAATTCCACTGATACGACACAATCATTTACCGCGCTTCATGATACGACTGTTTATGTAGATATTAGTTTGCCTGGTGGATGTATCGCAAGAGAAGAATATTCTATTATTGTTCATCAGCAACCTGTAGTTACTTTTGCTGGTGATACGGCTATTTGTCAGGAAGAATTAACAACTTTAATAGCACAAGGAGGGCAGACATACTTATGGGAGAATGGATACACCTCTGCATCAACGTTAGTACAACCTTTTGTGAGCGCCTGGTATAGTGTAACGGTTACAAATGCATTTGGATGTTCTACTACCGATTCTGTATTTGTTGATGTGGCGCGTATTCCTGTGTTGACAATGTATGCACCAAAAAGTTTTTGCAGCGGACAAATAGCACAAATTGTTTGTGCTGCCGCCAGCTATGATTTTAATGATAACTATTATTATCTATGGTCGAATGGAGCAACGGGAACAACTATCAATGCAACCATTAATAGCGATACAACTTTTTATGTAACAGTAACCGGAAAGAATGGATGCAGCAATGAAACATCAGCCAAAGTTACTACGAATTTAAATCAGCCTGTTATCAATGGTTCTTCTTTGATTTGCAAGGGAAAAAGTACATCATTATCAATAACCAATAATAATGCTCCTAATGGTTCAACCTATTTATGGAGTACAGGAGCGACAACTAAAAACTTATCAGTAACTCCACAACAAACCACAATTTATACAGTAACCATTACATGGCCTGGTGGCTGCACTACAACGGCAAGTAAAACAATTGTTGTCGATTCAATTCCTGCTATTACGTTTACGGGAAACAATCAACTTTGTAAAGGTGGAAGCACGACAATAAAATCAAACGGAGGAAGTAATCCGTATTGGAATGGATTCGGTTTTAAAGACAGTATAGTTGTTAGTCCGACAACAACCACCACCTATCAAGTTCAGGTAAGTAACAGTAACGGATGTACGAGAACTGGAAATTATACAGTGAATGTTATAAATAATCCAGTAACATTGAGTGGTGATTCAATCGTTTGCTCAAGTACAAGTATTAATTTAAGTGCTTCGGGAGGCAATAGTTATTTATGGAATACAGGAGCAATTACTAATTCAATTAATATCAGTCCTACTCAAAATTCAAATTATACGGTAACTGTAACTAATGGATCAGTTTGTAGTGCAAATCATACTTTCCCAATTTACATTAACACCACTCCTACTGCTAGTATCACTGGCGATTTTTATGCTTGTGAAAATGAAAGTACAATAATTACCGCATCGATTGGTAATAGTTATTTATGGAGTACAGGTGACACAACTAGAAGCATTACTATTCCTCCAAACACTCCTACTAGTTCATATTCTGTGACAGTTAGTAGTAATAATGGATGTAGTGCAAGCACTGCTGCTATTCATAACCTAGTTCCACCTCCTACAATTAATGTTTCAGGTACAGGTAGCAAATGCGGAGCAGGAACATTTTATTTAAGTGCGTATACGAGTGGTGCATCTTACCTTTGGAGTACAGGAAGCACCTCGAGTGCAGTTTCAATATCTGCTACTGCAACGAGCACCATTAGCCTAACCCTTACTAACAGTTATGGATGTACGAATGATACCACGATTAGTTTAGTCGTTCATACCCCACCATCACCAATCATCACCTCAAATTCTACTAACTTATGCGATGGTGATTCGATTTTAATCAATTCAATTTTTACAGGAGTAATTAATTATTGGTCGACAGCCGATACTACCTCCAGCATTTATGTTAATCAAGCGGGCAATTATCAGCTTACTTGTATTGATAGTAATAATTGCTCAGGAACAAGTAATACCCTTCAAATTAATAATGTAACATCTGGTCCACCTATATTATCGAGTAGTGGAGATACCATTTGTAGTGGAGATAGTTTGCAAATAAATGCATCAGGAGCTATCCAATATGAATGGAGTCCAAATGTATTCATCAGTAGTAACACAAGTAGCTCCCCAACTTTTTATCCAACCGCTACCACTACTTATCAATTGAAAGGGACTAACGCTTACGGATGTGCGTCGTATGCAAATTACAACATTACTGTTAATCAGCTACCCGTGATCAATGCTGGTACAGACACTACAATAAATTCAGGTAATACTTTACAACTCGGCGGAAATCCTACTGCTAGTGGACTTGGTCCATTTATTTATCAATGGGCACCTGGCAATAGTCTTAGTGACAGCTTAGGAAGCAATCCTATTTTATTCGCTGATAGTAGTCGTAATTACATTTTAACTATTACTGATGGAAATGGTTGTATAGGCCACGACACTATTAAAGTTATTGTTACCTCTACTCAAGGAATTAATGAAAACGAAAGCACATCAATAATTTACCTTTATCCTAATCCAGCGCAGCATATAATAAATTTACAAATCCAATTTGATTTTCAGGAAGAACTAGAATTAAAAATCATCAATGCAGCGGGACAAATAATTATTAACGAACGTGGAGATATTTCCAATTATAATTTTGAAAAGAAAATTAATGTTGATGCTTGGCAAAATGGATTATACTATTTGATTGTAAATAGTAAATCGATACATGAATCACTTCGATTTATTAAAACGGAGTAATTATTTTGCAACTATTGATTTTATTTTTTCGATGTAATTACTAATGACATTAGTCTGATCATAATCACGTTTTGTCATTTCAATTAAATCATGATTAGGAGTGAAATCACGAAGCTTCACTATATCCTTCACTTTATTAAAAGCAGCGATTACCTCTTCATTGGTTTTTGCTTGATGTGTATATTGATAAGGAGAAGTCATGATGACTTCACAACCAAAACTTAAGGCTTCAATAACGGAAACGGGAAACCCTTCATGCTCTGCAAGTCTTAAAAAAACGGGTGTTTCTCTCAAATGATTTTGAAAAACATCAGAAGCAACCCAACCAAACGATTTCACATTTGTTGGTAGTTCAACTTCATGATTTACAACGCCAAATAATTTAAACTCAATATCCGGATTATTTTCAGCAAGTGCTTTGAACTGATGAATCCCATAAAAGGCTTGTCGTTTATCAGCTATATACGTCATAGCCGACAAAGAAGAATATTTCTTAACCACCT
>JBJTMY010000074.1:0-2599 GCA_046073825.1 Bacteroidota bacterium
TGCTGAAATATAAAATAATGGAGAGCCTTCGTAGTTAATCTCAATACAAGCTTCTTGTGCTGTCAATGAAAAATTTCTGTGATTGCAAACTTCTAAATTCGAGTTGTAGTTGTTTTCTAAATATTGATTTTGAATATTAAAATCGGAACGAATAAATAAACTATACAGTATCGTTCGATTTTCACTGATGGATTTATCTACGTAGTAATACCCATTCCCAATGCGATTTATTGAATGGTTATTAAAAGAGTGATAACTTGAGCTGTCAATAGGACATTTATTATCGCTCCAAAAAACAATGTTAGAATGGTCGAACACAAAAACACTTCCACCAACTGGCAAGGATTTTTTTTGAAAATAATTATTGGTAGTTCGATTATTTAAAACAGATTCATTTAAACAGGCGTTAAAGGATTGCTCAAAATTTTTAAGGCTGTCAATTTTGGCCTTTAATACCGCCTCTACACTTGCTTTGTTTAAAGTTGTTGTTGGAGCCGTTCGAGAGAGGTTAGACTCTATTGCAATTGCGGAAATAATAAAAAGTGCAATTACCAGCAAATACCCTATTAAACGATTGCTTATGTTCATTCCCTTAAAAATAGGAAAGAAACACCAACCATTTTGAATCTTCACATTCATTTATAAACGGTGAATAGTTAAAAGCGATTTGGATAATTAATTCCATATTTTACAGTAAATTTGTTTCATGAAAGCAATCATCAATAGCAAGAATACCATCGTTATAGAAGAACGTGCGGGAGGAGAAATATCCTTAAACGACGAAATATTTAATGGCGACATCAAGCAGGTTGGACCTTTTTCATATAACCTGATTTACAAAGGGGAAAGCATGAATTTAGAAGTGTTACAATCTGATTCATCAACAAAAACGCATCAGTTAAAAATTAACGGGAAAGTTGTTAATGTTAAATTAGAAGATAAATACGATGAGCTACTGAAAAAACTAGGAATGGATGCTTCCTCTGCACATAAAGTGGGTGATTTAAAAGCACCAATGCCGGGTTTGGTAATTAATATACCAGTTTCAGAGGGCGACACAATTAAAAAAGGTGACGTGCTACTTATCTTAGAGGCAATGAAAATGGAAAATGCCTTAAAAGCAGTTACCGATGCAACAGTAAAAAAAGTATTAGTAAAAACAGGGCAGGCCGTCGAAAAAAATCAAGTATTAATTCAATTAGCATAAAACATTTACTATGAACCGTCGTAATTTTTTAAAGAAATCGGGATTAGCAACCGCAGGCTTAGTGGCTGCTTCACAATTAGCCCCAGTGGTTTCATTGGCAGAAAAAATTGAAAATGAAACGCAATTTTCTTTGCCTGCATTACCGTATGATTTTAAAGCGTTAGAGCCACATATCGACGCCATGACGATGGAAATCCATTATTCCCGCCACCATAAGGCCTACGTAGATAATTTAAATAAGGCGTGTGCTGATAATAAAATAAAGGCAAGCACTATTGAAGATCTCTTAAGTAATATTTCAAAATACCCGATGGCGGTAAGAAATAATGGTGGAGGACATTACAACCATTCCTTGTTCTGGAAATTAATGAAGTCTAACGGGGGTGGAGTACCGACGGGTCCAGTTGCGGAGGCCATTAATACTTCATTTGGAAGTTTTGATGCAATGAAAACAAAATTTTCAGAAGCGGCAAAATCACGTTTTGGCTCTGGATGGGCATGGTTAGTAGTGCACGGTGGAAAACTGGATATCGGATCAACACCGAATCAGGATAACCCATTGATGGATATTTCAGACTTTAAAGGCAAACCTATTTTAGCTTTAGATGTTTGGGAGCATGCCTATTATTTGAAATATCAGAATAAGCGCGTAGATTACATCACAGCTTGGTTCAATACGATTAATTGGGAAATGGTGAATGAATTATACATCTCGAAGTAAAAAAATAAAAAAGGAAGTCATAAAAAAAGGGAATAAAAATTTTATTCCCTTTTTACATTTCTATGCCTATTGAATTTATTACACTAACGTAATTTCAAATTGAACTAAATTAATAAACTCTTGAATACGCTCGTCGATTTCTCCTTCCGACAAACCTTCAATTCTTTCCAGGCCGAATTTCTCTACGCAGAACGAAGCCATTGCAGATCCATGAATAACGGCGCGTTTCATATTATCGAATGAAATATCATTAGTTGAAGCGATATAACCAATGAATCCTCCTGCGAAAGTGTCACCTGCTCCTGTAGGATCAAAAACTTCTTCTAGCGGTAATGCAGGGGCGAAGAACACTTCCTTACCATGGAATAATAATGCGCCATGCTCTCCCTTTTTAATGATTAGGTATTTAGGACCCATCGTTAAAATTTTGCGAGCTGCTTTTACTAAGGAATATTCACCTGTTAATAATCGTGCTTCTTCATCGTTGATGGTAAGCACATCTACTAACTTCATGGTCTCTAACAAATCAGGTAAAGCCACTTCCATCCAAAAATTCATGGTGTCCATCACAATTAACTTCGGACGATTCTTTAATCCTTTGATAACTTTCTGCTGTAGGGCAGGCATTAAATTACCTAACATCAAGTATTCACAATCCTGATAAGATTCAG
>JBJTMY010000075.1:0-2604 GCA_046073825.1 Bacteroidota bacterium
AGGGAAATGTCTTTCACTTTATATTTCACGAATTTTTCTGTTTGAGTGTTTATCATTTTATTGAAATTTTGTGCGAATTTAAGTATTCATTATGACTCTTGCAATGTTATCTTTGCCAATTACTCATATATGGCACTATTCCACCATCATTCTGGTCCTTTAGGGCAACAAATAGTTGTTTGGAGCATTTCCGAAACATACGATGAGCTCGTTTTGTTTTTAAACAACTCAAGTTTTTTAAAAGAAATTCAAAACCTTGAATTGAAGTCGGAATTACGATTGAAACAAAAGCTTGCGGCTGGCATTCTTTTACAACATATCCTTCAACATCCTATCGAATTAGTTTATGATAATTTAGGGAAGCCTCGTTTAAAAAATGTGTTAGGACATATTTCGATTACGAATACTAAAGAATTTGTGGCCGTCATTTATCATCCAACTAAACCTGTGGGTATCGACATTGAAATACCATCTGAAAGGATCTTGAAGGTTGCACCTAAATTCGTGAATGAGCAAGAGCAAAAATGGATGACAGATAGCGCTGAAAATTCACATCAAAATTGTTTCATCGTTTGGTGCGTAAAGGAGTCTGTTTTTAAATTGATTGGAGGTGGGGGAATCGATTTTAAAAACAATATCGAAGTAAAAGCGCCTACTAATAATCTTGGCGAAGTCATTTATTCAAAGAATCATTCAGTAGAAAAATATCAATATCATCTTATTCAGCAGGATGAACTTTTGCTTTCTTATATCGTTGGAAACTGATAATATTTTTCATTAATTTGCAACTATGATTTACCAGAAAATTCAAGAGGCTGCTTTTAATGATCGTCGATTACTTTCTGTGCTGATTGATCCTGATAAATCGGGCGAAAATCATCTAGATAAAATCTGTGCATATAGCAACGAGGCGAACATTGATTATTTCTTTGTTGGTGGCAGCTTGATTACTTCGGGCGACTTACAACGAACGGTTTTAGGAATTAAGAAACGCTCGGCTATTCCAGTTGTTTTATTTCCGGGCAACCATCAGCAAATTAGTGAACATGCCGATGCTATTTTACTATTGTCGCTTATTTCTGGAAGAAATCCTGATTTATTAATTGGCCAACATGTAACCGCAGCGCAACGATTAAAAGCTTCGGAGTTAGAAATTATACCTACTGGGTATTTACTGATTGATGGCGGAACCATGACTACCGTTCAATATGTAAGTGGCACCGCTCCTATTCCTACCGACAAAACAGAAATTGCAGCTTACACTGCTTTGGCAGGTGAGCAACTAGGCATGAAATTAATTTTTGCTGAAGCAGGATCAGGTGCTAAACATCCTGTACCTATTGAAACGATAAAAGCAATCAAGAAAGAAGTGAATATTCCACTGATTGTTGGAGGAGGAATTCGTACTCCTGAAAGCGCAGCTGCCGTTTTTAGAGCGGGGGCGAATATGGTGGTAGTGGGTAATTGCTTTGAAAAGGATCCAGAGTTGATTCAAGATATTGCAACTGCACGATTTAATTTTAATGATGCTGTTTAATGATGGATGCGCTTGAAATTATTGGATTCATTTCCGGATTTGCAGGCGTATATTTAACCATCAAAAAAAACAAATGGTGTTTCCCTGTTGGCATCATCAATGTAGTTTTATCCTGTGTATTGTTTTATAAAAGTCAATTGTATGCCGACTCCATACAACAACTTATTTACATACCCTTATTGATTGCAGGCTGGTTAAATTGGAAAACCAACACGAATGAAGATTTTATTATTGAACGTCTTCATTCTAAAGAAAAACTAATTTACTTTTTGTTGTTTTTATTCACCGGATTTTTACTTGGCTCTATTTTAAAAACGTACTCGAATGCGAGTTTCCCTTGGATAGACTCATTGGCAACCACTGCCTCATTCTTAGCGCAATATTTAATTGCTAAAAAGAAAATTGAAAATTGGTTTATATGGATTGTTGTAAATGCAGTTTATATTGTTTTGTATTTGCAAAAAGATTTGGACTTGTATGCAGTGCTTTACTTTGCTTACCTAATTCTTGCAATCAAAGGCTTCATCGAATGGAGAAAATCTTTTAAATTAAATAATGAATGATTAAAGTTGCAGTAATTGGTCCTGAAAGCTCTGGCAAAACAACATTATGTGGCATGTTGAAAGCACATTATGATGGACACATTGTAAATGAATTTGCACGTGAATACTTAAACGATAAATTATCTTATGAAGAAGAAGATTTGTTGGAAATTGCCAAAGGTCAAATTGTACTTGAAGAAGAAGGAATCAACTCAGAAAACAACTTCGTTTTTTGTGATACCAATTTTATTGTTTTAAAAGTTTGGAGCGATTTAAAATTCAACAAATGTCATTCATTTATTGAAGAAGCATTAGTAAATCGAACATATGACTTAACCCTTTTATTACTTCCAAATATTCCTTGGCAATATGACCCAATGCGTGAAAGTCCATCCGTGGAAGAACGCATGATAATTTTTAATGCTTATAAAAACCTTCTCGAAAAATTAAATCATCCTTATAAAATCATTCATGATATTGGATATGGCAGAACTTATTCTTCTATTCAATACATCAACGAGCTGA
>JBJTMY010000076.1:0-4238 GCA_046073825.1 Bacteroidota bacterium
TATAAGTAGCTGTTTGATTTCTATCTTCCAAATAATTGATAAACGCCAATCCTGTTTTCACAAGGTTCTCTGCATGATTATCATCGTTAGAACCCAAACCTGCGGTGGCCATGTACGCATCGCCAATCGTTTTAATACGCGCAGCATTGTGCAGTGCACATATCTCATCAAACGATGTAAATATTCCGGAGAGCTCTTCAATTAAATCCTGGGGATTCATTTGAGTAGTCATGTTTGTAAACCCAACAAAGTCGAAAAACAAAACACTCACATTATTATGTATTTCGGGGATATGCTTTCCGTTATTGATTAAATCGTTTACAACATTTTCGGGCAGTAGTACTTTTAAAAGTGTATCTGATTTTTTCTTGGCGGCTTGTAATTCAATATGCGTTTGTATTCGAGCAAGTACTACTTCAGGATGGAAAGGCTTAGCAATAAAATCTGCTCCTCCAACCGAAAACCCTTTTGTTTCATCAGTAGCTTCATTTAATGCCGTGATAAAAATAACAGGGATATTTTTTGTGGAAGCATTTACTTTTAATTGAGCACATACTTCAAATCCAGATAATCCAGGCATCACCACATCTAACAAAATCAAATCTGGCTTTTCGGCAGCGTTCGCCAGTTCCAGTGCTTTCTCTCCGTTCTTAGCAATTTTTACTCGGTATTTATCTTTCAATAAACCAGACAACACCTGTAAATTTTCTACGGCATCATCAACTATTAATACTATCGGTAAGGGAGTAACGTAATCCACAGGTTAGAGTAATGCTAAGGCTGCATCAAATTCAAATTCGTCGAGCAGCGTTTTTATTTTTTCAAGTGTTGCTTTTCTTTCGTCAGATAATTCAAAACCATCGAGCATTTGCTGACAATAATCGATACTGGTTCCATCTTGCCCTTCAATAAGTTTTTTCAAAGCTTCTGACTTTTGAAGCCACATCTCCTCCGAAATACTTGATTTCTCCACTTGACTTTCATTTGTAGCTATTAACTTTTGTTTTATATCGCTAATTAATTTCTGCAGTTTATCGGCGATGTATTCCAGTTGTTTTTGCTGAGGAATAGTAAGTGCTGCTGCATTTTCTTCAATCATTACTTTTAATGCATGAGATAACGGGTAGGCCACTACGTAAATTTCCTTTGCTCCAATATTTCCGCACACACCTGAAATAGTATGCAACAATGGTGCGAGCTCTTTCAAATTATTTTCAGTGGTAAACTGAATTAACACTTGAGCGGTTGACTCATAATTTCTAACAAAAGTTTCGAGCAGTTTTTTATAGGAATCTACTTTACCACCTATACGATTCAGCCCTTCTTTCACATCCAACCCTTCTATTTCAAGAATAAATTTATGCTCTTTAGTAACAGCTGTTGCATTTTGATTTACATCTACCCCCTTCACATACTTTATCAGCGCCTTGTATAAAACGGTTGGATCAATTGGTTTTGTAATGTGATCATTCATACCGGCAGCGATACTCTTTTCTTTTTCTCCTTTCAATGCGTGAGCAGTCATGGCAATGATTGGAAGATTATTTTTTCGCTTATCCTCTCTGATTTTCTTAGTAGCGGTTAATCCATCCATCTCCGGCATTTGAATATCCATCAATACGGCATCAAACGATTCCGTATTTACTTTTTCTACTGCTTCTAGTCCGTTGCGGGCGGCTGTATAATGCACACCCACATCTGATAATAATTCTTCTGCCAGTTGTAAGTTAATATCATTATCTTCAACCAGCAATACCCGAACTCCCTCAAGATAACTTTTAAATACTCCTAAATCCGTTTCATTACCTGCATTTAATTTTGTTCCACTCTTTTTATCATTCAAGTGTAAAATACTATTGAGTGTATCGTTAAGAGTAGATGTATTAATTGGCTTTAATAATACGCCATCAATCAATTTATTTTTCGCTGCTTCACGCACCGATTCTAATCCGTAGGCAGTAACCATTAAAATAGAAGGAACATCTAAGCCTTCTTTTGCTTTAATCTCTCGCACCAATTGCAAACCATCCATTCCTGGCATCTGCCAGTCTACTACCATGAGCGATAAATGTTTATCAGACTTTTGTTCCTGTTCAAATAGTTCAATCGCTTCAAATGCATCATTGGCAATTACCACATCAAATCCTAGCGACAATAACATTTCGTTTAAAACAATTCTTGCCGATTCAGAATCATCCACCAATAAGGCTTTGCGTCCTTTCATTGAAACTGCAACTTCTTCTGATTGTTCATTCGCATCTGCTAGACTAAAAAATGCATTAAAAGAAAACGTCGAACCCTTTCCTTCTTTACTCTCCACTTCAAGTTCTCCATCCATCATTTCAACAATGCGTTTACAAATCACCAAGCCTAACCCTGTTCCACCAAACTTTCGCGTGGTAGAAACATCTGCTTGCTGAAACGGAGAAAATAATTTTTCAATTTGCTCCTTCGAAATTCCAATTCCCGTATCCTCCACACTAAAATGAATGATGAGTCCGTAGGATAATTTTTTCACCAGCTTTGCTGATAATTTTACTTCTCCTGCTTTTGTAAACTTTGCAGCATTATCCGTTAAGTTCAATAAAACCTGACGCAAACGAACACTATCACCTAAAATTACAGGAGGGATTAATGGATCAACATACGTTACCAGCTCCACTTCATTTTTGTTTTGCAGTTTCACATTCACTGCATCCGACACTTCCGATATTAATTCATCTAAAAATAAATTAGAATGTTCAAGTGTCAATTTGCCGGCTTCAATTTTTGAAAAGTCAAGAATATCATCAATAATGCGCAAGAGATTTCTTGCAGACACTTCTATTTTATGATTATAATCTTTTTGCTTCTCATTGAGTTCTGTTTTTTTCAGAAGGTAACTCATTCCAATGATGGCATTCATGGGTGTGCGAATCTCATGCGACATATTCGCTAAGAATTCTCCTTTCGATTTATTAGCTGCATCAGCCATTTCCCGAAGGTGAGCCATCTGTTGATAGCGCTCGTTGATTTCTGCATTTTTTTGATTTAGCAAATCAAGGGCGCGCCCTGCATAAGAAGCCACGATGGCCAACACTAGCGGGGCTAAATCAATAATCCATAAAGTAGGCGCTTCCATCTGACACATTAGCCAGTACTTAGGCGAAATACTGTTATAAACAAATAAACTTTGCCATAGCATTCCAACAATTGGGAAAGCACTTCCAAATAAAGCCCCATAAAAAAAGAACATCCGTTGTTCGGTCTTTAACTTCGACTTTAACCAACGATAGATGTTCTTTCGTAAATTTTGCATTGCCAAAATTACATTTGTTTAATCATCTGAATATTTAAAGCAAGCTTTACTTCTTCTGCTAATACAACATCTCCGTCTTCGTTACTTGCATTCCATGTCAAACCAAAGTCTGAACGATTGATTATACCAGTTAATTCAAATCCTGCTTTTGCTTGTCCCCAAGGATCAATTACAGTTCCTGTAAATTCACAAGCTAAAGTGATAGGCTTTGTAACACCTTTAATAGTGATATCACCTGTTAAATCGTATTTATGATCTCCTTTGCTTTTTAATTTTCCATGTGTGAAAGTTACTGTTGGATGCGTTCCTGCGCTGAAGAAATCATCACTCTTTAAGTGACCATCGCGTTGTTCGTTACGTGTATTAACGGAATCTACTTGTGCTTCGAAATCGATTTCTGCATCAGAAAAATCTTTTTCTGAAGAATGCATCTTCGCAGTAAAGTTATCAAATGTACCTGTCACGTTAGTAATCATCATGTGACGTACTTTAAACGAAATGTCGGAGTGAACGGGATCAATTACCCATAATTGCTTATTCATAGTTTTTTTGGATTTATCTTTTGTCAAAAATAACGAAAGGAACTATACCAAAAAATTATTCTTTAAAGTAATTATCCGTTAACTTCCTGATTTAAATACGTCCGGTCTAATTGTATTTTTTTCAAGCCGCCATTCGGCCCTTTTATGTAATAATGCTCCGACATAGCAACGCCCAGGTTATCATCAAATTTTCGTTTTATCCTCGACATTTTTTCGCTTAACGAATTGCTGTTATACTCACAAAGCTTTTCCAATTGCCCTTCCACTGTATCTCGGCTGTCACTCGGACTTACCTGGTTTAGAATACCTCTTAACTCTGCTTTATGATCACCCATTTCGGCAAGACGAATTCCTTCAGGATGATTCAAGAATAATAAATAAACGGCTCTTTCGATAGG
>JBJTMY010000077.1:0-2808 GCA_046073825.1 Bacteroidota bacterium
GAACGTACTTCAGTTTAAGAAGAGTCAGTATATAGAAAGAACAAGCAAAGAGATGATTGATAACTGCGTAGAAACATTATCACAAATTAAAAATATCCGCAGTGAAAATATTCATCCGCCTAAGCCAAAGCGCAAAGATTCGCTCAGCGCAGAGATTGATCATCCAGATATGAATATTTAATTTTTGTTGCGCGATTTAAAATAAGTACGCACTTTTTTAGCTACATGAAAAAACGAAGGGGGGGTCATTCTTTTTGATTTATTTTCCATCGCAATGTCAAATACTATTTTAAAATTATCGAAAATAGCTCGGTAGGCTTTAACAATATTCATATCGGTAGAATAGATATGTGTCGCTTCGCTATTGGTGCCATTTAGTTCGAGTACTCGAATGTTTTTTCCTTGATATAAATCTTCGAGAGAGGTTGTCTTTAAATCAAAACGACCATAATAAAATCCATCTATTGGTTTTGTGATTTTATCAAACGTGTCGATGAGTTGTTGATTAATCAAATGACAAGCATCAATAAACTCTGTGCCCTTACAATGATTGCCGATAGGTTCAACAAGAACAGTTTCTCCTTCTGAAGGAATACGATTTAACAAAGAAGGTTTTTCTTTTGATAAACGCGCAATTTGCATTTTCGCACGTGTAGATTTTTGAAGCAATAATTTAATTGTAGAAATTCCATCACCAGTAACACTTAGAAAACGCTTTTTTGTAAGCGAAGAAATGCCTGTTTTCCCATTAGGATATCGATAAAACAAAACACCATATTCTTCTGGGTAATTAATAAAATCTTGTATAATAAAATTACCAGGAGAAGAATGAAAATATGCTTCTAACTCATCGAATGAAAAAACTTTTTTTACGCGGTAACCTCTTTCGCCTTCTTCAGGCTTACAGATAATAGGGAATAAAAAAGCCGTCTCATTGAATATTTCTAAAAACGAAGAATACCCTTTTGAAACTTCTACCTGCATAGTGCGTGGTTTATACTCATCAGCAATTTTTGAAAGCACCTTTTCTTTTGATCCTCCAAAGGCACCACCATTTTCAACACCGGGGTTTGCAAGCGTAAAATACGTTAATGATCGAGCGCGAAGACCGAGATACAGCCAATAAAAAATCGCAGGAAAATACAACACCCATGATGGCCAATATTCATAAAAGAATAATTTAGCAAATGCTGGTGGAATTGTATCACGATTAAAATAATGAAGAATCCTTTTCAAATACGATGTAAATAATTTTGGTTATTAATAAGATCAGCATAATGAATTTCACTTGCGTCCTTCTGACAAATTATTGAAGTAATACTTACGGTTCGCATGCCATTTAATCGGGTCATAACCAAACCATTTTCTACATCATCTTTACCAGCATATTGATGAAAGGATTGGACATGATCAAATTCAATTAATGATTTATTAGCAAACCATTCTTCAAACCAACGGTTACGCATCGCCGAAATACCTTCATCATACAAAGTACAAGACGACCAAATAGCAGCGAGGTTCGCATCCATTTTTTTCAAATGAACGTTCTCCCCATCCCACCGTAATTCGTTTAATTGAATATGATTGTCATTATTTACGATAATCATGGTAAAGGGCTCAATGTCTTCAAAATTGTATTCTGTGCTAAACACATCGGCATTTTCATAATCAAAAAATTCAAGTACTACCAGTCCTCTACTTTTTCTATATTCACTCTTACGAGTATGAGAAACAAATGCGCCATTCAACAAACAAACTACTGTTTTATTTTTTTCAACGGCAATCCAAGTTCCTCCGCCTAATGGATCTTTTGGGAAAGAAAGTGTGACATCTTTGATTTGATAATTAGAAGGGGCTATTGCAAGTGGTCGCGAATGATGTTCATCGCGGTTAGAGGTCAGTATAAAACTATTATTGCCCGTTGGCAAATAGGTTACTGTGCACATTGTTCAAGATAACGCAAAGTAGAAGTTGCAACACCAAATTCAGGAGCAATGGTAACATATGAAAAATTAGATTCAACAGCAATTCTAATTATTGCCATGTGATGTATGCAATGCTCTAATGCAAACGCAAGTTCTCTATGAAAATTAGTAGGAATTACCTCTGGAGCAGTATCATAAAAATCGTAGTAAGTATTTAATGATAACGTATGATTTTCTGTATTCGAAATTGAAACTAAAATATGATCAAGGTTCTCAACAGCAACAGAAATATTATTTTCAATTTCAATATTCCTTTCACGCTTATCGTAATCTAGTACACCAGTTTCGCAAGCAGCCATTAAACAATGGTACATTTCGATAATATGACGCACATGCTTCCCAACTGTATTATTCGTAAGCATCACAAGTGGCCTCGAATAATCATCATTATTCAGATTGCTTAACAAAAGCTTCAGCTGCCCAAATGTTTTTTCGGTGGAAAGTAAAACCTGATTCATGTTACTTCTTACCGATGAATTTATTGATGAATGAAAGCATATTCTCTTTATTCTTCCATAAAATAATTGCACAACAAACAAGTACAATTAAGGCCATCAAAAATAATTGTCCGTGATCATTAATCATTTGTCCATTTGCATCGGTGAACATTACCTGAATACCCAAAGGAGTTGTTAAATGAAAAAACAAGGCACCCATCATTAATCCAATACCCATTGCTGCACCCATCCAGATGGTTGCAGGTATCAGTAGCATTGTTGAAGCAATTAATTCTCCTACACCAACGCCAATTCTTCCCCATGGCTCCATGCCAATCGTCGAAAAAATATGTACTGCCTCAGGATGTGCTGTAAATTTAAAATAG
>JBJTMY010000078.1:0-3560 GCA_046073825.1 Bacteroidota bacterium
TGATTGTTCTTTCAGTTTCGAGATATATTTTTGGCGTCATAGATTATTTTCTGCGTAATTACTTCTTCAATTATTTTTTTTCAATATCAAAAGTAATTGCAAAGAAATCAAATCTACTAAGATTAAATATTAATCAATCAATTAACTTTTCAAGAAAAACGGATCCGTAAGAAATTATGGAAACCAACAAGGCGATTATTGAAAAATTCAATGGTAAGATAGCTAAATTGAAAATCAACTTTTGGCCTTTATTTAATTTATCGGTAATGAAAGTAGCTGTAAGAATTATGAGATGTGCAAGTATAAAAGTAGCATAGAGTAAATAACTTAATTCATCAACTAATTCTAATTCGTTTCGTGTGAGCAATATTGCCATTAGAATCATCCAATAGCCAATGCAAACAATGTTTAGCAGTCGAAATTTTGGATAAACTAAAGCAAATGAATTGTTGTTGGAGTTGGTTGACATATTTAAATTTAATTCAATTTAATTTAATTCAATTCAATTTATTTTTTCTAAAACGATATTTTTTAAAAAATCAAATTCTTGTAATGTCATCGAATTTTTCGGAATTAAATAGTTCGAATTTGTTTGCAAAAGAATATAGTTATCGGTTATCTCGACTTTTTTTATTTCCGTCCATTTTTCAATAAAAACTTGTTGGTCTTGCACCAATGAAAAAGATAGAGGCTCAATAATAATTTTATGATCTTTTATTTTACTTAGGTCGTTTAGATATGCATGTATTTGATTTTTCCACTTAAATAGGGGTGATGCTTTTTTATAAAGATTTATAGAAGCGAGGAAAAATAGAATCGTCGTTACAACAAGGATTTGTAAATTATTTCCTGTCGACAAATAATAGATAAATAGTACGATCAATATTGAGAATACGATTATAACAGTGTAAAATTCTTTTTTTACATCTTGGTGAAACAAAACTTTATCTCGTCCATGACTAAAATAGATTTCTTCAAAATCTTTTCGATGGTAATTTAAAATAATTTCTTTCGTATCCATTAGTTGTGCACTAAAAGAGTTAATCAAATGACTAATATCGGTATCTGTAGAATATAATTTCTGCTAACGTATCGGGGCTGGCGCTGGGCGGATTTGAAACACCCAACTTCCTTTTCCCTAAAACCTTTTTTAAAGATACAAAACTTTCTAAGTAGCAGAATAATAAAAGCGCGCGATGCGCACCATAACGAAAACTTCTAAGTTCTAACGTTCACACGCCTGGCGCTAGCCCCGTGTTGGAGGGAGTACTATTTTTTCCAATTACAAAATAATGGCTGTCCTGCGTAAGCCAACTTTTGTCTTTATACACAAATGTCATTATACCTTGCTCTTTAGCGTCTATTTGAAAATTATTTCCTTTGATATTTATTTCTGTAAATTCCCACGTCTTATAGTCGTCTCGAGATAGCCCTGTTCTGATAGTTCCAAGTTTTAGCCTGTCGTTTGGAAGCAGTCTTAATGTTGCGATGTTATTAATAGAGTCAAACTCAATCAAGCAGTCACCAGCTAATTTACTATCTCTAACCGTTGATTTTTCTTTGTCCATTATTTGGTTACGAAAATAATTGTCAGGTCTGTTTGTATTTGTTGGATAGTTTAATTTTAAATTAAGTGTAATAGTGTCTTGTGTTTTATTTACAATAAAAGCATTGTCTGTCCTGCCGCAAGAGTAGAGGAGAATAAGTCCGAAAACTAAAATTCTTATTTTACTAGTTATTGTCATAGTATTACCGCCAACTTACTTATACACGCTATAAAACTTCCTTATATGTCCTTATTTGGATGTATTGGCGCAGTTTTATTGCGTATGCACTAAAGTAATATAAATATCTATAAATCATCAAAAGGAGATTTTATATTCTGAATTAGGTCAATCCAATTTTCGGTTCTGAGTTTTGAATATCTAAACTGTTTAAGTATTTTAATCTTGGTAAGTGGCTTATGAAATTAACCCTTCAAGATTTGAAAATAGAAATGTTATTGTAAGTTTCTTCTTGCTGATTCTTCGCTATATCGTTGTAAATTATTTCCCTTACGTGCTTGCAAATTACTTAAACTATCGTAATAGTTAAGTCCAGCAAGTCCTGTCCCACTAGGCGCCATATACTGCTCAGAAATAAAATATCCGTTGTCTAATTCAAAAAAACCTTTTTCAGTACTATCGTTATCCCATAAGTAATCGACAATTTTTCTATTAACAATATACTTTAGTTTGTTCTCATGGTATTCAATTTTGTATGGATTGTATTCTTTATTGGGTGTTTCATAATTAAAAATTATTTTCATTAATCGATTAAAAATAGTTTGTTTTCGTTTTTTCTTTTCATCTATAACTTCCGCTATTGACTTACCTTCTTTGTTGAAATGATACTCCGGAATATCAGAAAGATTGTCAAAAATAGATTTAGCATTTTGGTCTGGTTCACCTACTATAACATCTTTGGTTTTTCCGTATGGAATTTCAATATAGAACTCCTGATCAAGTTCGATAAAACATTCTGCGGTGTCTAGCCAACCATTTTCCTTTCCATACTTACATCGTATATCAGTGATGGTCCTACCAATGACATGATCAATCAATAATATTTTTTCTGTCATATTTGGAGTGGCCATTTGATGATGTCTCTAGCGGTTTGCGTGCAGGCGATGTCACGAGAGGGACGATTCGGGATGGCGCTTGAACGCTGTTAGCCGTAGTTTGCTTAAATTTATAATAATTCAATTTCAAATGACAATTCAGATGAGTCATTTTCAAATTCCTTTTCTAACTTAATATCTAGTTTATCAAATGAACCTTTAAATGGTTCATCAAACGCTTTAGCCATTTTAATAATATCAAATTTGTCTTGTTGATTAGCATATGCTTCGGAAATTGGAATTGAAAAAATTCCTCCAAAAGGTCCATGAAGCCAATTACAAAGCAGTGTCGAAACGTCTTTTGAGTTTGAATATTTAATCTTTTTAATTAGAACCGATTTGAATTCTGAGTTTGATTCAAAATATTCACTAGGGCTGTTATTGCTTAGGGTGATTTTATGTTTCATATTAACTGAAATGGTATTTATTTGTGTCAGCTTGCAGCTAACGTTTTGGGCGTAGGTGCATACCTAAAGGTTACACTTATACGCTGTTATGCAACGTTATTTTTCATATGCTTTTTCGCTCATTAATCTATCAATAACTCCAATTTCTGTTGGAATAAAAAATATCTCGCTTTCTGAGTTTTCTATGAACCAATCTTCGGTTCCAAATTTTGAAAGTTTAAACTGCATGTGCATTTCGTTCTTTAACGACATCGCTCTATCCCGTCTGTCAGCGGCTTCTTCATACTTACCATCCTTAGCAAGTGATTCTATCTCCTTGTTTGTGACTTCAGTATTCCATTCTGGGTATTTACTATTGATGAATAATGCGAATTCGTTTTGATAATTTTTATCGAACGAAAATCTTATTCTAGCTTTTAAACATAAATCAATAATAGCTGACAGTTGACTAATGCTTGTATTTGCATTCTCCTTGGAAAAACTTCTTATAATTT
>JBJTMY010000079.1:0-15484 GCA_046073825.1 Bacteroidota bacterium
GTTCGATGTATGATGCGAAATATCAATACCATCTTCTTTCATAATTGCAATCGCTCTCGGATTTACTCCATGCGTTTCAATTCCAGCGCTATAAATGTTTGCTTCATTGCCATAAAAATGGTGTAGGTAGCCATGTGCCATTTGACTACGACAACTATTGCCGGTACATAAAACAAGAATATTTTTTTTCAAACCAATAGCCATAATAAATTAATGATGGTAAAACGAGGATCGAAGCCAAAAGCAAAATTCAATGCAATAATTCCAGCAACAATAACTAGTAGCTTCTTGTATTTCTTTACTAATTCCATTTCCTTAACAGCATTTATAATTTTTTGAATTCAGTTTTTTATTTGATTCTGAAAAATATTTCTCAATTCTACTCATCACTGTTAAATCTAAACAATAACAGATAGCATTTCCTTCAATACTTCCTTTGATGATTCCCGCATTTTTAAGTTCTTTCAGGTGTTGTGAAACGGTAGGTTGTGAAAGTGGAAGATGATTGACTAAATCGTTGCAAATGCATTCATCTTTCTTTAGCAAATACTCAATAATAGCAATACGCGCAGGATGAGCAATTGCCTTTAGTAAAGTAGCCATCTGATTTTGCTTTACCGTATAGTGTTCTGATTTTGTAAGTCCCATACAATTTTAATATTGCAATATTACGATATAGATTGTAATTAAAAAAGGGACCAAAGTCCCTTTTTGTTTTGTAATTATTAAAACTTCATTACTTTTTTGCTGATCATATTGCCTCCTTTTGAAACAGTAACAATATAAGAGCCTTTTGCTAATTCGTTTCCAGCAACAGTAATTTGATTAACACCATCTACTGTTTGATATTCTTCCGTAGAAATCATTCTGCCACTTAAATCATATAATGAAACAACAGCAGTTTCTATTTGGTCATTTACAAAGCTTACATTTAATTCTTCGTTAAACGGATTTGGCCACACATTTACAAAGTTGTTGTTTTCTTCATCGCCTATACGAGCCGCTGTGTTCGTTAACCAAATTGTCGCGTTCATGATAATTCTAGCATGATCACCACCAGCATCGACTGTCCATCCATTGTATAATACATCACCAGTATCACCAGTTCCATCATCAGCAGGAGAGCTATCACCTAAGCCAACTACTTTTCCATTTCCATATTTTGAACTGGCAAACATACATCCTGTTAGGCCAGTGGTAGATGATCCAGTTTTGTAAACCAAGCCTAGAACATTTGCATTAGCAGTTTTATTTAATGTCATGGATGTACCATTAGCAAAAAGCATTTTCGTTGGATTGCCAGCGCTACCATGCAGTATAGTATTTGAAGGTAAATTAGCAAAGTTGGTGGTTGTCTGAGAAAAATTTGCCAAATCGAAAGTGAAACCAAAAGGATTTGTTTTAATTCCATTAGTACTAAAGAAATCATTCCAGATGGCCGGCGAATCCCATCCATCATTATTTCTATCTGAAACTGTATGATCAGCAATGATAAATAATCCACCACCATTTTGAACAAATTGCATTAAAGCCGTTTTTTCAGCAGCAGTATATTTTATATTTGGTTCACAAACAACATAAACTTTATAGTTTGCTAAATCTTGTGCATTAGCAGTGTTACCGTAAGAGATTGTTCCGTTATAAGGCAATGTTTCTACTTGATATCCCAATTTAGCACATGCAACTCCCCATGCTGATAATCCACCTTTCCAAAATGTTTCTGCGGTGGACGAAGTTATTCCTGATTGAGCAGGAGTAGGGTAGCGTTGTGGATTTGCTTCATTTCCACTCCCTGCAGTCATAGCACCTCCTGAACCTGTTCCAATGTTATATAAGTCTGCATCGACAATCCAATCTGCACTAGCGGCCATTTCAGCTTTTTTGGCATCAAATAATACTTTGATAGTTTGAGAATAACTCATTACTGAAGCAAAGCAAAAAACAATGGATAGTAGTTTCTTTTTCATAGTCTTATTTCTTGAATATAAAGAAACAAAATTCAAAATTGATATGCAAATTCTTCGTCCGAAAAAGGAAATTCTACCGCTGATTAAGTAGTTTATCGAATTAAACTAAAAGTCCCTTTGAAGTCGTAAACTTTGTTGTTCTCGGACAAGATGTGAATGACATAAGCATAAACACCTTCTTGAGCAGGTTGGCCATTTGGCATTCTCCCATCCCAAGGCTGATAGTAGGAATCAGATTCATAAATAACTCCTCCTAATCTATTAATTACTTTCATACTGTAGGAGTTTACATTAATCGCCGGTGTACCATCAAAAAATACGTCGTTCTTTCCATCTTCATTAGGAGTGAAGCTATTAGGTACAAAGAACTGTATAACTTCAATGGTTTCTTCGTATTCATCGTAACATGATGCATCGTTGTATGCTGTTAAATGTACTTTTTGTGTGCCCACTCGGTCGTATTTGTGTGTTGGGTTTTCATCGGTAGATGATTGGTCATCACCGAAACTCCATTTGTAATGTGTTGCATTTTTTGATTTGTTCAAAAACTGAACTTCTGAATTAAAGATGCTAACCACCGGATTTGATTTTACAAACGCAGCTTCTGGAAGTGGAGGTGTATCTAAATGTACAATCAATGTATCTGATCCTTTGCAGCCCCATGGTGAAGTGATTAAACAAGTGGTAATGTAATTTCCAGTGTCAGCATATACATGAAGTGGATTACTTCCATTTCCATTATTTCCATCACCAAAATTCCAAAGGAAGGATGATCCTTGGTCGTAAATTGAACTATTTACCATCTGTATTCCTATCGACTCACAACTGATTTGTTGGAAATACGTGTAATTTACTTTCGGATTGCTATGTACTTTTACTGTATAACTATTGGAGTTTACACAACCATAATTGGTAGTAATTGTTAATTGATAATTGCCGCTTTGGGTTATTGCAGTGGATGCTGTCGTTGAGCCATTCGACCAAAGGTAGGTGCCTTGGTTGGGCATTCCTGTTATGGTGGTTGTTTCTCCTTCACAGATATCATTTTTACCAACAATAGTTACATCAGCCAAAGGATAAACAACTAAATTAAAATAAGCTTTGTTTTTACATCCTCGGATATCCGTTACCGTTACTGTATAGGTGCCGCCAATTGTTGTTTGTATGTTCGCTGTCGGTTCTCCTGTCGACCATAAATACTGAGCATAACTATTCCCTGCATTTAGCGTTGCAGGTATGTTTGCGCAAGTTGTTGTTGGTCCTATAATAATTGGAAGCGGTAAATTATTTACAACAAGTATTGTAGTATCATTGTTCTTACAGCCATTTATATCTGTTACTTCTACGATATATGTTCCAGCATTCAATAGGTAAATACTTGGATTTGTTTGTCCATTGCTCCAAACATAGTTAGCAAAATTGCCAGGTGTTACATTTGTGCTGTCTCCAGCGCATATACTAACCGTAGTTGGTAACGATGGTGTTGGTAACGGATAATTATTTAACTGAACTGAAGTGCTTCCAATACATCCATTGTTATCCGTTACAGTTAGTGCATAATTTCCTGGCGCTGCTGCAGTAATTGAGCTGGCTATTGCACCATTACTCCATTGATAACTGTTGTAAATTCCGTTAGATGATAATTGTGTTGATTGTCCTGCACAAATAGCTAGTACTCCATTAATAATAGGCGTCGGTAATGGATGAATTGTGATATTCTGAGAGGTCGTTCCCGTACATCCTCCAGTGATTGTCACTGTTACAGTATAGGTGCCGCTAGTATTTACAGAAATACTTTGAGTTGTCGCTCCATTTGACCATTGATATCCAGAATAACTCCCCGCATCTAAACTGATATTTTGTCCTTGACAGGCGCTTGTTAATCCAGTAATTGTTGGGGTGGGGTTATTCGTTACCGTTAGTTGTTGACTTGCCTGACTGCTACAACCATTATTATCCGTAACTGTAACTGTATAATTTCCTGCATTGGACAAATTAATACTATTGCTGGTTGCTCCTGTATTCCATAAATAATTTATTCCTGCTGGGTTAGCAGAATAAGTTGTTGATGCGCCATTACAAATAACAGGAGCTCCATTAATACTAGCTGTTGGTAATGGATTAACGGTAAATGTTGCATTAGTCGCTGCACTACAACCATTATTGTCTGTCACTGTTAAAGTATAATTACCACTAGCATTTACATTGATTGCGGAAGTAATGCTGCCTGTGCTCCACAAGTACTGAGCAAAACTGCCACTTGAAGAAAGAGTACTGCTATTTCCCGCGCATACTTGAAGTGTTCCTATAATTGAAGGGGTTGGTGCAGTATAAAAGCTCACTGAATGATTGGCCATTCCCGTACATCCATTAATATCAGTAACGGTTACTGTATATATGCTTGTGGATGTAGAGGTAATTGAAGATGTTGTTGCCCCATTTGACCATAAGTAGCTATTGTAGGTTCCGACAGACAATGGAACATTAATCCCGGGACAGGAATTGCTTACACCTGTTATACTAGGAGTGGGATTAGCATTAACAATTACGTTTACAGTAGAATTGGAAATACATCCATTATCACTAACGGTAAGTGTGTACGTTCCAGAAGTATTAACATTTATGGACGAAGAGTTTGCGCCATTGGACCATTGATAGTTTGGAGCTGTTGCCGCATTTAAAGTAACACTACCACCATTACAAAATGTAAGTGGTCCCGATGCATTAATAATAGCAGGTGTTCCACTTTGAGTAATCGTAATTGGATTGGTGAATGAATCGCAAGAACCATTGTAACTAACGGTACAAGAATAGGTTCCCGCAGTATAAATGACAATACTTTGAGTAGTGGCTCCATTTGACCACAAATAAGAGGTGCCGTTTGAAGCAGTTAGAATTACACTGTCGTTTGGACATAAATTCAAATTGCCATTCACAGTTATAGTTGCATTCGGAGTTGTGCTCGCTACCTGAATAATTGTAGAAAATGCGAAACAAAATCCTGTCCCTATTATATTACTAATCGTTCCGTAATAACTGCCAGGTTGGGTAATCCATAAGGTCATGGTAGTATCTCCCGTTGACCATACAGGGTTTCTACATGCTGGTAGTGTTACTGGAAATGAATCACCCGGACAAATAAATACAGTATCGGTGGCAGCTATTGATTGACCGGTTACAGCATTTAATATTGGAATCTCTCCTGAAGGTTGAAAACTGCCTCCCTCAAAAAACACCCCCGAATCAAAATTGGGGTCGCAAAAATCTTGCGTCGCTAACTTAAGTGTATAAACTTCACATGGACAAACTTCAGTGCCTGCAGTAAGCACAGTTGTCATGCCGTCGTATTGAATAGTAGGACTACCATAATTATCTACGAAATATTGACAATTTGTGCATGGCCCGGTACTAGGTCCACTAGAAGTTTGGCCATTATTTACATTGTTGATGGAAATTGGTGTAGTTGTCCCCGGAATTAATGCAATATTTTTTTTTCCTATAATTCTAGGGCCACTAACAAAGAATCCAAATACATCATTACAGGTTGAATTTACGTAGTCGTGGTATTCTTCAGACGCCCATACATATTTAAATTTGATGGAGTCGTTAGGAACCATGAAGTCGAACTTTAAAACCGCTGCATCTGTAGGGCTAGTAGAAGATGGGGCTAGACTCAATAAGTCAGGATCCCCAGGAGTGTTGTTGGCTTGTCCAGCTCCTGTATTATTATTCGGACCTATTGCTTTATTTACGTTTCCCGTTGTCAATAAAACTCCGCTACTAATTCCCACATTACATGCGCCTACACAATTAAAAGTTCCCCTTGCGCTTGGTGCCCCAGTATAAGTGATATTGTTCACATAAACAGAAGGCGATCCAACAAGTACATTTTGAATTAGAAAATTTACAGTTGGGGTGGAAGAGGTTGTAAGTTGAGCACTTGCGATTAATGGAAGTAGCCCAAACAATAGCAGCCAGTAACGTTTTATCATTAAACCAAATATAAGCAATTAATTTAAACGACAATGCATTTAGTTGTAGGTAGAGTGAGAAAAAGGGTGAATAGTTTCAAAAAAAAAGCGACACTGTTAGGTGTCGCTTTAAAGATATTGTATGTTCTTATCAAACCGATTCAGCCAAAATAATCACCTTGTTGTTTAGCATTTCAACTACACCACCTTTTACATCAAACGATTCTTCTCCGTTTTTACCTTTTACCTTTACTTTTCCATTGATTAAAGTAGAAATAATAGAGGCGTGGTTGTTTAACATTTGAAAAGATCCTTTAGATCCCGGTACTGAAACAGCATCAACTTCTCCTTCAAAAACCTTTTTATCTGGGGTAATAATTTCTAAAAACATATTCTTGATTATTTTGCTTCAGCTAATAATTTCTTTCCTTTTTCAATCGCATCTTCAATTGTTCCAACTAAGTTGAAAGCAGCCTCAGGATATTCATCTACTTCACCAGCAAGAATCATCTTAAATCCTTTGATAGTTTCTTCGATTGGTACTAAAACTCCTTTTAATCCTGTGAACTGTTCTGCAACGTGGAAAGGTTGAGATAAGAAACGTTGTACACGACGAGCACGGTGTACCGTTAATTTATCTTCATCACTTAATTCATCCATACCAAGGATGGCAATGATGTCTTGTAATTCCTTGTAACGTTGTAAAATTTCTTTTACTTGTTGAGCAGTGTTATAATGATCATCCCCTAATACTGCAGGTGTTAAAATTCGTGAAGTTGAATCTAACGGGTCTACCGCAGGATAAATACCTAACTCAGCAATTTTACGACTTAATACCGTTGTTGCATCTAAGTGACTGAAAGTTGTAGCAGGAGCTGGATCCGTTAAGTCATCTGCAGGAACGTAAACCGCCTGTACAGAGGTAATAGAACCACGCTTTGTGGATGTAATACGCTCTTGCATTAATCCCATTTCTGTTGCAAGCGTAGGTTGGTATCCTACCGCAGAAGGCATACGGCCTAATAAAGCCGATACCTCAGAACCCGCTTGCGTGAAACGGAAGATATTGTCAATGAAGAATAAGATATCACGTCCACCAGATTTCTCATCACCATCACGGAAGTACTCCGCAACAGTTAAACCTGATAATGCTACACGAGCACGAGCCCCAGGAGGTTCATTCATCTGTCCAAATACTAATGTTGCTTGGCTTTGAGCTAACTCAGTAGTATCTACTTTTGATAAATCCCAATCGCCATTCTCCATTCCGTGTTGGAATTCTTTACCGTATTTAATTACGCCAGATTCAATCATCTCACGCAATAAATCGTTACCCTCACGAGTACGCTCACCTACACCGGCAAAAACCGAAAGTCCAGCATATCCTTTAGCAATATTGTTGATCAATTCCATGATTAATACGGTTTTACCTACACCGGCACCACCGAATAAACCAATTTTACCACCTTTTGAGTATGGCTCTAATAAATCGATTACTTTAATTCCTGTATATAGAACTTCAGATTCAGTCGATAAGTCTTCGAATTTCGGAGCCTCACGGTGAATAGGTAGTCCATTAGCATTTGAAACAGTATTGATACCGTCAATTGCTTCTCCAACTACGTTGAAAAGACGTCCTTTAATTACGTCTCCAGTAGGCATTTTTATTGCCGAACCTGTTGCAATTACATCCATACCACGAACTAAACCGTCTGTTGAATCCATCGCAATTGCACGAACGGTGTCCTCACCAATGTGCTGCTGACATTCTAAAACGATTTTTTGTCCGTTTGGACGATTAATTTCTAAAGCTTCTAAAATGTTTGGTAAAGCGCTTCCTTCACCTTCAAAGCTAACATCGATAACTGGACCGATTACTTGTACTATTTTTCCTTTATTCATTTCGATAGGAAATATTAGAGGGTTATTTTATCAGGGTGCAAAAGTAGGTAAAAAGCCCTTAACTCCAATATAAATTTTAAATTTGAGGCACTTAAACTTTTTGACAAAAATCGCGTTGCTGTTGAAAAAACATTCAATTGTAGCTAACTAACTGAAAATAAATAATGAAAGTCTATCAAGGTGTTGAGAGTTTTCCCAATTTACCCCATGTTGTCTTAACCATGGGAACTTTTGACGGGGTTCATTATGGACATCGGAAGATATTAAAACGTTTGTTGGATACGGCAAAAATGAATGAAGGTACAGCAGTGGTGATGACATTTCATCCGCATCCGAGGGCTGTTTTGTTCCCCGAGCAAACTAATTTAAAGCTTTTAAGCACCGTATCAGAAAAAATTGCATTGCTAGATTCAATAGGAGTTGAGCATTTAATCATTCAGCCTTTTGATCTGGAATTTTCAAAGGTATCGCATCGTCAATTTGTCGAAGATTTTTTGATTGATAAAATTAAAATGAAATGCATGGTGGTGGGGTATGATCACCAGTTTGGACATAATCGTCAAGGTAATTTTGACGAATTAATGAAGTTGTCGACGGCGTTTGATTTCGAAGTTGAAAAAATTCCGGAGCAAGAAATTGAAGAGATTGTGGTGAGTTCTACAAAAATCCGTAATGCTCTTTCTTCCGGTGATGTGGTCTTCGCAAATCAGTTATTGACTTATCGATACCCATTATCCGGTAAAGTTGTTAAAGGGAATCAAATTGGACGAACTTTGGGCTTCCCAACTGCAAATATATTGTTGTCTGATAGTTTTAAGTTGATTCCTGAGGATGGTGTTTATTCCTGCAAGGTTGTTTTGAATGATGAACTTTTGAATGGAATTGTAAGCATTGGCAATCGTCCTACCTTTAACGATTCAAAAAAATCAATTGAGGTTCATATTTTTAATTTCGATAAGGATATTTACGATGAAACAATCACAATTGAGTTTGTAAAGTACGTGCGAGCACAAAAGAAATTTAATCTTGTTGACGATTTGGTTGTTCAAATCAGAGAAGATATTGCACACGCGATAGAACATCTTGGTTAAATTGACGTATACCATTTGTCATTATTAAATTAAATATCGACTTTCGATTCATAAATACTAACTGGTGAAGATTTATAAAATCATTTTTACTTTTTTTCTCGGAACATTAGCGATGCATGCTAATTGTCAAATTTTGCTCGATTCACTTTCCCTTTCTCAACAAAAAATATTCAAGGATTTAAATAGCGCGCTGTCACAACCAGATTCTGTTTTTGCACTCGATTTAAGTAAGAAAAAATTGAAGGTCGTTCCTGAAGAGTTGAAGCAATTGCACAACTTACAATTGCTAAAATTAGAGAAGAATAATTTAAAGGAAATTCCATCTTGGATTGGTGATTTAACCAATTTGCAATACTTAGATTTAAGTAACAATAATCTTGTAGAGCTCCCTGTTTCTATCGGGAAACTAGAGAATGTTTATTATCTTGGGTTGAATAAAAATTTGATTGAGAATTTGCCGCATGAAATTGGTCAAATGAAAAGTTTGCAAGTGTTAGAGATGTGGGATAATGAATTAATAGCTATTCCGGAAGAAATGAAAAATTTGCGTAATCTTCAAACGCTAGAATTAAGAGGGATTTTATTTTCTGATCAAGAGCAAGAGCAGATCGAAAACTTGCTGCCCGATACCAATGTGTTGTTTTCCCCAAGTTGTAATTGTTCCAACTAAATTTCTTTAAATACCAATAAAAGTGATAATATTGCCTCTATATGAATGGGCAATCAAATTCACCATGGCAATTAATCTGGCAAAGGTTTAAACAGAACCGGTTTGCAATATTCGGGTTAGGAGTAGTATTAATAACTGTTTTTTTTGCGGTCTTTTCTTATTTGTTTATTCCTGATAAATCAAGTTATGCAAATCAAATGTGCCTTGAGGCAAGTATGTTGCCTCCCGGATCAAGTATTCATTTCTTAAAAGTAAAATCGAATGTTTCAGTTGAAAGAACTAGTTTGAGAAGTTTTTTTTTAGGAAGTGACGAAAAGTTTCAAATGATACCTGTTTCAAAGTATTCATTGGTTAATGGTGTTGTAAGTTATCAAGTATTAGGAGGCGCTAACGGTGAGTGGGATACAAAAAAAACAAATGAATTAGTGTTACAAGATTCGAATGATTCCAATAGCTTTTTATTTTCCAATTATTATTTGTTGGGGACTGATAAATTTGGTCGAGATGTTTTCAGTCGATTAATTCTCGCTTCTCGAGTATCAATTGCTGTAGGGTTTATTGCTGTTATTATTTCTCTTTTAATCGGGGTTACATTAGGGGCATTAGCAGGATATTATCGTGGTATAACAGATGATTTGATTACTTGGCTTGTGAATGTGATTTGAAATAATCTCATATAACTCCTTCTTCAACTTACCAATCTCACGAGCTGTAATTTCGATGTCAGAAGCCTGGCCTTCCGCTCCACCCAATGGTTGGTGAATCATTACACGAGCATGTTGCAATGCACTACGCTTTCCTTTTGTTCCGGAACATAATAATACAGCTCCCATTGATGCGGCCATTCCTGTACACACCATCGCCACATCGGGCTGGATATATTGAATGGTATCATAGATTCCAAGACCTGCATAAACAGATCCGCCTGGACTATTCATATAAATAGTAATATCACGTTTTGCGTCAGAAGATTCAAGAAATAGCAACTGTGCTTGAATAATATTTGCCACATAATCGTTGATACCAGTACCAAGGAAAATGATTCTATCCATCATTAAACGAGAGAATACATCCATTTGAGCAATGTTTAGCTGACGTTCCTCGATAATAGTTGGAGAGATATAATCAGCATACACTGAATTAATATAGCTACCTACTCCATTACTACTCATACCACGGTGCTTAACCGCGTATTTCATGAATTCATTACGAAAGTCCATAATTGTATTTTATGATTTTAATTATTAATGATGGTGATGTTGATGTTGATGCTTGCTCATAATATCGACAAACTCTTCATGCGTTACACCTTTAACGTCCTTTTTAATAATTTGGTTTAGGTATTCAAAAACTTTTCTACCTGTTAGATTTTCTATTACTCGCTGGATATTATTTTGGTCGCCTAAATAACGTTTCACCATGTCAGCTAAGGAATCATCATTTAATAAATGAGCTTGTCCATAGCGAAGATATTGATCTACGATTAATGATTTTGCATAATTTTCAATTTCTTCTGGAGTAATTTGCATGTTATTATCAGAATAAATCTTATTCTCGATTAATCTCCATTTTAAATCACGCGCATATTGATTGTACTCACGAGCTAATTGTTCTTCGGTAATTTTATCATTTGCAGACAATAACCAACGCTTCAAAAACTCATCAGGTAACTCCATGTTGGCTTCGTGTAACAAGGCATCTTCTAATTCATGCTTGATGGAATGTTCGCTTTCATATTTATATCCTTCAGCGATTTCTGATTTAATCTTCTCTCTAAACCCTTCGATATCAGTCACAACACCATCACCATATAATTGATCAAATAAATCCGTAGTTAATTCAGCATTTTCCACCTTATTAATACGCTCAATAGTAAATCGAAAATTCTTATCGTATGCGGATAAATCTTCCGACTTCAATCCTAACATGTATTTTACTTCATCTGGTGATTTTACCGCCTGCACAGGATTAAAAACGACCACATCCATGACCTTTTTATCAATAAACTGAGGGCGCACGTCAGAATCAGTAATTTTATCTAATAAAATAAAACTTTGATTGGTATGGCCACCTTCAACAATATTTCCAGTAGCATCTAATTCCTGAAAAGTTCCATAAACCGAACATTCAGCATCTGAAACTTCAGGACTTATGTATTTTCCATAACGACGTTGCAGTTTTGAAATTTCATCATCAATCACTTTACTATCTACGGCAATCTCGTATGCGGTAAACGTTTTTGAAGGAGGAAGAGTAAAATTCACATCAGGTGCTAATCCCATTTCAAACGCAAATTCAAAATTGGATGGATTATCCAACGACATTTCAAAATTATTATCTGGTTTAGGCATTGGATTACCTAAAACCTTTACATTATTATCACTAATATGCTTATCTACGGCATCAGAAACAATTTTATTCAATTCTTCTACTAATAGTGCTTTACCGTACATTTTACGGACAAGTCCTGTTGGCACCATACCCTTTCTAAAGCCAGGCATATTTACCTGCTTAGCATATTTTTTAATTGCCGAATCAACCGCTGGATTATAATCCTCTGGGGTAATTTGAACCTTCAAAACAGCATTTAAACTGTCAATTTTTTCTTGAATAATATTCATGGATATACTTATTTACTTAATTGATTTACATTTAATAAAGAAGGCAGCCATGCTAGTGCAAAGCTGCCTTCCATTTGATTTGTGCGCATGGAGGGACTCGAACCCCCACGCCGTGAAGCACCAGATCCTAAGTCTGGCGCGGCTACCAATTACGCCACATGCGCAAATCAGATAAATTATTCGAACCTTGAATAATCTGGACGCAAAATTAAATTATTTAAAGAACATATTAAAGAACAATCCAAAAATATCGTATAATTCTTTTTTGAATCGGGTCGCAAAAATAGCAATCATTGACTTATCTTTTGCAAATTCGCAGTATCATTTTCATCTTAATTCAATAAAAAATGTTAAAAATTATTCCATCACAACTTAAAGTATCTGAGGTTCACCAATATATGCTTGATTCAATTGCTCCACGACCCATAGCATTTGTATCAACAATAAATAATAACGGGCAAGTAAATTTGAGTCCTTTTAGTTTTTTTAATGCTTTTGGTGCCAATCCTCCTATTTTAATTTTCAGTCCAGCGTTACGCGGAAGAGACGGAGCCACTAAAAACACCCTCGACAATATTCATGAAGTGAAAGAATGCGTAGTTAATATCGTTGATTACAATATGGTTCAACAAATGTCACTTGCAAGTACTGAATACCCCAAAGGCATTAATGAATTCACTAAATCAGGCTTGACCGAAGAAAGATCGGAGCTTGTTAAACCTCCGCGTGTAAAGGAATCTCCAGTACAAATGGAATGCATTGTTAAAGAAGTTGTTTCCACCGGCGACAAGGGTGGTGCTGCACAGTTGGTAATTTGCGAAATTGTCATGATGCACATAAAAGAAGAAATATTAGGAGAAGATCGACGAATAGACCCTATTAAAATCGACCAGGTGGCTCGAATGGGAGGAAATTGGTACACTAGAGCTGCTAAAGGACTATTTAGCATTCCAAAGCCTCTAACCACCCTTGGAATTGGCGTGGATCAACTACCTGTCTTTATTAAAAACAGTAAAATTTTAACCGGAAACGACTTAGGAATGCTTGGGAATACCGAAAACATTCCTACTGAAACCGAAATAAATGAATTTAAAAGTCGAGAAGACGTGAAGAATTTTCTGAGCTCCCTAGAGGGAGATTCAGAGAATTTAACAACTGCAGTGCACATTGCCGCACACAAGCTCCTATCTGATAACAAAATACATGATGCCTGGTTATTACTAATGTCTATATAACAACTATTTATTTTTCACTCTTAATTAAATACAATTTAAATTTATATAATATTATTACTATCACTTTTTTTTCATTCAAAGCTCCCTCTATATCCTCAGAGTAAGCACACTGTTAACATTGTTAATAAATTTTCAGAGTGAACTCCCTCTGAAAGAATCTTGCATTTATTTTAGCATCACTCAATCGTTAACACAATAACTAACATGGCAAAGAAAACTGCAAAGAAGGCAGCTCCTAAGAAAGCTGCTAAGAAAGCTGCTCCTAAAAAAGCTGCTAAGAAAGCTGCTCCTAAGAAAGCTGCTAAGAAAGTTGCTCCTAAGAAAGCTGCTAAAAAAGCTGCTCCTAAGAAAGCTGCTAAGAAGGCTACAAAAGCAAAAACTAAGCGTACTCCAAACGCTGCTTTCATGAAGCCAATGAAAATTTCTGACACTTTAGCTGCGGTAGTAGGCAACAAGCCTCTTCCACGTACTGAAGTTGTTAAAGCTTTATGGGCTTACATTAAGAAAAACAAATTGCAAGATCCAAAAGAGAAGCGTAACATCAACGCTGATGCAAACTTGCAAAAAGTATTCGGTGGAAAGAAAACAGTTTCAATGTTTGAAATGACTAAATTAGTTAGCAAGCATTTATCGTAATTCTACCATTACAAAATAAAAAAAGGCGAACACAGTTTCGCCTTTTTTTATTTTTACTATTTTTAAACTTCTAATAATACACTTATGCACGATCACCACGACCACCATATTGAAGAACATTTTACCAGCAGTGAATTGGTAAGAGACATTGTAATTGGAATGGCGGACGGTCTTACTGTTCCATTCGCATTAGCGGCTGGAATTAGCGGAGCTGTAGATTCAAATGCGATTGTAATTACTGCTGGAGTTGCCGAAATCATTGCAGGATCAATAGCGATGGGACTTGGAGGTTACCTTGCAGGAAAAACAGAAGCTGATCATTATGCTGCCGAATTAAAGCGAGAATATTACGAAGTAGATCACTTGCCTGAGCGAGAGAAACAAGAAGTTAAAGATGTTTTAGGTCAATATGGAATTAGTTTAGCGACGCAAAACCAAGTTGCTGAAGAGCTATCATTAAATAAAGATAAATGGGTCGAGTTTATGATGAAATTCGAATTAGGATTGGAAGAGCCTCACCCAGACAGAGCAAAAAAGAGCGCCTTTAACATCGCTGCATCATATATTGTTGGAGGGTTGATTCCATTAAGTGCATACTTTTTTACTAATCACCCACACGAAGGCATTAAATATTCGGCCGTAATTACCTTAGTTGCATTAGCCGCTTTCGGATATTTCAAAAGTAAAGTTACAGGGCAAAATAAATTAAAGGGGGCATTAAGAACTATGTTTGTTGGAGCTATTGCTGCTGCTGCTGCCTATTTTATTGCTACGTGGATAGACCAAGTATTTTAAGTAGATGACTGCTTAACATCAAATGCATCGCGCAGCCCGTTTCCTAATAAAGTAAACGCCATTACTAAAAGTGCAATGGCTATTCCTGGAGCAATAGCTAGATAAGCTGAATCTACTACAATGTAGGCATAATTTTCTTTTATCATCATTCCCCAACTAGGCATTGGAGGCTGAGCCCCTAATCCTAAAAAACTCAATCCTGCTTCCAATAAAATAGCCGATGCGAAATTAGAGGCAGCAATCACAATCACTGGCCCGAGTACATTTGGTAAAATATGTTTGAAAATAATACGGGTGTTGGTGTAACCAAATGACTTCCCTGCCTCAACAAATTGAGCTTCTCTCAAACTAAAAAACTGCCCTCTCACCAATCGAGCAACTTCCACCCACATCGTTAATCCAACGGCGATAAAAACCTGAACGAATCCTTTTCCCAATGCTAAGGTAATGGCAACAACTAAAAGCAATGTTGGTATCGACCAAATCACATTCACAAGCCAAGTAATCAAATCATCTGTTATACCACGATAATATCCTGCTAATGCCCCTAATGTAACCCCGATTAAAAGAGAAATAATAACAGCAATAAACCCTAC
>JBJTMY010000080.1:0-4673 GCA_046073825.1 Bacteroidota bacterium
GAAATATTTGAATGGAAACCTAGTATCTTGTCTTTTTCATCAGTGTATGTGACAAGTTTTGCAAATGGAAATTTTGGAACCACATTAAATATTGATGGTAATAGCAAAATAGATGGTGAATTTACAATAGTTTGGGATGACCAATCAAAAAGAATATTTGCGGCTGTCGGAAATACTTCTTCTGTAATTATTTCAACGAATCAATTATCCGACGGAATTAGTCCTGACGTTAGTTTGTACGTAGATGGCGGAGCGGACGTAGTGCATATTTGCTTTATAGATAATATAGGTGGATTAACAGTGGCAGATTATAACTTTAATGATTTAGCATCTTCATCAGTTAATATCATTGCGGGCCCTTATGTAAACCTTCCAATCCATCCTTATTATAAATGGGAATTTCCAAGAATCGCGGCACCAGGCCCAAATGGAGGCACTCAAACGGAATGGACGGTAGTTGCACTTGAACGGGATTCGAATATTTACAATCCCTTGACTAATTGGTATATAGAAGGATTTAATAATGGTACAAGTGACACTATACTTTATAATCAATTGTATTATAATCCGATTACTACAATGTATGTTAACTTACCTAATATAACTCAAATCCCTAATTATTATTTGAGTGTGTGTTATTCTAATAACTATCCTAGTGATGGCATTTATGTAGGTTGGTCATTTTCCCACGAAAGTCAATTTATAGGGAATCCAGTTTATAACAACATTATCAATAGTGCAGATTATTCAATTGTGTTAAGATGTGATAATTATGCCCGTCCAAAAGATTCTTTGTATTGGCAAGTTTCAAGTTTAATCACTAATGGAAACTATGATATATCGTCTTTTCTATCGTTAGCAGGTAGGCATGCGGATAATGAATTATTTGCTACCTATCAGAATATTAGTATTGGCGGTACCAATATTTGGGATGTAAATTATAAAATGATTAAACCTATATCATCAGCTACTAGTTTTAAGTCGCATCAAAATGAGACTATAATACAATTGGGCTCATCTAAAGAATTATTACAAACAAGTTATTACTCGTTAGATGGCAAATTATTATTTACTTTAAAAAACAAAAACACTGATGAATTACAAAATTACTTCAATCATTTTACAAATGATTTTATTATTCAAAAATCAGAGTATAGTGATCATACTTTCAGTTCAAAAAAAATAGCTAGATTTAATCATTAATAAGGGGTCTGCATGAAAATAAAATATATCTTACTTATAATATACTTATTTCAAAATAAGTCAAACGCTCAATCTTTTAATTATATATCGGACGGATGTTTTGGTTCAAAAAATGGTGATGTGTGTGCTACATCTGGTCGCATAAATAATTATAATGTGATGGTAGGTCATGCTGGCGATATAAATCCTTCCGGGGATAAAACCGTTTATAATTGCGATAATTATGATATATGGATAATTGCGCTTGATGACTCACTACAAAAAAAATGGGATAACTCATTTGGTGGAATCGGGTTCGATGAAGCATTTGGAGTTGTTCCTTATAAAAATGGAATTGTAATATCAGGACATACAACTACAGATTCAACTTGTAATATTGCAACGCATTTGAAAGGTAGTTATGATTATTTACTACTCTTTATTGACTCAAATGGAAATAAAACCAATGAACTTCGATTCGGTTCAGTAGGTGAAGACATGCTTTGTAAAGTTGAAAATACTTTAGATGGCGGTTTAATTTTAACAGGAATTAGTAGAGGTGTTCACAGCTTTGATAAATCTCAAAACGCATTTTACTATCCTTTTCAAACCCCATTCCAAGCAGCTTATGATTATTGGGTAATAAAACTGGATTCATTAGGTAATAAACAATGGGATCGCATATTCGGTGGACCCGATGGAGAGTGGCCACTAAATGCTAATGAATATGGTATGTCAGTATTAAGTGATAGTTGCTATTTAATTTATGGTGAAACGCTAAGTGGAGCTGGTGGAACTATATCATCAGCTTCCTATGGTGGTAAAGACGCTGTGGTTTTTAAAATAGATAAAAACGGTAATATTATATGGGATAAACGATTTGGGGGCAACTCTTCAGAAACCATAAGTAAAATAGTTGAAAAAGATAATTTCTATTATTTATGGGGTAGATCAGCTTCAACTTATGGAGGCACTATTATCAATCAAGGATTGGGCTCTATGGATATGTGGTTAATGAAAACTGATACAGCAGGTAATTTAATATGGGAAAAAAAATATGGAACTAATTCAGGTGATTTAAGTTGGGATATTGTAACAAATCACCAAGGTGGATTTTTCGCGTTGGGTGATATAACCACCTCTACAAATGGAACTTTTCTTAATGTAAATTATGGTTCAGATGATTATGTAATTATGAGTTTAGATACTACAGGTGCATTGTTAACTTATAAAATATTCGGAGCTACACACCAAGATTATCCTAATAAAATTTTATTAATTAATGATAGTACCATGATATTAACCGGACATTCTTATGCAGGTAATAGCAATGTAAAGAATTGCACTAATGGAATTGATTCAACATCATCAAATTTTTGGGCTGTGAAAGTTGGCTATAGTACCACCACCACCTCTCTTAATCAACTTCAAAATAATTTATCACTTACGGTAAGGCCTAACCCCGCAAAAGATCAAATAGCTATTAGTGGATTACCACCTGCCAGCTATGTCATCCAAACCTACAACATTGATGGCCGTTTAGTAATGAGCGATATGGTTACCTCTGATTTATCACTACCACTTTCCATTGAAACTTTACAAAGCGGTATGTATATTACAAATATCAAGAATGAAAAATTAAGTACAACTGTGCGTTGGGTGAAAGAGTAGATATAATATTTCAAAAGGGGCCACGAGCCCCTTTTTTTGTATAATAATTTTAGTGGTTTGCTAATTAATCACGCAAACAAGGCCTGCAACACTTCTTCTACTTTACCAACACCAATTACTTCAATTGTTTTTTCTGATTTTAAATCTAAACCCTGTAAATTGTAGCGCGACACAAATATTTTTTTGAATCCTAATCGCGCGGCTTCTTTAATACGAGTTTCAATTCTGTTTACTGGTCGTATCTCTCCCGTTAAACCAACTTCTCCCGCAAAGCAAATCATAGGGTCAATTGATAAGTCTTCCGAAGAAGATAAAATAGCACATATAACGGCGAGGTCTATGGCCGGATCTTCTACGCGTATGCCTCCTGCTATATTTAAGAATACATCCTTCGCCCCTAAACGAAATCCACAGCGCTTCTCTAATACTGCTAATAATATATGTAATCTGCGCATGTCAAATCCTGTTGTTGTGCGTTGCGGAGTGCCATATACTGCTGTGCTTACTAACGCTTGCGTCTCAATTAATATGGGGCGTGCTCCCTCTAAAGTGCAGGCAATGGCGGTTCCACTTAATTGTGCGTCCCGCTGACTTAACAATAATTGCGATGGGTTCGCTACTTCGGTAAGTCCTGCGCCCTGCATCTCGTAAATTCCTAGCTCAGCAGTAGAGCCAAAACGATTTTTTACTGCTCGTACAATGCGATAGATATGATGTCGGTCGCCCTCAAATTGTAATACAGTATCTACCATGTGCTCTAATACCTTCGGACCAGCAATGCTGCCATCTTTGGTTATATGTCCAATCATTAATACAGGAGTGGCCGTTTCTTTTGCGTAACGTAATAACTCCCCCGCACAGCCGCGAATCTGCGATACGGTTCCTGGCGCTGATTCATACACCGATGAGTACAATGTTTGAATGGAATCAACAATGACAAACTCCGGTTTTAATTCTTCAATTTGTCTGAAAATATTTTGGGTAGAAGTTTCTGTTAAGATGTAGCAGTTGCTTTGCAATTTACCAATACGTTCCGCACGCATGCGCACTTGTTGTTCGCTCTCTTCGCCAGATATGTAAAGAATCTTTTTATTTTTTAATCGTACCGCTAGTTGTAAAAGCAAAGTCGATTTTCCAATGCCCGGCTCGCCACCTAATAGGGTTAATGATCCTGGTACTAATCCACCGCCTAACACACGATTTAATTCTTCGTCGGGTAAAATAATTCGCGGACTCGATTCTAATTCAATCTCTGTGATGAGACGCGGCTTGGCAGCTTTGGTTTCTTTGGTGGCCGACGATTTCCATTTGTTATGATCTGTTCCCGTAGGGATAACTTCTTCTACATAGGTGTTCCATTCGTTGCAAGAAGGACATTTACCAATCCATTTAGAAGCATTTGCTCCACACGACTGACAGTAAAAAGTTGTTTTCGTTTTTGCCATGCAACAAAGTAAGAAAATATTCTTGGAGATGATTATGGGTTTGTCGTATTTGTTGAAAAATTGTTTTTGTATCTTCGGATATTATTCTGCTATACATGTTTGAAATAAGAGCTGCAACCGCTAATGATGTAAAAACCATTACCGAAATTTATAATGATGCGGTATTAAATACCACCGCCACTTTTGATACGAAAATTCAAATGGAAGAAGATCGTTTGCAATGGCCCTTAAATCGTAAGTCTATTCATCCGGTAATTGTTGGAATTATCAATAATCAGGTGGCTGGTTGGGCTGCATTAAGTCCGTGGAATCCTAAAAAAGGCTACGATATTATTGCAGAGGTCTCCGTGTATATTCATCCTGAATTTCAATTTC
>JBJTMY010000081.1:0-9235 GCA_046073825.1 Bacteroidota bacterium
GATGATTGGTTGTGGTCAGGTTGTTTTAATATGACAGCAGGAACTACTTACCAATTAGACTACTGGTACCGTCAATTTGATTTAACAGCTCCTTGCGACTTAGAAGTATTTTTAGCAACTAATCAAGACGTAGCTTCTTCAACAACTGCTATCGCGTCTGAAGTTCAAGACACTACTTATCATTTATCTAGCAACACGTTCACTGTACCTACTAATGGCAATTATTATATTGCTTGGCATGCATTCAGCGGCGCAGGTTCTAGCTCTATTCGTGTTGATTTAGTTACTGTAAGTGTTGCAACTGGAATTAACGAAGCTACCAATGTAGGTGGTGTGAAATTATTCCCTAACCCAGCAGAAAGTTTATTAGCTGTTCAGGTGAAGAAATATGATAACGCAACAGTACGTATTTTTGATGTAACAGGAAATGAAATTTACAATGCACAATTAAACGAAATGAATACTACGGTAGATGTTTCTAATTATGCAGCTGGTTTATATCTTGTTAAAGTAGAAGGAAAAGACTTCTCTTACAGCGAGAAATTAACTGTTAAGTAATCTAGATTTTGTTCTATAAAAATAGGGGCTGAAAAAAATCAGCCCCTATTTTTATACCTATAAGTTATTGCACAATCACTTTTAATGTTTGACCTGAAAGGTTATTTTTCAATCGTAAATAATATATACCTGACGGCAAATATGTTGTTACTTCATGTTTATCAGCATTACCAACCATTTCTTCAAATACAATTTGTCCCAATGTGTTAAGCAACTGAATATAATCCCCTTGCAGCGTCTCATCTAATTGAATATGAAAACATCCATTATTTGGATTTGGCGATAGGTGAATTAAATTGAGCAAAGAACTTTGACTCAAGCCTGCCAACGTAAATTGCAAGGAATCCGAACAATTCAGACAGCCATTTGCGTCTGTTACGCATAATTTATAATTACCCGACTGATTAGCAGCATACGTATTATTGTTCGCATTGGGTATGGGCCATCCATTTAAATACCACTGATAAGTCACCCCTGTTAAGAATGTTGCAAACAAATTTCCATTGATTGAAAAATTAGGTTTGGGCGGAATAGGATTAATAGTAACATCTACATTAGCACTTTGCGTACAGCCATATACGTTAGTAGTCACAACTGAATAGTTACCAGTAATAACTGGGATAAATTGTTGAGAATTCTGATTAATTAAAAACAAACTATCTTGATACCATTGAAGGACATTTGAAGTATCAGAAGCCGAGAGAACCACCGGATTACCTGCACAAACTGTTATTGGCCCTGTTGGTGAAATAAAAACTGAATCAGGAATTGGAAACACATAAACGGTATCCACTGCAACTAGGGGCACATTTGGGGTTTGGTAAATAGTATAATTCAGTTGAAGTTGACCTGATGCACCATTAACAGTTGCTGTTGCATTACCTGACGAACCGTGTCCGAAAAAAGAAGTATTACCCAGATCATCATCGGCTCCAAACAAACCGCCATCTTCATCCAAAACATGAATAGAATAACTCATGGAGTCCAATGGAATATTAGGCAATGACCAACTGAGCGGAGGTTGCGTATTGGCAATGGCAGGTCGTGAGTCATAGATCTGCGTACCTGCACTATCGTAAATCAAGAAATACAAATCTGGATCATCGAGAGGAGCTCCATAATTATTAGGAATTGAATTAATCGTAATATCGGTTAGAAAAAATTGCGGAACTGTATTCGGTGTAACCGTTTGGCTGACCACAAAAGTACCAGGAGAATTGTACGTAATTGGAGGAGGATTCTCAAGCGTACTTTGAAGACCATTTCCAAAGTCCCAGTTATAACCTGACTGACCAGGATTATTACTTGAAAAAGTAACCGTTAAAGGAACACATCCAGAGGAATTACTCATCGTAAAACCGGGATTTGAAACGCTATTGGGTAAAACAATCAAGGGACGCGTAAAATTTATGGTTTGAGCACCTACAAATTGAACATCTGCCACAATCACCACATTCATAGAATAGGCCCCAGCAATAAGAGGCGTTCCGCTTAAATTTATACAACCGTAAATAGAAACATTCGGATCGTAATTACAACCATTCGCAGCACTGTTACAAGACCATGACATCCCTATTGGAAGTCCGGTAATAGCCACCAAATGATAATTCGATATCGAGAGTCCCATTGTATCAGTGAGCATTACAAACGTTACACCCTGCGTGTAATATTGACCAACCGTAGCATTGGGAAAAGAATCAGGATAAATGCCAGCTGCTGATTGTGTAGAATCGATGGTGCATTGTGCATTGGTTAAAAGCGACATTACAAAAACAATTAACGATGTTAACAGTAATTTTTTATGCATATTTTAAGTTCTATTTAATGTACTAAAATAATCATTGTGAATAAACAATACAACAAATGTGAAAGGCTCCATTCGGTTTTAATTAAATTTGAAAATCCATTAAAGAAAACAAATACCACTACCTAAACAGCATGAAAAAAAATTTATTATTCATATTAATCACCTTATTCTTATCCTGCAAAAAAGAAGCGAGCATCAATGATTTATCAAGAGAAAAATGGAATGGAAAAATCAAAACGATAACAAGCAGCACTTACTTTTACGATAGTACGAAAGCGGATCCCCATTTAGGAGAACTCATTAATAAGTCCATACGAACATTTAATATGGATGGCAATGAGACATCAGTAACTTATGTGAACAAAGAAGACAGAGTAGAATCTATTAAACAAAACAGTTACAACGATAAAAAGCAAAAAATTTCTGCTAAGGAGACCGATCAAGATAACAACACTTTAAATAGTTTTGAATTCAAGTATGATAAAAATGATTTATTGGTTGAGGTTAACACTACTGATTTTACGACCAATCAAAAATCAAAGCAGATCAATACATTTGATCCAATGCGAAATTTAATAGGGAGCATTTCCTACAAAGGAGATAACGAAATTGATTTTAAAGCAGAAAACAAATACGACGACAAGAACCAATTGATAGAAGAAAAGATCTTCTTACCGGATGGCACCATGGATTACAAGGCCATTACTAGTTACGATGAGAAAGGCAGGGCCGCAACGAATACAGGATATGCCAATGACGGAACAGTCATTTGGGTTTTAAAAAACGATTATAAAGTGTTCGACAAGGATGGAAATTGGCTTTTAAAAAACATTATCCGGGATGGGAAGGCAATAAATGTTGTCCAAGTTCAAATTGAATATTACCCATAACCAATACAAATGTTTATTTTTCAGCATATTACAACCTATAAAACTACCTATATTAGGCCCATTAAATTTCCCTAAAAGTTCTTCTCAAATTATTTTGTGAATTTAGATACACTTTCTATATTTGCAACCCCGTTGAGGAGTATTATCAACAAATGGGAGCATAGCTCAGCTGGTTCAGAGCATCTGCCTTACAAGCAGAGGGTCACAGGTTCGAATCCTGTTGCTCCCACAGAAAGACAAAAAAGCCACTCAAAATTGAGTGGCTTTTTACATTTAGCGAATAATGTCAAGCTTGCTTGTAAAGTTATGTAGCTAAATGTAAAAACAATCCAAAGGATTGGCTTTTTTGTTTTGCATCTTTGGGTTACAGGTTCACAGCGAAGCTGTAATCCTGACTCAAAGTGGACAGGCTTTCGCATTTTCAAAATGGGGTTGACAGGTTCATTGTTTAATAATCCTTCTTTTTAAAAACAATCCGAAGGATTGGCTTTTTTGTTTTGCATCTTTGGGATACAGGTTCACAGCATGGCTGTAATCCTTTTCCAAAAAGTGGTCAGGCTTCATGAACAGCAATATTAAACCTAGTGACGAATTGGTGACGCGGAATTTATCCTCCACTCCTATTCTTGCACTATACGAATAATTGCACACTCACTCAACAAATCGACATTGAATTACTTTGCTTTGCTATAACGATACTCAAAAAATAGTTTGATGAAATAATTATTAGTTGGATCAAAATTTATTTATCGCAACTTCCCTACCTCCTTACCCTCACTACCCTTTCACCTATTTCGCTAGTGATCTTCAAAATATAGATCCCGGCAGGCAAAGGACCTTTGCTAATTATTAATTTTTCTGAATTCACATTACCACTCATCATATTTTGTCCCAATGAATTTATCAATGAATAATTACCAATAGTTGATGTCGACTTTATCTCCCACTCCTCCTCTCTATTGATTACAAGAATATCGTTTTTAGAATTCTCTCCGATACCAACATTCGTAATTGTAACCGTTTTACAAATACTATCTGCACCGCAAAGCGCTTGCATGTAACAACAGATAGAATAAGTTCCGGTAGCTGCATAACTATGCTGCGCTGTGTATCCGTTTTGCTGCGCTGTACCATCGCCAAAATCCCAAGTATATTGTGCAGATGGATCCGACAATGATGTTACATCAATCGTTAAAAATCCTGGTGTATAGGCAAAGTTGGCTAACGGCAACGGATTAACGAATACAAATATCGAATCACGATTTCGACAATCGTTGATATTAATATTACAATAGTAATATGCTGTAGTTGCAGGAATTATCGTAGGATTATAAATGGTATCACTGCTAAACCCTGATCCAGAAGGTGTCCATAGATATTTTGCATTGGCATATTGGGTAGCACTCAATTGCACTGTATCTCCACTACAAATATTTAAATCAGAACCTAAATCAAGCGTTGGAGGAGTTGAATAAATCACAATACTATCTGTAGCCACACATCCATTCACATACGCAGATGCAATGTATAAGGTGTTCACCTTAGGTGATGCCGTTACATTTGCGCCTGGAAAACTAAAGGTAAACGTATCTGTTGCTGCATACCAATAATATTGTGGTGCAGGAGTAGCTGGACTTACCAATGCTTGTAACTGCAACGAATTACCGCAGTTTACTGTATCGGATCCGCTGTTATTCTGAATAGTAACTGATAGTCCTGCGTTATTTAACAAACTCCATTTAGTTAAATAATATTCACCAGCTGAGGAGGCATTAAATGTCTGCGGAAGAAAAGTTACATTACCTCCATTCGCGGCGCCAGCGCCGTATGCAGTACCATTATTACCTATAGCAATTGATGAAGAATACAAATTAGAGGAACCTGCAGTTTGTCCGCTTTTCAACCATTGTAACACGCCACTCGTATCATACATCGCGAAGTAAACATCATTACTACAACAAACACCTAATTGATCAAACCACAATTGATTCGTGTAAGTTTGTCCTGTGATAAATACTTTATCGTCTTTCAAATCAATTTTGCCAGGGAAGGGATAAAACGTATCGATACGACCTGTCTTGACAAATTGCTTTACACCTAATTTATTAATCTTAACAAGAAAGCTACTGGTAAATCCATAAATAGGACGAACCGTGTCGCCATTAAAGATGGAATACCCTTCGAAGAACCCCATAGCGTAGGTATTTCCGTTAGCATCCATGGCTACATCATATCCGCTCACATCTCCATTACCGTTATAAGAGTCGAGCGGAAAAAACCAACGCTCATTTCCGACTGAATCATAACTTGCAACATAACCCTGAAAAGCATTGGGTGATGTTTTATAGTGATAGGTTGTACCACCAAAAATAAAATTCGCATTGCTTGCTTCTGTACTCCCGCAAATGGAAACATTGCCACTATCATCAACAGCAATACTGAGCGATAAGTCGTCATAATTTTGCACTCCACATCCTTTTAACCATCGTGTTTGTCCTGTTGGAGTAAGCGACAATGTAAAAATATGCACCTTGTCATTCACACCTACATAACTTAAATTAGCAATGCTATCGGAATTCACTTTAAAATAAGAACCACCAAATGTACCAGTGAGGTATAAATTTCCGGCATGATCACAGTCAATGGCGGTAATCTTATCAGAATACACATAACTTGTCCACCAAGAAGAAGAACCAAAGCTTTTCAAAAAAATATGATTTCCGAGAGAGTCAACTCCCGCAATAAGGCACTCAAGATATCCATCACCTTTTACAGTATCATTCCCAGCAATGAGCGTATCTTGCGCATAGCCACCAACAAAATAAATATTCTTATTATCATCTACGGTCATATCATAGATACGCGTTGGCGTAAATGGCCCTCCTGCGTAATCAAATCCAACCACGTTAAACATTCTAATCAAATTGAAATTCGTATCCAGAATAGCTGCAAATGCAGTAAGTACATCTCCAGGATTAGGATATAAAGTATCGCCATCCATTGCAAAATACGGTTGCGTAGCGGTTGAATAAGTACCTCCGGCAATAATTTGATGATCGGAAGTATAGCTCAAATAACTAAACAATCCACGCCCGTGTTTTAGTCCGGTTGTACCAATGCAAGTTTGAGCATGCAGTGAAAGAATATTAAAGAGTAAAATCGCTAGCGTTATGACTATTTTTTTCATAAAGGCAAAGGTGAAAAGAGAATGTGAGAATGTAAATAATAAAGCTCGTTATGCTTGCGTTATCATCAACAGCAGATTGTTAGTAAAGAGGTGTTTGAACTAGGGAATTCAGCAATACATACTGATAATTTTACCAACTACGCTAAAAAGCAAAAACGAATATGTCATTATTTCTTCAACTTACAAATGCAGTTACTGAAACAGCCGCTGCAACAACGGGTTCAACAGGTGAAAAAAGTATTTCTCTTTGGGAAATGGCTTCTAAGGGAGGTCCAATTTTAATTCCCATTGGTATTCTGAGCATACTTGCCGTTTACATTTTCTTCGAACGTTTGTTAGTGATTTTGAAAGCTAGCAAGCTAGATGCAAACTTCATGAATCAAATTAAGCAATACGTAAATGCAGGTAATATTGATGCAGCAAGAAACTTATGTCGCACGACTAACAATCCATCTGCGCGTATGATAGAAAAAGGGTTAATGCGATTAGGTAAACCAGTGCGAGAAATTGAAGCAGCAATAGAGAATACTGGAAAACTTGAAGTTTATAAATTAGAAAAAAATTTAGGATTCTTGGGCACCATTGCTGGGATTGCTCCAATGTTCGGTTTCTTAGGAACTATTTTCGGTGTAATTAAAATCTTCTATCAAATTTCCTTACAAAACAGCTTAGAAATCGATACTATCTCAGGAGGACTATATGTAAAAATGATTTCTTCGGGATCAGGACTTTTAGTAGGTATGATTGCTTATGCTGGGTATCATTATTTAGTACAACTAATTGACCGTGTAATTAATAAAATGGAAATTAATGCGGTTGACTTTATTGATTTATTAGAAGAACCTGTTCGCTCATGAAATTAAGTCGCCGACAAAGAACAGCTTCAGAAGTATATAGTCATTCATTGAATGACATTATGTTCTTTTTGTTGTTATTCTTTTTGATTGCTTCTACGATGGCTACGCCTTCTGTATTGAAGTTGCTCCTTCCGAATTCAAAAACAGGTATTCAAAGTGTGAAGCATCCTGTTGTTATCAGTGTTTCTGCCGATTTAGAATTTGCCATCAACGATCAAGTTGTGCCGCGCGAACAAGTAGAGAGTACCGTAGTGGCTGCTGTTAATGGAATCACCGATCCTACTGCTCTTTTAAAAGTAGATAAGGCTGTTCCTTGGCAAGATGTGGTGTTCTTATTAGACATCGGGAATAAAAACAAAATTAAAATGGTAGCAGCAACCAATGTTACCAAGATTAATCAGTAATGACTTCGAATCAAAAAAAATCAATAGCGCTAACATTAACAGTGCATGGTATTATTGCCTTGCTGATGTTGTTATTGAATTTAACTACACCCGATCCTCCTTTTCCTGAGGGACTAGCCGGTGGTGGTGGTGGTGGTAGTTTTGTAGAGTTTGGCACCATGGACATTTCAGACGTTGCGCCTGCTCCAACACCTGCACCTACGCCTCAACCAGAGGAGGAAATCATGACTAACGATGATGAGCAAACGGTAAGCATTGATCAGCCTGAAAAGACGAAGAACAAACCGGTGAAGAAGGAAAAAGAAAAAGTCAAGGTAAAAGAACAACCGAAAGTGAAAGTAGATTTGGTAGAAGTTCCGAAAGTAAATCAGAATGCCTTGTTTAAGGGTGGGAAACGAAATACAGGAGGTACTGTTCAAGGCAGTGGTGATGGAGGTGGCTTAGGAGATGGAAATGGAACGGGCAAAGGTCCGGGTACTGGCAGCGGTGACGGCGGCGGTAATGGAAGTGGATCTGGCAAAGGGGACGGATTTGGCTTTGACCTAACTGGAAGGGGTATCCGAAGCACTCCAAAAGTAGAAGACAATTCTCAAGAACAAGGGAAAGTAGTTATCGATATCAGAGTTGATAAAAATGGTAATGTGATATCAGCGGAGGGTCCTGCTAGAGGATCAACCACTACTAGCGCAAACCTTGTACGCAAATCGAAGGAAGCTGCTTTTAAAGTAAAGTTTACGCCTAGTTCCAATGATGTAGAAGTACAAAAAGGGACGATGACCTTTAGGTTCATCTTGAAATAATTTAGAAGAGCGTTGACTCGTTTTTAGAATTAGAATTACTAAGATGAATGTAATTTGCAGGGAGAGATTTTGAGAAGTTTTTAAGGTGCTGGAAAAATAAGTGATTGTAAGTATTTGAATTCTGGAATAGATTTTTTTCAAATCGTATTTTTACCCCTGGGGGGACTTTTCACAATGCCGTTTACAAATGTTTATTTTGACAAATGTTTATTTAATTGGATAGTGTATCGAAGCTGTATGTTGTGATATTGTGCATCAAAACTAGACGATTCTTCGAAAGCATTTTCTTTTGTAATTACCCATCACCAGAATAATAAACGATTGTAAGTATTTGAATTCGGGAATAGATTTTTTTCAAATCGTATTTTTACCCCCGGGGGAACTTTTCAAAATGTCGTTTACAAATGTTTGTTTAATTTGCTAATGTATCGACTAAATCAAAACATCAAACAAGCTTTTCCATCAAATTTTTCAGTTACAAGATCTTTATTTAAAAATCAAAATCTTTTTTCCAAGAGCTAATAATAGTAGTGTATTGCCTAACTATTGTACAGTTCGGATTTTTCAAATCAACAATTTAAATGCGATTACCCATTCAGTTTCTAAAAAAGTTTCTTTTTCACTACATCTACGTTTACAAAATAAGAATAAAAATGATGAGTCCCGAATAATAATTTAATTGATATCACTTACTTTGTATTCATAATGGATTATTCACAGACCCTCGCCTAT
>JBJTMY010000082.1:0-4209 GCA_046073825.1 Bacteroidota bacterium
CAACTCCAAAAAGGCAACAGTTTAAGCTTGAAAGGTTGAGTAAACAGGACGTTTTCCGGCTGGTTGCCGAAAAACAGGCAGACGGAAAACATTCCTCCTTAGCTCAGCTGGTTAGAGCACAAGACTGTTAATCTTGGGGTCCTTGGTTCGAGCCCAAGAGGGGGAGCAAAGGCGATACGAAAGTATCGCCTTTCTTATTTTAGGGCGATTATATTCGCGCCCGATTATTAACCAATAAATAAAAAAAGCGGCTTCAAACGAAACCGCTTTTTGGTTAGCTCCCCCTCCTGGGCTCGAACCAGGGACCCCATGATTAACAGTCATGTGCTCTAACCAGCTGAGCTAAGGAGGAATGTTCCTTCTCTTTGTCATTTGACAAGGAGAAGATCCAACCTTTTCGCTCTAACCATCCCGATCATTACCGGGACTACAGCACCACTCTCAAGGAAAAAATTTTAAGGGACGGCAAAAGTAATTTATCATTATTGCTCCCTCTCCTGGGCTCGAACCAGGGACCCCATGATTAACAGTCATGTGCTCTAACCAGCTGAGCTAAGGAGGAATTCTCTTCTCTTTGCCTAACAAGGAGAAGAACATCGTTTCCGGCTCTAGCCATCATAAAGTGAGGGAACCCTTTACTTTATGACTAAAACACGTGTTCGGGTGGGAACAAAGTTGCAGTTTAAAAGAACGAGCTATCCTGCAACGGACGGCAAAAATACATCTAGATTTTTAATTAACAAAATGGTTTCTACTTATTTTTTTAAAATACTGGATTTTAGTTGTTTATAGTTTTCTATATAGTGTTTATAGTCCTAAAATCTTCGAAATACATGTATATTAGATTGCACCGAATTCTTTCAAATCCCCATTCCACCGTTCTACTAATTCCATCTCTTTATCTTCTATCCATTTATTTTCTACAAATAACTCATAGCAACGAAGCAAATTTTCAGCTATTGCTGCCTGCCCTCTTTTCAGATTCAACGCTTCAAGGGACTTCGCAATTTTACGGTTATTCAAATAGCCAGGCACCTCTAAATTAAAGTCGTTTAATAAAATGGCTTCATTACGTTCATGGATGACAGAAGGAGAATGAAAACAAATGTTCCAATCGTTTTCCCAAGCAATACGCTGTGCAATAAAACTTCTCCAGATATCTGTCATGCGAAAACTGCAATACGAGGGTAAGTACATCAACGGGAATGCATCCTTGTACCAAACGGTATTCTGACTATTAAATGGCGACCATGTTCCGTTGCCCACTGATACCTTCTTTCCATCCTCAAAGTAAACTGGCAGCTTGCAGGTCATTCGATAGATAGCATCAACATCGGGATTCTTTTGTACTAATCCTATTTGAATAGGACAATCATAATTACCCGTCTCTATCGAAGGAATATTTTCTGACTCCGCTTGTACTAACTCTATCGGATATCCGCGAGGCCAAATATGCTCTGTAGAAAAATGATTAAAAATATTTATCCAACCCTGATTGGTAATTTTATCTCCTGTTTGATATCGTTCTCTTTTATTCCAGAAATTTTCCAACGGTATATTATCATCGTCTGATTCGATAATCGTTTCTGCGCCTTGTTGTATTGCCAGTAAATAACCAATGTTCTTACGACTATAATGCTTAACCGGTAATTGATCAACGATTGAAAAACCTGTTTTGATTTGATCATCGATAGAATAAAAATTACAACCTTCTAAATTAAAATCAGCAGGAGATTTCGTATCACCCATCAAGTAAAAAGGAATATTGCGTTGTAAACAATCTGTCGCAAACTGTTTAAGTATTGGATGTTGATCGTTGGCTATTGATGTAATTACAAGTGCTTGCATTGTCATTTAAATAGAGATTGATTTTCCAGTAAATCGTTGTTTAAAATAGTAAAACAAAACACTGAATGAGTTTTTTATTGAATTACTGCTAACCCTTTTTGATGGCGATTGATAGTGGATAGGAATTTCTATCGAATTATAGTTACGCAAAAGGTAACGCATTTCCGTCTGATAAAAATGTCCTTTAGATAGTAATTGATAGTTAGCGAATCGTTGTGCTACCCCTCTTTTCATTCCTATATATCCGGATGTCATGTCGTACATATTAAGCCCTAATAAAACACCTGACAAAATAGTTCCGCCTTTTGATAAGACTAAACGTGAGTAAGGTGCATTACTTATTTTCCCTCCTTTCATAAATCGTGAGCCATAAACAATGTCGTAACCTTCTTCTAATTTATTTACAAATTGTGATAATACTAATGGATCATGCGAAAGACCAGCATCCATCTCAATAATATAGTTATAGTCGTTACAAACTTCTTTGTATCCGCGCATATAAGCATCCACTACATTTTTATTTTCTGGAGCCCAGATAACTTTAAAACGATTATCCTCATTCGCTATCTGTTTACATAGCTCTAATGTATTATCGGTCGATGCTTTATCGACAATAAAACAAACATTCCCTCTGCCCAATTCATCTAAACTATATTTCAATTTATCCACCAAGAGTGAAAGCCCCTCTGCCTCATTAGCCAGTGGAGTTATTACACAAAAAGTGTTGTTGGAAATTGTCATTGGATAAAGATAACTTAATTTCAATTATTCAAGACAGCATTTTACGAGGAGATCTTTTAATAGTTGCAGTGGTAATGAGATGGATTTTTTTATATTTGAATTCAAATTTTATACAATGAAGAATAAAAATCAACTTGTTGAGTCGAACAAAACTAAATGGATACCTGTCGTAGTATTTTCATTCATTTATATTTTACTGTACACTCAACTCATTACTAAATTCTTCATCAACGTTGATGACGATGTTTTCTTCACTAATAATCCACATATAAAGTCTTTAGGGTTTGATAATATTGTGCTTCTATTTAGTAGCTTTTATGGAGGAAACTATCATCCAATAACCAGTTTGCTTGAAGCCATTCAATATGCTATTTTCGGAATGAATCCTACAGGTTTTCATTTTATCAGTTTCTTATTTCATTTTATCAATTGCGTGTTAGTTTACCATTTAGTAAAATCGGTAACAGATAAAATTCAAATCACTTATCTCACTACTTTTATTTTCGCTTTTCATCCGATGCATGTTGAAACAGTAGCATGGATTACCGACCAGACCGATGTGTTTTGCACTACATTTTCTATGCTTAGTTTGATTGCTTATGTTTCCTATTTAAAAGATAGTTCGAATAAAAGATTAGGCGTATCTATCTTTTACTTTTTATTAGCAGTAGCCAGTAAACCTTCTGCAATTGCAATTCCTCCCATGCTTTTTGCATTTGATTATTTACTGAACAAAAACTGGAAAGAAAAATTAGCCGTTAAAATCCCGTATTTTTTAATTGCTCTATTGTTTGCGTCATTAACATTTCTTTCGTTAGATGCGAAAGCAAAAATTACGGAACTGTTATTACCAGATTATACTCCTGTACAATTATTCTTTGTGTCGAATTATGCTTTTGCTTATTACATCATAAATTTCTTTTTCCCGTTTGATTTATCAGCAATGCATTTAGCGTATAAAGAGCTCCCCATTTTGTATTATGCGGCTCCACTGTTTAATGCATTGATGGGATTTTTTATTTATAAAAACTTTGAAAAAGATCGTATGCTAATAAGCGGATTTTTGTTTTTTGTTTTTTCTATCGTGTTAGTTTTACAAATACTTCCTTCGGGATATAATATCGTGGCTGAACGATATACATATATTCCATTTATTGGATTATCATTAATGCTTGGAAGTATTTTATACACTAACATTTTTGATGTAGTACCAATCTTCATTCGTAATAATCTTAATCCTTTTTTAATTGGATTTGCTGTAATGTTTATCGGTTTAAATTTTTCGTATGGACAGCAATGGACCTCGCTCGTGAGCTTTAATAAAAATATCGCTGAACATAATACGCATTCATCCTATGCGCAGGTTTCCGCAGGGTATTTCGCATTTCAAGATAACAAACCGCAAGAAGCTTTAGACTATTGCACCAAAGCAGAACAATTAGACAATACTAATTCAGAAACCTATTTTTTAAAGAGTAAAGTATTATACGCTCTTCAGGAAAAAACAGAAGCACTAAAAAATATACAGCTTGCTCAAAAGCTAAAATGTACGCGTAAAGAAATGAATGACTTTTTATCCATCTTATACTTTGAAAATAATCAGTATGATTCTGCTATCGT
>JBJTMY010000083.1:0-9929 GCA_046073825.1 Bacteroidota bacterium
TCGGCAGGCTTGATAAAATTTATCACTCAAACTGGACTCAAACGAAAAATATTTAGAGCCTTACCGCAAAGTATTCAAGAGAAAATAAAGCCCTTCTTTTTTAAAGAAGGTAGTATCCCCAAAATGAGTGCAGATGATAAAAGTTGGTTGATTAGTGTTTTTAAAGAAGACATTGAAAAAACACAAGCGCTCATAAATCTTGATTTAAGTAATTGGCTGAAGTAAACAATGGAACGAATAAATAATTTACCTAACCTAATTATTGGTGGCGTGCATAAAGCGGGCACTACATCTCTTCATACCTATTTATCGATGCATCCACAAGTATGTGGCTCGCTCATTAAAGAACTTGCCTTTTTATTACCTGCACGTTATAACGAAGAAGTTCCAAGTAATGATGTATATGCTTCTCATTTTAAACATTACCATGGAGAAAAATATGTGTTGGAAACAACACCTTCTTATTTATATGGCGGATTATCTTTAATTAATGTGATAGAAGAACGACTGGGGAATGATGTAAAAATGATTTTTATTCTTCGTGAACCTACTGATCGTTTTATTTCTTTTTATCGTCATTGTGTAACTAAGTTGGAAATACCCGCTGACACTACACTTGAACAGTTCATTGATATGTCTGCAGCTATTAATAGTGGCATTCGTCAATCAAACGAAACAGAACATATCACACAAGGATTAATTGAAGGAGATTATGCTTCTTTTCTTCCTCTTTGGATGGAACATTTTAAAGATCGTTTACTGATTGTATTCTTTGATGAACTCTCGAATGATACACCTGGTGTGATGAAGAAAATTTGCAAATGGCTCGATATTGATTTTAATTATTTTAAGAAAGAAGATTTTACTGTTGAAAACAGAACAGTAGATTATAAAATTGCGTTCATCCATCAATTTGCATTATGGGTAAATCATCATACAGAAACATTTTGGAGAAAGCATTATAAATTAAAACGATTTATTCGCGGCTTGTACTATGGCATAAACGAAAAGAAAAATGATGCTGCTAGTAAAGGTGAAGCCGCCACTCTTGATCGTTTACATAAAATGTATGATGAACCTAATCAGCGATTAGCTGATTTACTTAAGCATTTTCCTAACATTAATTTACCGTATTGGCTACAACGATGAGTAAGAAACCAGACTTCTTTATTGTTGGTGCCGCCAAAGCAGGCACAACGGCTTTGCAAAAGATACTTGCATCGCTACCTGCTGTTTATATGTCGCCCATTAAAGAGCCTAATTACTTTTATAATGAAGTGCCCATTACCGCGTTGCGAAAAGGCTTGCAAGAAAAATTGGAAAAAGAAAATGCCACGCAATGGATAAAAGAAGGAATGAATGGTGAATTATGGAATGCATTTATCCGTGATGAAAATGTATATCAACAACTTTTTACTAAAGCAACGAAAGAACAAATTTGCGGAGAAGCAAGCGTAAGTTATCTGTATTCCTTAAAGGCTGCAGAAAAAATATTTCAGTATAATCCTACAGCTAAAATTATAATTCTGTTACGTAATCCTGTTGATAGAGCATGGAGTCACTTCCACATGGAGCAACGCATGGGATTAGTACCCAATCATTTTTTAGAAGCGTTTAATAAATATAAAAATGAAGAACATCCTATCTGGGGAAAAGATCCGATATTTTTAAGTGGTGGGTTGTATTACGAACAGGTAAAACGATTTTTAAGTATTTTTCCGAAGGAACAAGTATTCATTTGCTTATATGATGAATACAAGAATCATCCAGAAAACACAATTAAGAAAATTATCACCTTCTTAGGAATAAAAGAAGATACTTTAGTAAATGGAATAAAAATTACAAAAGCGAATGAAGCAAGAAAAAGTATCATTGATGGATTTTTGCCCTCTGGGAAATTAAAATCAACCTTAAGAAAATGGATGCAAGATTTAAGAATACATCATCTTTTAAAAAAATGGTTGTCGAAAGAAAACGACAGAAAACTATCAGAAGAAAATAGAATGTTGTTAAAAGAGTTCTATCAATCCGATATTGAAAAGTTAGAATCATTGATCAACCTTAATTTAAGCAACTGGAAATAATTGTGAAAATTCATCTCGACCTTAATAGTATTATAAAAGGAAGCTTCTATCAGTTCCTTTGGTTTTTATTTTTTGCGAGTGCCTTTTCTATTTTCGGTCGCGTGCCGAATCGTGTGTTTGTGGATGTTTCTTCTGTGGGGTTTCTATTTATACTTTTAATTCATTATTCGTTTGAATGGTATAAAGCCTTGTCGCTAAAAAAGGTCAAAAGCATTACATTGATTATGTTACCTTTTTTAATCATGCCTTTGGTGAGTGCGATACAAGCGAGCAGAGTGTTTGGCCAACCCATTGTATTTGGTTTAATTGCACAGCGACAATTAATGATGGTGCTTTGCGCACATTTTGTTGCAAGTGCGTTAAGTGATGGCTGGATAAAAATAGAGAAGTTTGAAAAATATTTTATTGGCTCTTTACATATTATGCTTTTTGTGTTTCTGTTTTTTTACATGTTTGTAAATCCAGCGCGCTTTGTAGACACTGATTTTGTTACCCTAAGTCCGAATAAAGGATATCGATATGAGTTTCCAGATTCCTGTATTTATGGATTATTCCTTTATGGCCTCTTTAAAATATGGATATCAAAAGAAAAAGGATGGATCATGTCTGTTTTATTGAGTGCGTTTTATATTCTAGTGTATTTAATGGACAGGACTCAACTAATTGCCATAGCAGGAACCATTGGTATGTATATTTTATTAAACTTTTCGTTCCCCCGCATTATACGCACCGCTATTTTAGCAGGTGTGGGTGGTGTTGTTGCATTTGGTTTGCTCGGATTACTAGCACCTGATTTCTTAGACAAAAACATTAACCTCTATGTTACAGCAGTAGAGACATTAACAGGTGAAAAAGTAGCTGAATCGTCAACCAACGTGCGATTCATGGAATCGAAAATTGCCTTAGATGGGTTCGTTAAACATCCAATAATGGGAGTAGGTTTTTTAAGCACAAAATGGAACGACGGATTTAGAAGTTTGAATAAACATTTCTATCCGGTAGATGTGGGTATTCTTGGAAACCTTTTTGTTTATGGCATTTTAGGAACCCTAGTATTTTATATTCCATTTTATATAACGTTCAAGTATAGCCGTAAAATTAAAAGAAAGGATGATGCTTTATTAGTATCATCTATTTATGTTATGTTATTTCAATTTGCCGATTATTTTACAGCTGCTTCCAATCAAAAATTCTTTGGAGTTGTTGCTGTTTACTTGGGCATTGTATATTACTATCGGTATAGAAAAGAAAATTTAGCAGAGGCATTATGATTTTTATAGTAGGAAACAGCAGATCGGGAACAACTATGCTTGGCAGAATGCTAGGCAATAATTCGAGCGTTAATTTATTTCCTGAATTACATTTATTCGGACCTTGTATAGCGCACGGAAAAGAATTAGCACCCATCAGCAAAGAAGAGTCCATTAAAATTTTTACATGGCTAGTTGATGTGTATGCGAATGGATTTCATGCTAAGCGAAATCCAACATTATATTTGACGGAGGGGAGCAAGATGGCCGATTCATTTTATAAAAGTGGTGTCGATGCTTGGGATGCCTATCACTATTTCGTTGAACAGATAACAATAAAAAATGGTAAAATAATTCCGTGTGAAGACATGCCCGGAAATATTTTTAAACTTCCTCAACTATTTAAAAAGTTTCCAACTTGTAAGGTAATTCACATTGTAAGAGATCCAAGAGATGTAGTCTTATCACAAAAAAACAGACACCAGCGTAGAAAGATGGGAGGACATTATGTGACAAGAAAAGAATCCTTACGTTTCTGGGCAAATTATCACCCTTATTTTATTTCACGTTTGTGGAAGAACGCCGTATCTTCAGCTATTGTTTTTGAAAATCATCCTAATATCTTAACGATAAAATTTGAAGATCTTTTACTACAAACAGAAGAAACATTAAAATCAATTTGCAAACATTGCGACCTAACTTATGAAACATCTATGCAAATGGTTCCACAAGTTGGCAGCTCTTCACAAAAAGATAATCCGACAAAATTGGGTGTTGATGAAGAACGTGTAGGCGCTTGGCAACGCGGTGGATTAAACGCTGGTGAAATTGAATTGTGCGAGCGAATTACAGCAAATGAACTTCGACATTTTGGTTATACGCCCAGCAATACTAAAGTAAATTTATTTGTAAGATTATACTACATATTACTACTTCCTATTAAAGGAGTGTTTGCCTTACTTTTAAATTGGGGACGTACAAAAGGAATTATTAATTTTATCAAAAACAGAATTCTAAAATAAATGTTGAAGAAAAGATGTATCTCCATTGTTAGCTTCCTTGCACTTTCTGCTGCCCTTGTATTTGGCTCAAATGTAATTCGAAGTAATTCCAGTGCTGCTGCTGTTTACCTTGCCAAAATAAGTAAGGCACGTCCACAAGGTTGGCCTTGGAAAGGAATTTCAATGCAATCGGGTAAATCAGATTATAAAGACATACAATTTTTAAGTAATTCGGGGATTAATTTTGTTCGATTGCAATTAAAACCTTGCAAACGCACAGAGAATGGAAAAATTAAACCTACAGATGCTTTTTATAATGAATTAGCTTGGACAGATAAAGTGCTTGACGAATGTAAAAAGTATCACATGACTGCCATGATAGCGTACAACTTTTTTGTTTTAGATCCTAATGATGCAGTAGATGATAAATCAGCTGCTTTTTGGGAAGGCAATCGTTATTTAGACAGTGCTTATTCGCAAATTGACATTATTTGTAAACGTTATAAGTCGAGAGGAAGTGAATTAGCGGCTTATGAATTCATGAGTGAGCCCGCCATTGGTGGTGATGAGTTTTCACGTGCAAGCAGTCCGCCACGACTAGAAGAATTTTTCAAGAACACTTTGAAGATTATTCGTAAATACGATACCGTTAGATACTTTTTAGTTACTCCCGGACCATTTGGTAAGCCATTAAATTATGTAGGATTTAAAGGATACAACTTACAAGATGATAAATTGATTTATGGCGCCCATCAATACCTGCCTCAACAATATACTCATCAAGGCATAAAAAATCGACCTAAAGGCATTAATTACCCAGGAGAAGCAGGTGGAAAATTCTGGGATAAAGCAGCAGTTGCCAAATCATTTAATTCATTAAAAGCATTTGAAGCTAAAACAGGATATCCTATCTTCATTGGTGAATTCCAATCGGTACGTTGGGCACCTAATTGCAATCAATGGGTGAAAGATGTAATTGATATAATGGACCAAAATAATTGGGGATGGGCTTACTTTGCTTATCAGCCTGATAATGATTTCTGGAATCCATTTATGGAAGTAAAAAATCCAGGCAATGATGTGAATGATTGGATATTGGAAAATAAAGGAAGTCAATCAGCCATCTGGAAATATTTAACGACAACGGAGTTTAAGAAAAAACCTTAGTGATGAAAATAGCGATTATTGATAAAGTGGGTAGTAAAGCGGGCATTGACCATTACGACATTTCATTGTTACGCGGATTAATTGCTGCAGGCGACGAGTGTTATTTATATTCCAATTTTGAGTGCAAAGAGCCAAAGGTGAAGTATAAAAAGTATTTTCATAATGTAGGCGTTGGAAAATTAAAATCAATAATTAGTTCCTTCAGCGGATTTTTTACGAGCATGTTACATGCACGCTTTTCAAGAGTGCAGTGGTTAATCTTTCATATTTTCAGTCCGAATTCATTTGACTTATTAACGTTATTTGTTGCACGATTATTAGGATTTAAAGTATTAACGATTGTTCATGATATTGAAAGTTTAGAATTCACGACTTCTCCGCTAATTAAAAAATGGGTAGTAGATCTATTGCCCAATCAACGCGTGGTACATAATAATTTTTGTAAAGATGAAATTGCAAAAATTATTTCTGAAAAATCATTACTCAAAACAGCTATCATTCCGCACGTGAATTTTATTCAGTTATTTGATGAATATCATCAAGACAACGGTAAAGTAGCGGCATTAAAATCAAACAACTCCATACTTCAACAACTATCTCCTGAAATTGAAAACGCCTTGAACAATGGAGAAGAGCTCTTATTATTTTTTGGTCAAATTAAAAAAGCAAAAGGCGTAGATGTTTTGTTGAAAGCTATTCGTGAAACAAAAAGCAATTACAAATTAATTATTGCAGGTAAATTACGCTTTGAAGAATGGGATAAATACGAAGACATTATTCGTGAGCATCATATTGAAGACAGAGTAATTCCAATCATACGACACATCAGCGATGAAGAACGAGATGTATTGTTTGCTATTTCAAAAGCGGTAATTCTTCCCTATCGTTTTATTTATCAAAGTGGTGTGCTGTTGATGGCTATGAGCTTTCCGAAATTGGTAGTCGCTTCTAACTTATCACCTAACTCAGATATTGTAAATCACAACAGCAACGGCTTTTTATTTGAGTGTAAAAACGTAAATGATTTAGCAGATAAAATGGATTATTTATTTGAAGGCGATTACGATGTTAATACCCTTTTAAGTAATGCGATGCGTGATATAGATAAAAATAATAGTCCCGTAATCATTGGTCAAAAATTTCATGAAGCCATGCTTCAACATTAATGTACTATGAAGAAAAATAGTTTGTCGAATAATAACAGCAACGATACATTGATTAAAATAATCATTGTTGTATTTTCCTTTATTCTTTATTTTCAAACGGTAAAATTTGATTTTGTTTTAGATGATGAATCGTTTTACGAACAAAACACTCTCGTACAAGGTGGCATTAAAAACATCGGAACTATTTTTACAAGTCCAAGTATAGGCGAACAAAGTCAGTTTACCAGCAACCAACCCTACCGACCACTTACAATAACTATATTTGCCTTAGAGCATTCCATATTTAATAACAATACCGCAGCTCTACATTTTTTTAATTTATTAATTTATTCGCTGACACTTTTAGTTTTATATGCGACACTTAAAAAATTATTTTCCAACTATAGTTATCATTTGATCGCCCTCATTGTACTTTTATATGCGGCACATCCAATACATTCCGAAGTAGTAGCGAACATTAAAACACTCGACGAAATGTTAGCAGCATTATTTGGATGTTGCACCTGGTATTACTTTTTAAACATTGCAACAAACAACAGCAGTAATCTGAAAAACACTTTGCAATTTTCTGCATTCTCCTTACTAACAATTTTATCAAAAGAAAGTGGCATTGTATTTTTTGCTATACTTCCTTTATCGTTATTAATCATAAAAAAAACAGAGCTTAAAAAAGTAGTGCTGTACTCACTTCCTTTTATTGTTACTACGCTTTTATTTTTTGCCTTACGTCAACATGCAATTGCCTCGCAAACGGCAAATCCTCCACTCCCTATTTTAGACAATGTGCTTTACATTGCCAATACACTGAGTGAAAAAATTGCCACACGATTTCTTACTCTTTATCTCAATTTCAAAACATTAATAATTCCTTATCCATTAGCATGGGATTACAGTTATAGTTATGTGTACGTTGCTAACTTCAGCGACTATCACGTTATAGCAAGCATATTAATTTACACATCACTATTTATATCCAGTATTTATTATTGGAAAAGAAATCCAATCATTAGCTTTTCAATTTTGTTTTACTTCATTTGCATACTACCAACATCCAATATCTTTTTTATTAACTCTACTAATTTCGCTGAACGATTTTTATTTACAGCATCGCTATCGCTCCCAATTATAGTTGTTGAATTATACACTCGAATTTTCAAAGTAGATATATCCTATTTTACTTTTAAGTGGAGTAATAAATCAAATTATTGGCTGATTGGTTTATTGTTGATTTTTTCAGGAATGACATTGAACGCAACGGCTTATTGGAAAAATAATTTAACGCTCTTTGAGCGTGGAGTAGTTGTATGTGGAAATAATACGAGAGCACATTATAATTTAGGACAGGAATATTGGAAACTTGCACAAAAAAATACGTTAGGTCAGGCGAATAACGATTATGCTTATAAAGCAATTGATGAATTCAAAAAGAGCCTTGCTATTTATCCTGGGAATTTTATGGCCATGACAAATTTAGCTTGTGTTTATGACTTAACAAACAACCTTGACTCTTCTATTTATTTATTTACTCAATCACAAAAAATCTATGCTAATCAGCCGGTGATAAACAAAAATATTGGAGCTATTTACGCTAAGAAGGCATCTGCATTCGAAAGCGCATCCAATAGTGATAGCGCAGAAGCAAATTATAAAGTTGCATTAACTTATGATGTTACCAATATTACTGCATGGAATAATTTGGGGTTGATTTATTATAATCGTAATAATGCATCAGAAGCCATTAAGCAATTGGAAAAGGGGTTAACTGCAAATCCTGAAAACATCACGTTACTTGAATCATGCGCAGTAATGTCTTTCTTAACAAACAACTACCAGCAAGCGATTGCTTATGGGTTAAGGGGATTAAAAGCAGATGGACAATCCAAGAAAATTATTGGAGTACTAGCAGACGCAAACCATGCGCTTGGGAATGACGCAGAAGTGCAGAAATACCAGCGAATGATGAGTGCGCTTGGCAATTAAAAAATAAGAAGATTGATTACTCTACCGTTACGCTTTTTGCAAGGTTACGGGGCTGATCTACATTACAGCCACGCATAACCGCAATATGGTATGCCAACAATTGCAATGGAATAACACTTACTAAGGGAACAAGAATTTCATCCGTTTCTGGAATTTCAATCACATAATCCGACATTTTTCTTACTTCCACATCTCCTTCTGTAACGATGGCAATTATTTTCCCTTTACGTGCTTTCACCTCTTGAATATTACTCACCACCTTTTCGTAGGAACCATGTTTGGTTGCAATAACCACTACTGGCATTTCTTCATCGATTAATGCAATAGGACCATGCTTCATTTCAGCAGCGGGATATCCTTCTGCATGGATGTAAGAAATTTCTTTCAGCTTCAATGCACCTTCTAGAGCAACAGGGAACCCATATCCACGACCTAAGTATAAAAAGTTACGTGCATCTTTATATTGAGCAGCTATTTCCTGTGCTTGTTCATTGCATTTTAAAGCTCTCTCAACTTTTTCAGGAATTGTTTCCAGCTCATTTAAAATTTGACGGAAACGCGACTCCGTTATAGTACCACGACGATGTGCAATTTGTAAAGCCATTAACGTAAGCACCGTTACCTGCGCTGTAAATGCTTTGGTAGAAGCCACGCCAATTTCTGGTCCTGCATGCGTATAGGCACCAGCGTGAGTAGCACGTGGAATACTTGAACCCACTACATTACAAACCCCGAAGATAGTTGCACCTTTCGATTTTGCTAATTCAACAGCAGCAAGTGTATCAGCTGTTTCTCCACTTTGAGAGATGGCGATTAATACATCATCTTCAAAAATTACCGGATTACGATAACGGAATTCAGATGCATATTCAACCTCCACCGGAATACGTGCTAAATCTTCAATTAAATACTCAGCTACTAATCCTGCGTGCCACGATGTACCACAAGCAGCAATGATAATTCGTTTAGCGTTAGTTAGCTTTTTCTCAAATTCACTGATACCTCCTAATTTGATAGCTCCACTCTTTGAATCGAAACGACCACGCATGCTATCATTGATTGAACGAGGCTGCTCATAAATTTCCTTCATCATGAAATGCTCGTATCCGCCTTTCTCTAACGCCTCTAATTTTAATTCTAGTTCTTGAATGTATGGAGTTTTAATTTCATTTCCGATGGTTTTAACAGTTAACACACCATTATCCATGATGGCTACTTCCCCATCATTCAAATACGCAACATTCTTTGTGTATTCAACAATTGGTGTAGCATCTGAGGCAA
>JBJTMY010000084.1:0-4542 GCA_046073825.1 Bacteroidota bacterium
CATATTGGTTGATGTTATCGCCCTTAACAATGGCTTCGTATGTTTTGGCACGACCGGTGATATCATCACTCTTAACAGTAAGAATTTCACGAAGTATGTTTGCAGCACCAAATGCTTCAAGTGCCCAAACCTCCATCTCACCAAAACGCTGGCCTCCAAACTGTGCCTTACCACCCAAAGGTTGTTGAGTAATCAATGAGTAAGGTCCGATTGAACGGGCATGCATCTTATCATCCACCATGTGACCTAATTTCAACATGTAGATAATACCTACAGTTGCTGGTTGATGGAAACGCTCTCCAGTACCACCATCAAATAAGTAGGTAGATCCGAACTTAGGTAAGCCAGCTTTAGTAATCCATGAATCAATTTCTTCAATGGTAGCACCATCAAAAATTGGCGTTGCGAATTTCACACCCAACTTCTGACCTGCTAACGCAAGAACGGTTTCATAAATCTGACCAAGGTTCATACGAGAAGGTACCCCAAGTGGATTAAGAACGATATCTACTGGTGTTCCATCTTCTAAGTAAGGCATATCTTCATCACGTACAATTCTTGCAACGATACCTTTGTTACCATGTCGACCAGCCATCTTATCACCCACTTTCAACTTACGCTTCTTAGCAATATAAACTTTTGCTAACTGCATAATTCCGGTTGGTAACTCATCTCCAATTTGGATTTGGAACTTCTTACGTTTAAAAGCAGCCAACACTTCATTTACCTTAACGATATAATTCGTAAGTAAACGAGTGATCATATCATTCTTCTCCTTATCTGTTGTCCACTTTGTAGGATTGATATTCATGTAATCAATATCAATCAACATTTTTTGCGTGAACTTAGAACCCTTTGGAATAACGACTTCTTTGAATGCATTCACTACACCTTGAGAAGTTTTTCCACTTACAAGTTCAAATAACTTATCGATTAATTTAACCTTCACATCGGCAAGTTCTTTCTCTTGTTCAGCGTCCAAACGAGAAATAATATTTTTCTCCTCATCTCTTGCACGCTTATCTTTCACAGCACGTGAGAATAATTTCTTGTCAATTACAACTCCTTTTACAGAAGGTGGAACTTTCAAAGAAGCATCCTTAACATCACCTGCTTTATCGCCGAAGATAGCACGCAATAATTTTTCTTCTGGTGAAGGATCAGTTTCACCCTTAGGAGTGATTTTACCAATCAAGATATCACCTTCAATAACTTCTGCCCCTACACGAATTAAACCATTCTCATCTAATTCACGAGTAGCCTCTTCACTAACGTTAGGGATATCCGCAGTAAGCTCTTCAAGTCCACGCTTAGTATCACGAACCTCTAAACTATACTCATCAATATGAAGAGAAGTAAAGATATCTTCACGTACTACACGCTCAGAAATTACAATGGCATCCTCAAAATTATATCCTTTCCAAGGCATGAACGCCACTTTCATATTGCGTCCTAATGCTAACTCACCACCTTGCGTTGCATAACCTTCGCATAATACCTGACCAGCTTTCACTTTATCGCCTTTCTTAACGATTGGCTTTAAGTTAATACATGTATTTTGGTTTGTCTTTTGGAATTTAGTTAATCGATAAACTTTTAAATCATCTTCGAAGCTTACTAATTTCTCATCCGTTGTTCTTACACAACGAACATGAATTTCATTCGCATCAACATACTCAACAGTTCCAGGATAATCTGCATTAATCAATACACGACTATCACGAACAACATGACCTTCCAAACCTGTTCCCACGATTGGCGCCTGAGGGCGTAACAATGGAACTGCCTGACGTTGCATGTTCGATCCCATCAAGGCACGATTGGCATCATCATGCTCTAAGAAAGGAATCAACGAAGCAGCAATAGAAGCAATCTGATTAGGAGCCACGTCCACTAAGTGAATCTCTTTTGGTTCAACGATTGGGAAATCGCCTTCAAAACGAGCCTTCACCTTATGATCAACGAAATTGCCTTTATCATCTACCTCCGCATTTGCTTGAGCAATTACTTTGGTATCCTCTTCTTCTGCAGTTAAATAAATTGGATCATTTTGAACATCAATTTTACCTTCTGTAACCGTACGATAAGGAGTAGAAATAAACCCTAACTGATTAATCTTTGCATAAACACACAAAGAAGAAATCAATCCGATATTCGGTCCTTCTGGAGTTTCAATCGTACATAAACGACCGTAGTGCGTATAATGAACGTCACGAACCTCGAAACCAGCACGCTCACGACTCAAACCTCCTGGTCCGAGAGCCGACAAACGACGCTTATGAGTAATTTCAGCTAATGGATTAGTTTGATCCATGAACTGACTTAACTGGTTAGTTCCGAAGAAAGAATTAATAACGCTTGATAAAGTTTTAGCATTAATCAAATCTGCTGGAGTAAACACCTCGTTATCGCGAACATTCATACGTTCACGAATTGTACGAGCCATACGAGCTAAACCAACACCGAATTGAGAATATAACTGTTCCCCTACTGTTCTTACACGACGATTACTCAAGTGGTCGATATCATCCACAATAGCTTTCGCATTGATTAATTCAATTAAGAACTTAATGATCTGAATAATATCTTCTTTCGTTAAAACCTTCGTATCTTCATCGATATTCAGTCTTAACTTTCGGTTCATTCTATAACGACCAACTTCTCCTAAATCATAACGTTTATCAGAGAAGAACAACTTGTCGATAATACCACGTGCTGTTTCTTCATCTGGTGGCTCTGCATTACGAAGCTGACGATAGATATGCTCTACCGCTTCTTTTTCAGAGTTGGATGTATCTTTTTGAAGTGTATTGTAAATGATAGCATAATCATTCGTGTTTGCATCTTCTTTATGCAAAATCACTGATTTAACGCCAGCATCAACAATCAAATCGATATGTTCATCTTCAAGAATAGTTTCGCGTTCTAAAATAACTTCATTACGCTCGATAGATACTACTTCACCAGTATCCTCGTCAACGAAGTCTTCCAACCAGCTTCTTAACACTCTGGCTGCTAAACGGCGACCTACTACTTTCTTTAAACCTGCTTTACTAACTTTCACTTCATCCGCTAAACCAAAAATCTCAAGGATATCCTTATCCGTTTGATAGCCGATAGCACGAAGCAAAGTAGTAACAGGGAATTTTTTCTTACGATCGATGTAAGCATACATGACACTATTAATGTCTGTTGCAAACTCAATCCAAGATCCTTTAAAAGGAATTACACGGGCAGAATACAATTTGGTTCCGTTCGCATGGCGACTTTGACCAAAGAATACTCCTGGTGAACGGTGAAGCTGCGATACAACTACACGTTCAGCACCATTGACAACGAAAGTACCTTTAGGTGTCATATAAGGGATAGTTCCCAAATACACATCTTGTACAATCGTTTCAAAATCCTCGTGCTCAGGATCTGTACAATAAAGTTTTAATTTAGCCTTAAGAGGCACGCTATACGTTAATCCTCTTTCAATACATTCCTCTAAGGAATAACGAGGAGGATCTACGAAATAATCCAAGAATTCAAGAACGAAATTGTTTCTTGAATCTGTAATTGGAAAGTTCTCGCTGAAAACTTTGTAAAGCCCTTCCTGGGTTCTGTTGTCAGCTGTTGTTTCTAATTGAAAGAAATCTTTAAAAGATTTCAATTGAATTTCGAGAAAGTCCGGATATTCAACCGGGTTTTTGCTCTTACTGAAATTGATACGGTTGGCTGCCGTCTTCTCTGAGGTGAGACTGTTTATGGTAGTCAATTGGAAGGAGTTTTAATGTTAGTATTAACAACCGTTCGAAATAAGCGATATTCAGCTTATAAAATGGTAAAGACCTGCACCACTGGTTAAGTGGCGCAGGTCTGATAATTAATTGATTTTCAATTACTTGATTTCAACTTCTGCACCAGCCTCAGTTAACTGAGTTTTTAATGCATTAGCTTCATCTTTAGAAACACCTTCTTTTAAAGGTTTTGGTGCTCCGTCTACTAAATCTTTAGCTTCTTTCAAGCCTAACCCAGTTAAGTCTTTTACTAACTTAACGATAGCTAATTTATTAGCACCTGGGTTTTTAAGAATTACATCGAAAGATGTTTGCTCTTCAGCTGCTGGTGCTCCACCACCTGCTGGTGCTGCTACTGCAACTGCTGCTGCTGCTGGCTCAATGCCATATTCATCTTTAAGAATTTGAGCAAGTTCCTGAACTTCTTTTACAGTAAGGTTAACTAACTGTTCAGCGAATGATTTCAAATCTGCCATTTTGTTTATTTTTTTTAAGGATTTTTAAATAATTGATTGTTTTTGTTTTTTGAAGATTTAAGCGGCCATTAAGCTGCACGTTCTTCCAACGTTTTGAGGATGCCAGCGATTTTGCCACCCTGACCTGTAAGGCCAGAGATAACAGATTTTGCTGGAGATTGAAGTAAACCAATAACATCTCCGATAAGTTCGTTCTTTGTTTTTAATGCAGCTAATACGTCTAACTGATTATCACCAATGAACACTCCACCGTCGATAGAAGCGGCCTTCAATACAGGGCGATC
>JBJTMY010000085.1:0-5053 GCA_046073825.1 Bacteroidota bacterium
TGTTGTCTTTGTTCGGAGAATAAATAGCAGAAAGTGCAGGCGAGAATAAATAACCAAAATTTTGATTTTTATCTAAGCGTGTTGTTAGATTTAATTTGATTTGAAATGGGTCCAGCTTACTACCGGTGCGAATTACCGAAGATACCTCCCTAATTCACATGGAACCATTTCAAATCAAATTTGTATTCACCATGAATATGCGCCAAAGCCGATTTGTCAAAAAACTTTGATCCGCCGCCATTAAAAGTTTCTCTAGAAGTGATACTCGCAAAGGCACTATCGAACGTGGCTGTTCCAGGAATTAAGTAGGCGTTTGTGTTTTTAACAGGATTCGCATAAGCATCTGCAAAAGCACTTGCAGTATTATGATAAAGAGTAAGTGAATCGTAGTAATTGTTTAATAAAAATGGATTAATGGCCGCTAAATAATCTTCGTAATTGGCAAATTGTGCAGGTTGTGGAAAACCTGGAAAGTTTTTAATGTTCTGAAAGTAATGATTATTGTTGAAGCAATTTGTATAATCATTAACCCACTCGTTATCGGACTTCACCGATTTTTGCAAAAGCAATGCAGTGAAAAAAGCATCATACGATTTTCCTGCATCTTCCGAAGTTAAGTAAGCACGTATAAAATATTTATTATTCTTTTTTAATTCAAGTCTGTTCTGAAAAAATAAAATATCTTTTAGTGAATAGCGATTGTCACCTTGATAAATCGTAGTTCCTGTACCAAAGCTTGAAGATGCAATTAATTCAGTTTCTTTATCAATTTTGTAGTGTGCCGCCGTGCTTAATTTAATATTGCGTGTGTTGTAGTCCACTAAATCTTTTTCTGCATATCCAGTACGATAAATTATTCCAAACCCCGGTCGTGAGGTAGGGACTTGTGATAGATCTCCACCCGAAAAATATTCATCGCCATAAATATTTACAGCGTCATATCCTCCTGGATTATGCATGTCGCTTTTTGATGCAAGTGTTGGATTTAAATTATTGGCTTCCCAATCGCGCGCCTTAAAAAAGCTAGCATTGAATTTTATTCCGAGTTTGTCTTCTTTCAATTGGTTTTTAAAAACCACAGCATAACGGAACGATGACTCTAATAAATCACGGGTGCCACTTTTAACTTGTATTTCAAAGCCTGGTCGTACAAACGGACTTCGCGTGGTCATACTTATAACACCATTGAATGCGTTAGGTCCATAAAACGCAGAGCTAGCGCCTACAATTAACTCTACTTTTTGAATATCTAATTCTGAAGAGCCAAGAAAGTTACCCAATGAGAAATTTAATCCAGGTGCCTGATTATCGACTCCATCAATTATTTGTAATGAACGAACTGGCGAAGTGCTGTTAAATCCTCGTGTATTTATCACTTTGAATCCTAAACTAGCAGAAGTCATATCAACACCTTTGAGATTCCCAAGTCCTTCATAAAAATTAGCCGCAGTGGTTTGTTTGATCGCAATATAATCGAGCGCTTCTACTGTTACCGGCGACTCTTTCTGCTTTTCTGTTAGTCGTCGGTCGGTAATTTCTACTGTCTTAAAGGTCTTCGCATCAGGAGTCAATTCAATATTTAGCAGCTTGTCTGCATTCGTAATATTGATCTCATAACTGATATAACCAATGTTGCGAACTTGTAGAATACAGGGCAAAGAAGTGGCTTTCAAGGTAAATTTTCCATCCATATCGGTTGTTGCTCCGATACTACTTCCTTTAATATTAACAACAGCTCCAAAAAGAAATTCATTGGTTACTTTATCTTTTACTGTTCCGTTTATGGTCTGCGCAAAAGTTACATTGAAAGTGAAGATTAAAATACTACAAAGCCAAAGACTTCGTTGGAGTAGTGGTTGACCAATATTCATAGTTAACAAAATTATCATTTTTTAGATACCTTCCAAGTGCATGTAATATCGCAGAATCTTTTAATTTTACTGCCATGAAAAAGTCAGCAATTCTATTGGTTATTTTAATTGTTCTAGGACTTCAATCGTCCAACGTTTTTGCTCAAAATAATAAATGGAAATCATTTCAATTGTATAACGGAGATACCATTAACCGAGTTGATGTAAAAGGAATGAAGCAAGGTGTATGGATGAAATTTTATGAATCGAAAAAAGTATTGGGCGAAACAACTTTTAAAAACAATTTGCAAGTAGGATTGTCTAAATCGTTTTTTGAGAGTGGAAAAATACAAGCCGAAATTCGTAATGCAAACGATGGTAAATCAGCCAAGGTGGTGATGTATTATGAATCAGGTAAAATCCATTCGAAGGGTAATTATAAATTGCAAAAGAAAGATAGCGTTTGGAATTATTATTCTGAAGATTCTTTATTAACGAAAGTGGAATCGTACAAATCAGGTGTTCGTGATGGGAAGTGGATCGTATTTTATCCAAATGGAATAAAAGCCGAAGAGAAAACATTTATTAACGATAAAATTAACGGCTGGTATATTCAATATGCTGATAATGGGAATAAAATTTTCGAGCAGGAATTTGTAAACGACGTAGAAAATGGAGTGGTGCGTGTGTATGGTCCAGAAGGAAAAATTAAGACTGTCGGAAAGTTCAAAAACGGACTGCGAGATGGGAATTGGCAAGATATGGATGCAATGGGACGTACGCTAAAAAAATATACGTATGTGAACGGGAAGTTGCCCGATGAAGATCAATAAAGCAGAATGGCTTAGTTTTGATTTACTGCCTCTACACCTTTGATTTCAGGTATTGCTTTTAAAAGGGATTGTTCAATTCCTGCCTTTAAGGTCATACTGCTCATAGAGCAAGATGAACAAGCTCCTTCCAGCTGAACACGAACGACCATATCATCTGTTAATTCTACAAATGAAACATTTCCATTGTCTGCCTCAAGATACGGTCGCAGCTGAGCAAGTGTTTCTTCTATTCTGTCGATTAATTGTGTTTTCATACGATTATTAATTCGTCATTGCAGGTTGTGCATTACGAATAGCAATTTGTTGGGCTACATTTCCGGCGATGGTGAGTAATGGTAAATATGCAGGCCCTAGTTCATCTAATATAGCAGGATATCCTTGGTCACCACCTTCGCAGATGCTTTGTATTAAGGGCAATTCTCCTAAGAAAGGAATAGTTAAATCAGTTGCTAATTTTTTACAGCCGTCTTTTCCAAATAAGTAATATTTATTATCCGGTAATTCTTTAGGAGTAAAATACGCCATGTTCTCAATAATACCAATAATTGGGATGTTGATTTGTTCCATTCGGAACATGCCTATGCCTTTAAGTGTATCGGCTAAGGCTACTTGTTGAGGGGTTGATACGATGATAGCTCCAGTAAGAGGTACCGATGCCGCAAGTGTTAAATGTACATCGCCTGTTCCAGGCGGAAGGTCAATAAATAAATAATCTAATTCGCCCCAATCACCATCTGAAAATAATTGACGCAGTGCTTTTGCTGCCATTGGTCCACGCCAAACAATTGCTTGTGCAGGATCGGTTAAAAAACCAATCGATAAAAGTTTAACACCATATCTTTCCACGGGCACCATGAGTTGCATGCCGTCGCGTTCAGTAATAAAAAGTTGTTCGTGTTCAACACCAAACATAATCGGTTGCGATGGTCCGTAAATATCTGCATCTATTAAACCTACACGAGCTCCTGTCTGTGCCATTGCGATGGCAAGGTTGGCCGCTACGGTAGATTTTCCAACACCTCCTTTACCAGAAGATACCGCAATGATGTTTTTAACACCTTTCAGAAAATCGTTTGATTGGTTACGTTGTGTTGTTACACGTGCTGTCATGTTCACTGTTACGATGGCTTCTGCATCTACCAGGTGTATAATGGCATTGCGGCAGGCATTTGCAATGAGTTCTTTCAGTGGACAAGCAGGGGTGGTGAGGATAACTGTAAAACTTACATTCTTTCCTTCAATTTCAATATCGCTAATCATGTTAAGGGTAACCAAATCTTTTTTCAAATCGGGTTCCTCAACATGGCTTAATGCTTCTAATACTTGCTCTTTGGTAATCATGGTAAAAGGGTGTCGACAAAGTTAGGGCTATTCGTAGTAACAAAAAAGAAACCCCGGAGTTTATTGTCCGGGGCTTACAATTATATTTTTAAAAATTATTTTTTTATGTAAACAGGTACTCGCGATTTTACCAATGAATAACATCCGAAGAAAAACAAGGAATAAAATAAATCACCTGTAATTGTGCCTCGGAAGAAGGGTATAGCCATCGCAAAGCAATTCACTAATCCCGTCATTGTATAACCATAATAACCTAATATCCACACTCCAAAATTAGTGGTGATAAAAAACAAAATGGCTCCAGCCAATGTTCCTAAAAATATGTTTTTGAATTGTAATTGCTCTCTGATTTGAAATCCGATGAGAGAACTGAAAATAGTACACCCATAAACTAAAATCATTTGATTATGAAAACCTGTACCATTTACTAATTGTAATAAAATATCACTGATGAACATTGCTGCGAAAGGGATCAAGATAGCAAGACGTTTGTCGTTCAATACAGCAGCCCCAAACAATGCCATAGCGGCAATTGGGGTGAAGTTCATAGGGTGAGGAATTAAACGGCTCAAAGCGCCTAAAAGGATAATTCCCGAGATAATACTGATGTCTTTAAGTTGAATGTTTTTCACGATGATAATCTTTTCAGAATGCGAATATACAACGAACTAATTAGTTTTTGAAGGGGAATGAAATTAAATTGCGGGGTGTGCCCAAATAGGCAATCAATCAAGCTCGCGTATCAGTTTTAATCAATAAAATTTTTAGTTGCTCCTCTGTAAATTGTCCTGCAAATTTTTGTAATAACACTAAGTAAATAAGCATTTATTGCAATAGAGATAGGAATAAACAAAATATCAAATGCGCTGCTGTTATTGAAAATCCCATCGCCTAAAAGTCTTGCAATAAAAGTAATTGCACCTATAAATTCATGTTTAATTTGACTAGATTGGGTGATTAATGTACCTTCCTCAAATTGAGCGGCATCGGCAATGCATAAAAAGAATAAAAAGGTTAGGATAATGGTGT
>JBJTMY010000086.1:0-19296 GCA_046073825.1 Bacteroidota bacterium
TTAATTTTTGCTCCACGTTGAGCCATCTTTACCATCTTTAATTGTGAAATTTAATTTTATCAGCTCATCACGAATTTGATCCGATGTTGCAAAATCTTTATTTGCTTTTGCCTGAGCGCGGATAGATAATAATAGTTTCATTAATCCATCAGTATCATCATCCGAATTTTTCTCTTCGCGCTTTAATCCAAGAATATTAAAAACAAAAAGATTCATTAATGATTTTAGTTTTTCTATATCCGAAGCCGTTAGTGTTTCAGTCCCAGCGTTAGTTGAGTTAATAATTCTGACTGCTTCAAACAAATGCGATAAAACAATAGCGGTATTTAAATCATCATTCATCGCATCAAAACATTTCTGTTCTAATTCTGATACTGATGAAGTTGAACTTGCTGATGGATTTAATTTATCCAACGTATCCATTGCATTTATAATTCGCTGAAATGCTTTTTCGGCAGCGATTAATCCTTCATTAGAAAAATCAAGCGTGCTTCTATAATGTGCTTGTAAAATGAAAAAACGAATGGCCATTGGCGAATACACTTTCTCTAGCAATTTATGATCGCCTGTAAAAAATTGTTTTAGCGTAATGAAATTACCAAGACTCTTTCCCATCTTTTGCCCGTTGATAGTAATCATGTTATTGTGCATCCAATATTTTACGGGCGCTTTGCCACATGAACCTTTCGACTGTGCTATTTCACTTTCGTGATGAGGAAATAATAAATCCATCCCTCCTCCGTGAATATCAAATGTCTCCCCTAAATATTTACTGCTCATTGCCGAACATTCGATATGCCAGCCAGGAAAACCATCGCTCCATGGTGAAGGCCATCGCATGATATGCTCAGGACTTGCTTTTTTCCAAAGTGCAAAATCAGCAGGGTTTCTTTTTTCTGATTGCCCTTCTAGCTCTCTGCGTTCATTACCTGCGCCTGCTATTAATTCTTCTATAACACGACCGGATAATTTTCCATAATCATTAGAAGCACTATAATTAATCACATCAAAATAAACAGAACCATTCGACTCATATGCATACCCGTTAGTTATGATTTTCTTTATCATTTCTATTTGCTCGATAATATGTCCTGATGCACGAGGCTCAATACTTGGTGCATTATTATTTAATTCACGCATCGACTCATGGAAGCTTCCAGTATAAAGTTCTACGACTTCCATTGGTTCCAATTGTTCAAGCCTTGCCTTCTTTGCAATTTTATCTTCCCCTTCATCTGCATCATTTTCAAGATGGCCAACATCAGTAATATTTCTTACATAACGAACTTTGTATCCGAGATGTGACATATAACGATATAAAACATCAAAGGTGATATAAGGACGTGCATGTCCTAAGTGTGCTTCTCCATATACAGTAGGTCCGCATACATATAACCCTACAAAAGGGGAATTAATCGGAATGAAATTTTCTTTTTGTCGTGTTAACGAATTGGTAATATAAAGCGGGTGCTGCATTGTAAACTTTATTCTATTAGTGTTCTGCACTCATGCGTGCTTCTTTCAAGTGTAACAACATATCTTTTGTCATTGAGCTCATATCGTAATATGGCACCCAGCCCCAATCATCTTGTGCGCGTGAATCATCAATCGACATTGGCCATGAGTCGGCAATTGCCTTACGAAAATCGGGCTCGTATGAAATTTGAAAATCTGGAATATGTTTTTTGATTTCGTTCGCAATTTCTTGCGGAGTAAAACTTATACCTGCTAAATTATAACTGCTACGAATTTTAATTTTGTCTGCATCAGCATTCATCAATTCTAATGTTGCACGAATAGCATCTGGCATATACATCATTGGCAATGCAGTATCTTCTTTTAGGAAACAATTGTAAGAACCTTTGTCTAATGCTTGATGATAAATATCTACTGCATAATCAGTGGTTCCTCCACCAGGTTGTGCTTTATAACTAATCAAACCTGGATAACGAATACTACGAACATCAACACCAAATTTATTGAAGTAATATTCGCACCAACGTTCGCCTGCTTGTTTACTTATACCGTAAACTGTTGTTGGCTCCATCACTGTAAACTGCGGAGTATTCACTCTTGGTGTTGTAGGTCCAAAAACCGCTATACTACTCGGCCAGAAAATACGCATACCGCCTAATTCTTTAGCAATGTCTAGCACATTAAACAAGCCTTCCATATTTAACTTCCAGGCCATTTTCATTTTTTGTTCAGCCGTTGCACTTAACAACGCAGCTAACAAATACACATGCTTTACATTATGCGTTCGTATGACATCAGCAATAGATTGTGCATCCATTACATCTAATTTGTAAAAAGGGCCAGACTCTTTTAAATACCCTTCTTGATCTTTAACATCAGTTGCAACAACTCTGTCGCCACCCAACTCTGTTCTTAAAGTATGTACTAAATCAGTTCCTATTTGTCCTCCGGAACCTAGTATTAAAATATTATCTGAACTTTTCATTTTAAATTTTGCTGTTGTACTTTTATCTGCTGAATTAATAAATTAACGCTATCCATTTCGAGAATGGTATTTTGAATTTTTATTTTATTCTCTTCGATTCTCTTTTCGTTATCGCTAATTTGCTTTTTCATATTAGCATTACTTTGTTCCAAATAGTTTGTATTATTTTCAAAACTCTTTTTGTCTTTCCCTTTGTCCTTCAACAATTCTTCATGATCCTCTATTTGATTTTGCAATGCTTGAGTAGAAATATTTTTACCCCAATCTTTTAAAAACTTAATTAGCCATGATGCTTCTTTCGGATGATTCTTGCTCGAAATCGAGCTGTTTTCTCTCATAAAAACGGCTGCTAACTGAAAACCAGAATCAACCTGCGTAATAGTAGAATAAACCAGAAGTGTATCTGCGCCCAAACCATTAATCACCACATTCTTTGCTGTAATTTCTTCTTTTGATTTTTTTACCTTACCCTTGTTGTCCTTTAAAAAATCGACCCACTTATCAGCTAATAAATCTTCTGTTGCATAAGGAAGATAAACTCTGATAGCTGTGTTGTAGGCCCCACCAAGTTTTTCCAACCCTTCATCTACAATAACCGATTGGGCATTCGTAGTTAAGGTGGAAATAATCAGAAATAAAAAAACTAAAACTTTTTTCATACTAAATATCGGTTACTCCTCCTGAAATTACAAACTTCATCATCTATGTTCCTGATGCATCAAGCTTTTGTACATTGCTCGATTCAACAATTACCAATTGTCCATTAAAACCATAAGAGAACGGTAAATACACCGCCATCTTTTCTTTACCTAGCCCTAGTTCTGTTAAATCGTTTTCAGTGACAAAGCCAATTCGTTGAATGGGTGGATTGTTATTCATTGTTACTAAAACAGGTTGAGTAAATCTTTTCTTTTCTCCAACGAAAGCTTCTATCAAATCTTTTACTGACGAATAAATTAATTTTAATAAAGGAGTACGTTCGATAAGTCCTTCAAAAATGGCGAATACAGGGTTGCGTACGAAGCGCGTACCAATGTACCCTACAACCGTGATGATGCTTGCAATTAATAAAATTCCTAATCCTGGTAAATAAATACTTTGTGAACCTGGAACAGCAATGGGAACTTTTACGGGAAGTAAATTATCTAACCATACCACAGCGTTTATCACCACATACAATGTTACCGCAATTGGTACCACGAAAAGAAGTCCTTGTAAAAAGAAATTGACCAGTTTTTTCATCTTATTTATTTAGCCGTGCAAATATCTGAAATTGTAATGGGCAAGCCATAAAATATTGAAAATATATCCCTCTCATGGAAGACTATTTTGCATCTTTGAAGCCGTGAACTGGCAGGAACTCCTTAAAAACGAAGAAATCCTTTTAAAAATCGAGGAAAACAAGGACCAAAATGTGGCATCTTTAGCTTTGAAATGGGCTTCAAAAAAAGAGGGCGATTGGTCATTTGTACTATCGCAAATTCAGGGAATACAAATAGCATCTCGTAAAATCCCTTCGTGGGCAGTTCGTCCTCTCCTTATTTACCCTGACAAAACAGCTCTTGAACAATGTTCATCGGAGGTAACTGCTCAATTTAAAAGTCAGTTAATGAAAGGAAAAAATGTGGCTGACTTAACAGGAGGAATGGGAGTTGATAGTTATTTTATCGCTCAGCAAGCATCCCAGCATACTTACATAGAACCCGATTCTACTCGTTTCGAAATTACGAAGCATAACTTTGAGGTATTGGGCATCACAAATACCACTTTTTTAAATTGTACTGCCGAAGAGTTTTTAGCAAATCCTTCCCTGACTTCCATAGATTGTATTTATGTAGATCCATCGAGAAGAAATGAAAATCATAAACGGGTTTTTTTATTAAAAGATATGCAGCCCGATTTAGAATTAATCATGAATCGCATTCGCGACTTACATAAAAAAATGTTTATCAAACTTTCGCCCATGCTTGATATTAAAGCTACGATTAGTGAATTAAAAAATGTTAAGACAGTTTATGTAGTAAGTGTAGAGGATGAATGCAAAGAATTACTATTCGAAATTGATTTTAGTTTTAATGATTCCGCCAATATTCAAAGTGTAAATATTTCGAACAAGGGAACGCAATTGTTATGTTTTACTTTTAAGGAGGAAGCAGAAACCAATTTGCACTTTTCAACTGCATTAAAATACTTGTACGACCCATTCTCTTCACTCAATAAAGCAGGCGGATATAAGTCGATTGCAAACATCTTTGAAGTAAGTAAAATAAGTCAAAATACCCATTTATATACCAGTGAAAACCTAGTTCAAAATTTTTTCGGAAACTGTTTTGAAATTGTGAAGGTAGATGATTTTTCGACGAAATTATTTCCTGCTAATGAGCCCAAGAAAGGAGTAATTAAAATTCGAAATTTTAAACTTACCCAACAAGAAATTGAAAAGAAAACAAAAATCACGTATGGTACTGAATACTTTTACTTTTTTTACAGCGATTCACAGCAACAATTGAAAGTAGCCACTACAAAAAAAGTATATTAATTACTCAACTGATCATACTCCTGTTTTAACTTCTTTGTCATTCCATTCAATACTGCATCATAACTATGATCAATCAAATTATAAATTAATTGGTCAGGGGCATCTTCATTAAACAACACAGTATTCCAATGTTTATGATTCATGTGAAATCCGGATTGAATGCTTGTATATTGTTCTCTTAATTCAATCGCATACGCCGGATCACATTTTAAGTTTACACTATTTGCCTCTGAAATGCTTACCAAGGCAAACATTTTACCCATCACCTTAAAAACAAGTGTGTCTTCATCAAAAGGAAACGATTCAGTAACGGCCTTTTTTGCAATGCAATACAATCGTAAATCTTCAATATTCATTTAATTTAATTTGTTTGCTAAGGTACGAACACATTTTGCATTTAACTTAGTGCCTTCAAAAGATAATGATGATACAAGAACGAAATAAAAAACTCTTTTTATTAGATGCAATGGCGCTTATTTATAGAGCGTATTTTGCATTTAGTACAAACCATCGTATAAATTCGAAAGGGCTAAACACGTCAGCGATGTTTGGTTTTACAAATACCTTACTTGATGTTTTAAAGAAAGAAAAACCAACACATATTGCTGTCGTATTTGATACTTCGGCTCCTACCCACCGTCATGATGCTTATGAATCATATAAAGCACATAGGGAAGAAATGCCAGAGGACATCCGAATAGCGATTCCTTACATTAAAGATATTATTCGTTGTTTTAATATTCCAGTTATTGAATTAGATGGATATGAAGCGGATGATATCATTGGAACATTTTCAATCAGAGCTGAACAAGCTGGTTTCGATACATATATGATGACTCCCGACAAGGATTATATGCAAATGGTGACTGACCATGTAAAAATTTACAAGCCTGCACGAAATGGCGGTAGTGCGGAAGTGTTAGGAGTGAAAGAAGTTTGTGCACGTTATGGCATTGAACGACCAAATCAAGTAATTGATATTCTTGGATTGATGGGTGACTCCGTTGATAATATTCCCGGAATTCCCGGTGTTGGAGAAAAAACGGCAACGGCCTTAATTCAGCAGTTTGGTAGTGTAGATAATTTACTAGCCAACACCCAGCAGCTAAAGGGGAAGTTGAAAGAAAAAGTAGAAGCCAATAAAGAATTAGCGATTATGTCGAAGCAATTGGCCACTATTCATTGTGATGTACCAATGCCATTTAATGAGGAAGAGTTAATTTTAAAGGAGGTAAATAAAGAAGCTTTGAAAACTTTATTTACAGAATTAGAGTTTCGTAGGTTAGCACAAATTATTTTAGGTGAAGTAGTCGAGGCGCCAATAGAAAATAAAAATGGACAACAAGATTTATTCGCATCTACCTCTTCGGTAGTCCCTACCGTTATAACCGAAGATGAACCGCAAGAAACGATAGAATACAGGACGATTAAAAACACTCCTCACGGATATAAAATTGTTGATTCTATTGAAGGATATCAGGAACTTGCAGCGATTTTATTAAATGCTAAAGAGGTAAGCTTTGATACAGAAACTACGGGTATAGATGCGAATCAGGTAGAATTGGTTGGTTTATCGTTTTCAATTAAAGCGCATGAGGGGTGGTATATCCCTGTGCCTTCGAGTTTTGATAAAGCCACTGAAATTTTATCTTATTTTAAACCCATTTACGAGCATCCTAACATTTTAAAAATTGGACAAAATTTAAAATACGATATAACGGTTTTAAAGTGGTATCATGTAGATGTAAAAGGTCCTTTATTCGACACGATGGTAGCGCATTATTTAATTCAACCAGAAATGCGTCATAACATGAATGTGCTGGCTGAAACTTATTTGCAATATACACCAGTGTCAATTGAAGAGCTAATTGGGAAGAAAGGGAAAGACCAGATGAGCATGCGTTTTGTCGATACAGAAACTATTGCAGAATATGCTGCCGAAGATGCGGATGTAACGCTTCAACTGAAAAATAAATTTGAGCCTATGCTTCATGAAACTAATACGGAAAAATTGTATCATGAAGTTGAAGAGCCGTTGATTTCTGTATTGGGCGCAATGGAACGAGAAGGTATTCGACTGGATGTTGAAGTGTTGAAGGAATTAAGCAAATCGTTAGAAGAAGAAATAAAAACTACGGATAAAGAAATACAAGCGCTTGCAGGAACTCCCTTTAATATTTCTTCTCCAAAACAAGTAGGTGATATTTTGTTTGAAGTTTTAAAAATTGTTGACAAACCGAAGAAAACAAAGACAGGACAATATGCCACCAGCGAAGACATCTTATCTAAGTTATCGGGCAAGCATCCAATAGTAGATAAAATTTTAGATTACCGCGAGCTGGTTAAATTAAAGAGTACTTACGTAGATGCCTTACCGCAAATGGTTAATGCAAGAACGGGAAGAATACATACCTCTTTTAATCAAGTGGTGGCCGTTACTGGTCGTTTAAGTTCTGACAATCCAAATCTTCAAAATATTCCAATTCGTACTGTAAGAGGAAAAGAAATTCGCAAAGCCTTTGTAGCTCGAAATGAAGAGTACATTTTACTATCGGCCGATTATTCACAAATTGAATTGCGCATCATGGCCGACTTGTGCAAAGACCCCGGATTGCTGGAAGCCTTTCATCATAACTTAGATGTACATACAGCAACCGCCACTAAAGTTTTTGGAGTTCCGTTAGAAGAAGTAACGTCAGATATGCGTCGTAAAGCCAAGATGGTCAACTTTGGAATTATCTATGGAATCAGTCCTTTTGGATTAAGTGAGCGTTTAAACATCCCTCGTAAAGAAGCAGCTGAAATCATCGATCAATATTTTATTCAATATCCTTACATCAAAGATTTTATGGATAGTAGCATTGCACATGCGAAAGAAAAAGGATATGTTGAAACCGTATTAGGAAGAAGAAGATACCTGCGTGATATCAATTCGAACAATGCAACCGTTCGTGGTTTTGCCGAGCGAAATGCTATTAATGCACCTATTCAAGGATCAGCGGCAGACATGATTAAACTGGCCATGATTAATTTAAACAAGGCATTGACGGAAATGAATTTAAAATCGAAAATGCTATTGCAGGTACATGACGAATTAGTCTTTGATGTATTTATTCCTGAGCTAGAAATCGTGAAAAATCTAGTAGCAGATAAAATGAAACACGCCTTACCATTAAGCGTTCCTGTTGAAGTTGAAATTGGAACGGGCAAAAACTGGCTCGAAGCCCATTAATTAGAAACATTTAATTTAGTAATTGGACTACCTTTGCACATCAATTTTATTTTATGTCGGATAAAACAATACAACTCGAAAATCAAATAGCGCTAGCACAACTAGGTGGCGGCGAAAAGCGAATAGACTCTCAACACAAAAAAGGGAAACTAACTGCAAGGGAGCGTTTACATTTTTTATTGGACGAAAACTCTTTCGAAGAAATTGGAATGTTTGTAACGCATCGCTCTACAGAATTCGGATTGGATCGTGAAAAGTATTTAGGAGATGGAGTGGTAACCGGCTATGGTACAATTAACGGACGAATGGTATATGTATTCGCACAAGACTTCACTGTTTTTGGTGGTTCATTATCGGAGGCGCATGCAGAAAAAATTTGTCGTATAATGGATCTTGCCATGCAGAATGGTGCACCGGTAATTGGATTAAATGATTCAGGTGGCGCAAGAATTCAGGAAGGGGTAGTATCCTTGGGTGGGTATGCCGATATTTTCTACCGTAATACGATGGCCTCTGGTGTCATTCCGCAAATTAGTGCAATTATGGGACCCTGCGCAGGAGGTGCGGTTTATTCTCCTGCAATCACTGATTTTATCATGATGGTAGAAAACACCAGTTACATGTTTGTCACAGGTCCGAATGTGGTAAAAACAGTAACGCACGAAGAAGTAACTAGCGAAGAATTAGGAGGAGCCTCCACACACAGTTCAAAATCGGGAGTTACCCATTTTGCTTGCGCGAATGAAATAGAGTGTATTCAAAATATTAAACGACTGTTAAGTTATATACCTTCTAATTGTGAAGAAGATGCCCCTGCATTGCCTTATACAGAGGGAGATGAAACAAGAGTAGCATTAAATAAGATCATTCCTGATAATCCGAATCAGCCTTATGATATCAGAGAAGTAATTGAACAGGTAATTGATAATGATGGCGAAGGTTTCTTTGAAGTTCATAAAAACTTTGCAGAAAACATTGTTGTTGGATTTGCTCGTTTAGGTGGTAAATCGATTGGTATTGTTGCTAACCAGCCAGCATTTTTAGCAGGAGTATTAGATATTAATTCCTCTACAAAGGCTGCACGCTTTGTACGTTTTTGTGATTGTTTTAATATTCCTTTATTGGTGTTTGAAGATGTTCCAGGATTTCTTCCTGGCACTGATCAAGAGTGGCATGGTATCATTACGAATGGAGCTAAATTATTATTTGCATTTAGTGAAGCAACTGTTCCTCGCATTACCGTTATTACGCGCAAAGCTTACGGTGGTGCCTACGATGTAATGAACTCAAAACATATAGGTGCCGATATGAATTATGCATGGCCAACGGCAGAGATTGCTGTGATGGGTGCGCGTGGTGCTGCTGAAATTATTTTCAAAAATGCACTTGCTGCTTCGGCAGATCCTCAACAAAAATTAAAAGAGAAAGAAGAGGAATATATCAATCATTTTGCTAACCCATACAGAGCGGCAGAGCGAGGTTATGTTGACGAAGTAATTTTACCTGAAGCAACAAGAGGCAAGTTAATTAAAGCCTTTAAGATGCTCGAAAACAAAGCAATTAAATTACCGAAGAAGAAACACGGAAATATTCCTTTGTAAAATAAAAATTAAAAAGGAAATGAAATAAAAAAATCCCGAGGATGTTCCCCGGGATTTTTCGGTTTGAAGAGAACTTGTTTAGTTCAATATTAAATTATCAATAGAAATGCTCGGTAAATAAGCATCCACTATTCGTTCAGAGCGCGTAGCCGCTATTTTTGCAATTCGATTACGTTTTACATGATACCAAAGCTGAATGTAATAGCCATTCAGATAATATAAGTTTACACGATAGTAACTATTCTGACGCACCATAATAAAATTAGCATGGTGCCAAACATGCCATGCCTTCTCATCAAAATTGAGGGCATTGAATTTTTCTACTGAAGGAGAATCCGTTATCATCTTATATTGTTTTTAATAATACAATGATGCATTCAGAAAGGCCCTTCTGCCTCTGTATTTTGGTTAATCTTCTAAAAAACGGGGTTAAAATCCATATATCATCAATAAAAAAACCCCCGAGAAATTACTCGAGGGTTATTAAATGAGATGTATTAATTACTTAGAAAGCTCTACTCGTTGTAGCATACTGCCAGTAGCTGTTTGAATTTTCACAATATAAACTCCTTTGTTAAGGTCTGCTAAGTTCATCGAATAGATGGCATCGAAATCACCTAAATCAGCCGACTTCACTTCACGACCTAATAAATCGATGACAGAAACTTTAACTTGTTTGAAATAATCTTTCGTCATGTCAATATGTAAAACCCCATGAGAAGGATTTGGATATACCAAAATTGGCAATGACGATTTTACTTCTGCTACCGCTGTAACACAACCATTCGCGTTAGCAACGTTTGCTGCTCCAGGAGTAGAACACATACGGTTAAAGTCAACAGAGTTGTTATTTGAATCAGTTCCATCAGGATATCTTCCAATACTAAAAAATCTAGCTAAAATAGAATCTGCAACAATCGTATCGCTGTTTCCAGGAAGGACTCCTGCCGTTTCTAAGTACGGAGCAATACAATCACCTTCGTAAGAAACAACATCCACAATATTTCCTTGTTGAACATCTTGTAAGTAAACAGCATCTGGAGATGGCGTTGTTGCTGTTGCTGAAGCTGCATTTTGAATACAGTTAGTAGCAGCCGTGAACGTTAAATTACAATTTGGTACTTTACCAGAGTTACCACAAATAACGAAAAAGGCTCCTGCATTTAACGTTTGAGAAGGAAGTGCGATAGAATCATAAGGCTTGTTACCTGTTGTTCCGCTTGTACTTCCATTAAATAACATTAAACGGAAATCAGCTAAGTTTACTGGGTTTGGACCGACATTGTATAATTCAACGTATTCTGCACTGTCAACTCCTGGTTGATCATAGTCGATTTCATTAATAACCAACGATTGTGCTTTTGCCATATTGGTCATAATAATGACTGTTGCGAAGACCAATGTGATTTTTGTGATACAAAACGTAAATGTTTTCTTCATAGGATTTTGTTTTTATTCCCGATTTTGGGGGAAGCAAATTTAATCTTCAATTTTCAATTAAGCTCCATTCTAAATTAATAATTTGTAAAGAATTTTACTTTTGAGGTCAAATGACACGATTCCCCTCCTTTTTACGATGGATTTATCCAGGTGCAGTTTGGAACATCCCCGCTCATTCAAAAGTGGTTTACCTTACTTTTGATGATGGTCCTACCCCAATTATTACTACAACCGTTCTAAACTTATTGGCCGAGTATCAAGCAAAGGGAACCTTTTTTTGCATTGGAAAAAATTGTGAAGAGCATCCTGATCTGTTTTTAGAAATCGTACAAAAAGGACATCATATTGGTTCTCATACCTATTCTCACCTTAATGGTTGGAAAGTAAGTGCGGATGAATACCTACAAGATTATTCAAAAGGAAGGGAACTAGTTGGCAGCAACCTCTTTCGCCCTCCTTACGGACGATTACTTTTAAAACCCCTTCAATCCATTCAGAAACAAGATCGAGTGGTTATGTGGGACCTTCTTAGCAAGGACTACGACGTGAAAATGGAACCTAAAACAATTCTAAAAAATATTAAAAAGAACTTGCGACCAGGCTCCATCATCGTCTTTCATGATAGTCAAAAAGCAGCAAAAAATTTAATGGCTGTCCTACCTCCACTCTTGCAATATTTAAAACAAGAGGGTTATACTATGGAGGCTATTCCTTATACCAGTTAAATTTTGCACAATCTACCAATGAATAAATCTTTTCAGGTTTAACATATTACTCTTATTGCCCTTTCAAATAATTCTTAAATTCGCCCATCTTATTCTTAAAATATGAATCATTATAAGCGTATCAACAACCTGTTTGGTTGGATTGCCTTTGCATTATCAGCGTTTGTTTACTTAAGCACTATTGAGCCAACAGGAAGTTTCTGGGACTGTGGTGAGTTCATCGCTTCTTCTTATCGATTACAGGTAGGTCACCCTCCTGGAGCTCCATTATTCTTAATGTTAGGCAGAGTGTTTAGCTTAATGTCGGGGGGAGACGTTCGACTAGTTTCGGTAATGGTCAATATTTTATCGGCATTAATGAGTGCATTCACGATTCTGTTTTTATTCTGGACAATTACCGCTATTGCCAAAAAAGTAGTTGCTAAAAACGGAGAAGTAACCAATACACAGATTATCGGAATTATGGGAGCAGGCTTGGTAGGTGCCCTAGCATATACCTTTAGTGATTCCTTCTGGTTCTCGGCGGTAGAAGGGGAGGTTTATGCATCCTCTTCTTTCTTTACAGCTATCGTTTTCTGGGCGATGTTTAAATGGGATGCTTCGGATGCAAAAGATGCGAATAAGTGGATTATTCTAATTGCTTATTTGATGGGCTTATCCATCGGTATTCACTTATTGAACTTATTAACGATTCCTGCTCTTGCTTTCATCTATTATTTTAAAAAGAACAAGCCTTCGTTTGGGGGAGTTATTAAAACTTCAATAGTTGGTGTGCTTATATTAGGAATTGTTCAATTCGGAATTATCTCGGGCTTAGTAAGTCTTGCTTCTAAGTTTGATTTGTTATTTGTAAACAGTTTCGGGCTTCCATTCTGGTCAGGATTTTTGTTCTTCATTGTTTTATTAATTGCTGGAATAGCTTACGGATTAAAACACTCAGTTGAGAAAAATAAACCTTTACTTAACTTAGGGATTTTATGTTTTGCGTTTATTCTCTTCGGATATTCATCGTATGCGATGATTGTGATTCGTTCAATGGCGAATCCTCCAATGGATGAAAACGACCCTGAACAAGTATTTAATTTACTAGGATACATCAATCGTGAGCAGTATGGCGATCGTCCGTTATTCTATGGACAATATTACAATGCCGAACAAGTGAGCATAGAGGATGGAGCAAATCAATATGCTGCAAAAGATGGTAAGTATGTGATTACTGGAAAAAAACAATCTCCCGTTTATGATCCTGCAAACTGCACTATTTTCCCTCGTATGTATAGTGCACAGGAAAATCATATTCAGGCCTATAAGGAATGGGCAGGAATTACAGGCGATGGCAAACCTACCTTTGCACAAAATTTAAAGTTCTTTTGGAACTACCAAATCATTCACATGTACTGGCGTTATTTCATGTGGAATTTTTCTGGTCGCCAAAATGATATCCAAGGCCACGGTGGCATCACGAAAGGAAACTGGATTTCCGGAATTAAATTCATAGATGAAGCGCGTCTTGGTCCGCAGGATAATATTCCTGATAGCGAGAAAGCCAATAAAGGATACAATCGTTTCTATATGCTTCCATTTTTGTTGGGAGTTATCGGTATGGTTTGGCATTATAAGCGTGCAAAACAAAATGATTTCTGGACGGTGATGTTATTGTTCTTCTTTACAGGATTGGCCATTGTGCTTTACCTAAATCAATATCCTTATCAGCCACGTGAACGTGATTATGCGTATGCGGCCTCTTTCTATGCTTTCGCCATCTGGATTGGATTAGGCACATTAGCCTTGTTTGATGCGATTAGTAAAAAAATGGAGGGTCGTACTGCCGCTATTTTATCTTCTGCAATATGTTTATTAGCTGCGCCAACATTAATGGCAAAAGATGGTTGGGATGATCACAATCGTTCACACCGTTATACCTCACGCGACTTTGCTTATAATTACTTACAAAGTTGCGCTCCTAATGCCATCATTTTCACGAATGGTGATAATGATACGTTCCCTCTTTGGTATGCACAAGATGTAGAAGGAATCCGCCCGGATATTCGCATTGTAAACTTAAGTTTATTAAATACGGATTGGTACATTGATCAAATGAAGCGCAAGGCATATCAAAGCGATCCATTACCAATCAGCTTTACGCATGAACAATATGCACAAGGTACACGCGACTATGTTCCGTATGCAGAAGGTCGTGTAAGTGCAGAAGGGTACATTAACTTAAAAGACATTATCAACTTTATAAAGTCGGATGATCCAAGTGCAAAAGTGCAAACGCAGAGTGGAATGACTTTAAGTTATTTTCCAACTAAAAAGTTCATGATTCCTGTAGATAAAAAAGCAGTACTTGCATCGGGTGCTGTGCGTCCAGAAGATGCAAGTAAAATTATGGATACTATTTATTGGGATGTCAATAAAACGTATTTGATGAAAGCGGATTTAATGATTCTAGATTTAATAGCACAAAACAATTGGAAGCGTCCTATTTATTTTGCAGTTACTGTTGGAAGTGAAAACTATATGAACTTAGAACCTTACTTCCAATTAGAAGGATTAGCTTATCGTTTTGTTCCAATTAGAAATCCAAGAGCAGCAGATCCTAACGGACAAACGGGTAGAGTAGATAACGATATCATGTATAATAACATGATGAATAAATTCCTTTGGGGAAATATGAAACGTCCTGATGTTTATCTAGATCAAACCAACTTAGGAATGACGATGAATTTCAGAAATAACTTTGCTCGTTTATCGGAATCATTGCTAGAAGCAGGTAAAAAAGATTCTGCTATTAAGGTGTTAGATAAAATGAATGACGAAATGCCGGACAATACGGTGGCTTATAATGTAATGATGTTGCGCCCGATTGAATTATATTTTGTCGCTGCTCAAAAATCAAATCCTAACGATACCCTTAACCCAATGAATCGCATGACAATGTCGTCGGTTGAATTACCGGAAGCAAGAAGAAAGCATGCTGAAGATATGGCAATGGCGATTACCAAACGATTAGCACAGATTTACGAAAATGAAATGGACTATTACATGTCGCTAAAACGTACTTCGTACTTTACATCGGTTGATAGAGAATCGAATCAGGCTTTTGCAATTTATGGAGAGTTAATCAGAATGGCTCGACAATATGGACATGCCGATTTAGGTAATGAGCTAGAGAAGAAATTACAAAAGTATCAGGCTCTAAATCCGAATTACTACCAACAACAATAAATAAAAACGGGACCTAATGGGTCCCGTTTTTATTTTAATGCTTTATTGTTTAATCCACCTAAGCGTTGTTTTTCGATTCACTCGAATAATATAATTGCCTGCTGTAAATACATTCGTTAATGGAATGGAAAGTTCCGTATTATCTAATCCAAGCTTTGAATAAACCATTTGCCCCATTGCATTATAAATTTCTATTTCTTCAATACTGCTCTTGCTTCTCAAATATAAAATACTGGAAGGGTTTTGAATTATTTCAATGCCTGAATTATCTTTAAGATTATTTAATCCAACAGCCATCGGACCTAATGTTCCATCATCATTAATATTCTGTGCATAAATTCCATAATCATTACGGGTATCCGTCCACGTTATAATTAACTGATGATTACTAACGCGAGTAATTCCAATATCATCTTTATTACTTGCTGTAACATTAATTGCTTTTTCATTAAATGCCCACTGTTTCACGCCCATTGAATCAATTAATGTTGCTTTAATAGAAACCTGATTAAATCCTCCTGTATAATATACCAACATGGCATTATTATCATCTTGTGCGATCCCCACAGGAATTGTCATGTTACTAGTCTGTGCATCTACTACAATTCCATCCGTACCACATAAATTTGCTCCGGTATTACTCACTCGCTGAATACTGTTTCCTGAAGCTGACTGGCCAGTATTTGTAACTTGTAATGCAACCCATGTTTGGTTAGTTGTTGGATCATAAAAATAATCTCCCAAATAGGAATTGATACCTGTTGAGCTCGTTAATGCGGTACCGGTAGTGCTCCAGGTTGTTCCAGAAGAATCTACATGTTGTAAATAAACACTAGTGAGTGCTGCATTGGAAGGATTGCCAGTGTTAAATGCACATAAAAACCCAGTTGCTCCATCACTAATAATATGAGGGAAGAAAAATGCAGTAATGGTTTTAGTAGTAAACTGAACGGGTAACGTCCATAAGCTCACATAGTTCGTAGCCATTCGTTTAGCATATAATTTACTAGTTAATCCTGGGAAATTACCAGTTTCCTGTACGTACATCAAGTAATATTCATTGTTTGAATATGATGCAATTGATGGACGCGAATAATTAGGGGTGGTTCCTGTTGCAGGTTTGATTTTTTCAGGACCTGCACCATTAATGGAGGCCCCAGTTGCTGGATTTAATTCGATATAACAAACCCATTTTTGATTGGTACTCGAATAAGCATTCCATGCTACAACCACGTTGTTATTCGATAATACACCGATTACAGGTGCTAATCCTTGAGCTGCATCTGCATCTGATAATACTACACCATTAGTAGCCCAAACCGGGATTCCAGTTGAGTCCATTTTTTGAGCAACCACTTGCATATTTCCAGTTCGTTGATCTTGAAAAGCTACGATAGCATTTCCTTCATTATCTGTTTTAAGGTCATAGCGAAAAAGGGCTGTATTCTGATTGGCATTACTTACTACTACTCCGTTGGGTCCCCATAATTTATTTCCAAGTGCATCTAAGCGTTGCATTCGTAACACATACATGCCCGTCGACTGATCGAACCAGGAAATATAAGCACCTCCATCGGCTCGTGAACTAATAAGCGGGGTTTCTTGTCCTGAGCCAACAGCATCTTGAATAACAACATTATTCGTTGAATCATTGGCAAACTGAGCATTTACAAAAATGGGCAACAAGCTAAATAAGAAGAAGTAGATTTTTTTCATAGTTAAAATTTTTATGAAGGTATAAAAAAAGAAGGAAGCCCTTCAGCTACCTTCTTTTTCCCTGTCAATGCGATTAATCATAAAAAAAGGGCGATAACCACTTCGCCCTTCCATTCAACCATTATCAATCCAACCTTTGAACTGTATGTATAATAGGATATTCCTTTTATTCAGTATTATGTTAGTACCTCCTGTCTTCCATAAGTTTCAAAAAAGTCAAAAAAAAATGGAGAGCTTATGCTCCCCATTCTATCAATTATGATCTTTTTAACCGTTATTACCCATTTAATGCTTCTGCTCCAGCCACAATTTCCAAGATTTCGTTGGTAATTGCTGCCTGACGTGCCTTGTTGTATGTAAGCTTTAAATCTTTGATAAGCTCCCCTGCATTATCCGTTGCCTTGCTCATAGCCGTCATACGAGCGCCATGCTCCGATGCGTGTGAATCAAGAACAGCTTTATACAATTGTGTTTTAATTGACTTTGGAATCAAATCAAGAACAATTTCTTGTTTGCCTGGTTCAAAAATATAATCATTGTTTGAAGCCTTTACTTCAGAAGAAGTAGCAGGTTGAATAGGCAATAATTGTTCAGTTTGTACAATTTGTACTGCAGCATTTTTAAACTGATTGTAAACAACTATTACTTTATCATATTGTCCAGCAGCAAAATCACTCATTATCTTTTCAGCAATTGGCGATACTAAGTCGAATCTTAAATCGCTATACACCTCATTATGATTACCGTTGTACAATGAACTATTTTTTGAATAAAAGTCAGAAGCTTTTTTACCAATACTCAACACTTTTACATTTCCTGCATTAGCCTGAGCGCTATATTGATCGTGGATTAATCGGTTTACCTGACGAATAATATTCGCATTAAAAGCTCCTGCAAGTCCTCTGTTAGAGGTAACAGCTACAATTAACACTTTCTCCACAGGTCTAACTTGTGCGAATTGACCTCCGCTATTCCCTTCTAAAGAAGAAGACAAGTTTTCCAAAATATCACGAAGCTTATTTGCATAAGGGCGTAGTTGAGTAATTGCATTCTGTGCACGACGAAGTTTAGCAGCACTCACCATTTTCATTGCTTTGGTGATTTGCTGTGTACTAGACACAGAAACAATTCTTAAACGTACCTCTTTTAAATTAGCCATTTTAAATTTTCTTTAAATCGTGCTGAAATTAAGCAGTATAATTTTTTGCTAAGTCTTTACCCACTTGCTCTAATGTGTTAGTAATCTCGTCATTGATCACTCCTTTTGCCAATTGCTCAAGCGTTGATTTATGACTAGCACGCATTACATTTAAGAAGTTTGTTTCAAATTCACGCACTTGACGCACTGGAACATTTTGCAATAAACCTTTTGTTCCAAGGTAAATAATGGCAATTTGCTCTTCTACACGTAAAGGTGAATATTGACCTTGCTTCAAGATTTCTACGTTACGAGAACCTTTGTCGATTACTGCTTTTGTTGCAGCATCTAAGTCAGAACCGAATTTAGAGAACGCCTCTAACTCACGGAACTGAGCTTGATCTAACTTAAGTGTTCCCGCTACTTTCTTCATTGATTTAATCTGAGCGTTACCCCCCACACGTGATACCGAAATACCTACGTTGATAGCAGGACGAACACCAGAGTTAAATAAGTTCGCCTCAAGGAATATCTGTCCGTCGGTAATCGAAATTACGTTCGTTGGGATATACGCAGAAACGTCACCTGCTTGTGTTTCAATAATTGGAAGAGCGGTTAAAGAACCACCACCTTTCACTTTACCTTTTAACGATTCTGGTAAATCGTTCATATTAGCAGCAATCGAATTCGACTTAATTACTTTCGCAGCGCGCTCTAACAAACGGCTATGTAAGTAGAATACGTCTCCAGGATACGCTTCACGTCCTGGGGGACGACGTAATAATAATGATACCTCACGGTAAGCAACAGCCTGTTTAGATAAATCATCATAAACAACTAATGCCGGACGACCTGTATCACGGAAATACTCTCCGATTGCAGCACCTGCCATAGGAGCAAAGAACTGCATTGGAGCAGATTCAGAAGCAGTAGCAGCAACAATTACAGTATATGGCATTGCTCCACGTTCTTCTAAAGTTTTAACAACGTTAGCAACAGTAGAACCTTTCTGACCTACTGCAACGTAGATACAAAATACTGGCTCTCCCTTATCGTAAAATTCTTTCTGATTAATGATCGTATCAATTGCAACGGCAGTCTTACCTGTCTGACGGTCACCAATGATTAACTCACGTTGACCACGACCAATAGGAATCATCGCATCAATCGCTTTGATACCTGTTTGCAAAGGTTCGTTTACTGGCTGACGGAA
>JBJTMY010000087.1:0-14089 GCA_046073825.1 Bacteroidota bacterium
ATCGGATTGCCCATAAGTAAATGTGCAAATAGATAACAAGAGCAACAAGCTCCAGCTAATTTTATTTTTCATTTTGTTGGATTTAATAGTTTATTAATAAAAAAAAGAAGATCAACAAAATGATAGTGGTGGTGGTGTTAAGGGTTGAATGGATAAAGAAGAAAACAGCATAACATTTCGACCAAAAACAGCATTTAATTCATGAAAGTTAAATGTTATATTAAGATAATTTTCGACAACAATAGGATTGAAAAATGTTTTAAAAATCAATTTAGGCCATGTTGATTTACTTGAAGTGCTTACATCAAACCAACTCAGCAACTTAGAAAAAAATGATTGTTCCTGTACATCATGAAAAACCTTCACGAGCAATACGTTCTTGTTTTTTTTAACGGAAACTATATCATACAAATTGCCATTTACTAATAACTCCTTTTCATCAAAGTGCGCAAGTACAAACTCATTTAGTGTTAAATTTATTTCTTGAAAAGTCGACTTGTCAGAAGAATGTACACTATGAAACGCACTTTTCTGTAGCGCATATCGCTGGGAATAGTAGGTCATGGTCATACCACATAACTGGAATAACATAACTACGCAAATAAAACCGGCTACTATTTTTTTCAACTTAAAAAGAATTGGGATTTGCTAAAATAAACTATTTTGAAATACACTAAATTTGCAGATATGAACACAGCAACAATTCTTTTGGGATGCAATAGAGGAGTTTGTGAGGATACTTTTGATACGGTAATTGCATTATTGAATCAAGAATGTGGAAGTGTCTTCCATTTTTCATCGCGATATCAAACAGCCGCATGGGGTAAAGAAGATCAGGCCCCCTTCTTGAACCAAGCTATACAACTTAAAACAGAACTTACAGCCGAGGCACTTATTATTCAAACAGCCAACATCGAAAATAAGCTGGGAAGAATCAGAGAAGAAATGAATGGTCCACGAACAATCGACATTGACATCCTATTTTTCAACGACTTACAAGTTATCACCAACCGTCTGATAATTCCTCATCCTCGTTTACATTTGCGAAAATTTACATTAATTCCTTTAAATGAAATTATTCCTGATTATTTACATCCAACACTAAAAAAAACAATTCGCGAATTACTTCTCGAATGTACTGACAAATTGGATGTAGTAAAAAAGGAAGTGCAGTTCTAATGAAATCTTCGCTACCCTATTCATATATTGCTATTGAAGGAAATATTGGTGCAGGCAAAACTTCGCTGGCAAAAATATTTTCTGGAATTTATAATACTGACTTGGTATTAGAAGAATTTGCAGACAACACCTTTTTGCCTCAGTTTTATGAAAATCCAGAGCGATTTGCATTCCCGCTAGAAATGTCCTTTTTAGCCGAGCGTTATCAGCAGTTAAAAGCAAGGCAAGAATCGGCGGCAAAAAACGACAAAGTACTTATTTCCGATTACCTATTCGAAAAGTCGATGTTTTTTGCCAATGTTAATTTAAAAGGCAATGAGTTGGACTTATTCAGAAAATTTTTTGATTTGATTAATAAGAATTTGCGACAGCCCGATATGATTTTATATCTAAACAAATCGACTACTGAGCTTCAAAAAAACATCAATAAAAGAGGCCGTACTTACGAGCAAAACATCCCTTCTGATTATCTGGAAAAAATCTCAAGGCAATATCAACATCATTTATCAGATTATTCAAACATCCCTGTTTTATTTGTTGAAAGTGATGATATTGATTTTATTGAAAATGCTTCCGACTTACGATTCCTTTTAGAGTTGATTCAAAATCAAAGTGTAAAGGGACTTCAGAAAATCAAAAAATAGTCTAGTTTTCAGCAATTTCATTGTGAATTAAATTCAAAATAACCACTATTTTGTATTTGATTTATTAGTATTATTGCATCAATAATCAAAACACATAAAAAACAATGAAAACTAAGCATTTACTTATAGCATTTTGCTTATTCATTTCCGGTACTTCTTATTCACAAAACGCAACTGGTGGTGGACTTCCTAACAAAAAAGACTTCGATCGCATGTCGGTTGGGGTTAAATTAGGTTTAACTCACTTAAACGGCGATTTATTGAAGGGACCACAAAACAACTCAAGAATGTTAGACCAATTAAATCTTAACTTCGGTTACGGTTTAATGTTTAACTACCAACTTACACATTCGGTTGGATTTCGTGCAAGTGGATACCTTTCTAAATTTGAGGCTTACGATAATGAGTATCTATACAAATCAAAAGGTGCATGGTTAACTCCAAATATTGCCAATCCTAATGCACCAAGCACTAACTATTTGTTTCCTGACAAATATGAAAGCAATATGTACGAAACCGCTTTAGAGATGACGTATAATTTCGGAAACATTAGCTTTTTGAATAGAAACAAGAATTTTCACATGGTAGCAACATTAGGTGCTGGATTGTTTCACTTTGATGGTAAAGTTACTTTAAATGGTTCTGCAAGTGTAATTGCTGGTTCGGATACAGTAACATCGGGTTCAATTCTAAGAACCTCTGGAAGTACTTCAGAAGTTATGATTCCTGTCTCCTTAGGCGTTAAATACAAGATCGGAAAAATCGACTTAGGATTAGCGATGGAATACCGTAAAACGTTTACAGATAATGTTGATGCAACAACCAAAACTTTCTCCGAATACGATAGTTACTATTTGGTAAACGCAATGGTTTCTTATTCTTTAGGTAAGAAAAATAAATCGATGGAATGGGTGAATCCAATGGAAGTGGTTTACAACGATATTGCGGACTTAAAAGAAAAAGTAAATATTCTTTCTGGTGATAAAGATAAAGACGGCGTTTCTGATTTGTTTGACAAAGACAACGCAACTCCGGAAGGAACAAAAGTATATGGCGATGGAACAACGGTAGATACGGATGGTGATGGGGTAGCGGATTCGAAAGATGCTGATCCATACACTGCCAAGGGTGCCAAAGTAGATTCGAATGGTCAGGAAATCGATACTGATGGTGATGGTGTTGCCGATTCAAAAGATTTAGAACCATCAACAGAAGCAGGGTCATTAGTTAACTTCCAAGGAATGACAATCGCGAAGCCAGGTGAACATGGAAAAGACGGTATCAATGGGAAAAATGCAAGTGGTGGTTACATGCCTTCTATTTTCTTTGATTTAAATTCTTCTACTGTAAAATCAATCTACAACGATCGCATTTTTGTAATTGCTAAAATGATGAAATCAAATCCATCAGTAAACATTGTAATTACTGGAAATTGTGACATAACAGGAAGTGACAATGAGAATGAGCGTTTAGGAGCTCGTCGTGCAGAAAACGTAAAAGATATTTTAGTTAATAATTTCGGGATTGATAAATCACGAGTAACAACTGAAACAAAAGGATCTAAAGACCCTGTTGCCGTAAGAATGAACTCAATGAACAGAAGAGTAGATTTCTCTGTAAAATAATTTACATTATTAATAGCAAAAAAGGCTGCCATTAGGCGGCCTTTTTTGTTATTGGTCAGTTAGCACTTGTTTCAAGATTGAATATTTTTATATTTGTTTAACTAAACCTTGTGAGATGAGTAAGATTTCCTTCTTTTACAATAAAGATGCTGTATGTAAAGTAAGTTTAAAAGCATTAGAACGCAGGAATTTTATTGTACAAGAATTTGATGAGACCAAGGGGATAATTATCGCTTCCACGAAAAAGCAATTTTTAAAACCTGCAATACAAGTAAAAATTCAAGTTAGTCATGTCAATGAAAATCAAGCTTCAATTGATATAAAATCAGAATTGAAAAACACTTGGTTTGTTAATAAAAACATTAAAGTTAAGGAAGAACAAAAATTCATTAATACACTTTATAAGTGCTTTGACGCTATTTAGTTTAGCGAATAAGATTATGGAATGTTCACCATCTTTTTAATGGTCGAGTTAATCAATTTGATATAAAGAAAATGAACTTTGGCCAGACTTAAAAATAAACTCCAGACTGGCTGAAGAAACATTGACCACACCATCATATCCTGTAGTTGGAAATCCTTTACATGTTTTGCCATCTGAATCAATTAGAAATAATCGGTTAGTTTCTTTATCAATAAATGAAACGTAAAAATCATTATAATCCATCAACACATTAATTTCTTTTATTGATACACCATTGGGTTTTGCGCATCTAAACTTTTCGGTTCCATCCGAATTAAAAACATATATAGATTGACTATCAAACCCAGCTAAATAGGTCATATTGTTTTTACATATTAAAGTCAGGTCTTTAATATCTTCATTGCTCGACTTAAACAAATCAACAGATGAACCATCTACTTTCGCATTTTTAAGCACTCCTGACGATGTTTCCCATATAAATACAGATGAAGTATCATCCGTTGGATAGATTCGATTTAAACTAGATTTTGCTATTGCATCCTTAAATCGAATCTTTTTGTCGCCAGTAGCTGAAATTAAAAAACAGTTTCCCATTTCATCAACTATAGTCAAGAATCGTTTTTCACCATAAACAGAAAGCCAAGGCGTTGTTCTTACAACATTGTTTAATGTTGCTGTTTGATAATTAACCATTGGAATTCCCGAAAGTTCATATCCATAAATTGATTTGTTACGACAAGGAATGAAGAATTGGACAGTAGAATTTAAATCAAGCTGAAACAATCCTACCCCAGCAGTCGCGGAATCGGGTAATTGAATTGGATAATTGCCGACATCATCTCCTAATGAATCCACCATGTAAATTTTTGAACGCGTATTAAATAAATATTGAACGCTTCCATTATTGTAATAATCAACAGCTTTTACATCCCCTTTTATTTCACTATCCAATACTTTCTTCCATTTCATCACGCCTTCTCTACCAATTGCAGATAAAGCCAAATTAGCATCTTGAAAAAACAGTACATCATGATCTAATTTGGGAATAAATGGACCAGCGATAATGGTTGTATCACATTTATATTCCCACAAGGCATGTGGACCTCTTGCAGTATTATTAAAATAACTTAAGCAGCCTGTTGTATTAAATACTCCATTTGAAGATGCTATATTTAGTGCCAATCCATTCCAACCTTTCACTTTATTGCCATATTGCGTCAGCCAATCTAACCAACCAGGTGCAGCAATGGTTTTAAATATTTTTTCCGACTGAGGGAGGCTCGCATAGAAATATAAATTCCCAAATGGATGAACCATATCAGATATTCTTTTAAATCGCTCTTGATCCGCCAGTAAATTTCGATTCTTATTATCATTAATAAAACCACGTAATGCAGATACTTGTGTGGAGGCTATAAAATACCCATTGAGAATACAGTAGTAACTACCGACTAACTTTCCGAATAAAGGTCCGAAAACAGAAGGAATCAAATCACTCTTCTTCAATTTACGAATAGAAATGCCATTATATACTTCTTCCAACGGACGTTCATGGTTTCCTTTTTCAGACACAGACAACATTTTTGACTGACAAATTGAAACATTGCTAACCGCCAATGCAGCAAAATAATTGTTTTCATCTCCTTCGGAAACAGGCTCAGTAACAATTAACGAAATTTCATTCCCAAGCCAATCTTCAAAATACTGTTTATTATTTGCAGCATTTGAATTTCCATTGTTTTCTTTTAAATACTCCGAAAAATCATCCATCCATGCCGAAGGACTACTAATTCCCCACGCAACAACGGCTGCTGTTCTTGATGGTAAAATTTTAAAAACATTTAAGGGAACACTTTTTTGATCTTTGAATAAGGATAAAAACTGATTGGAAGCGTCAACAATGGTAGTTCCTTGAAATGTTATTCCATCCGATTTGATATTCAGTTTAGCAATTGACCACTCTCCTACTCGCTGCAATGGCTCTAATTTAATTCCATTTAAGGTGTTTAATTGAGTCATTACCCACTTATGAAAACCATTGTAATGAATTCCAATGACCAAATTCTTTTTATTGGTATCTACAAAACTCATTAGCTTTACTGCTGGCGATGTACTTTTTACATACCGTTGTTGTCGAATTGCATCCTCTACTAAGTACGGAGTAAAGCTGCCAATAAAAACACCTTTTGATACCGACCATGTGAATATTGTACTGCTATCTAAGTGCACTTCCCTGATTTCGGTTCCGTTGTAATTTCGTGATTGCTTTTTTACTTTTTTTCCAAGCAATCCCATCACAAGCTGATCGGCTTCCCCATCAGGATTAGCATTTTTAAGACGTAGATAATAAATCTCACTGAACGTATTAGGGCCTGTTACATGTCCGGAAACTACGAGCGGGTATGTTTTAAAAATTGATCGTAACGCTTGATTTTTAGCAACTGCAGAATCCAATGAAATTAGAGAGTTATACCAAGTATCCAGTACTGCTATTGAATCGTGATTATTAAAAAAGCCTGTATGCGCCAATCGGTTTAAATCACCTGTGGTGGGATCTACCGAAATGACCCACGCCACATCTGAAGGAATGGCTTCATACAAACTTGTAGATTCATTACGATAATATTGATAATAAATGAAGACACCAGCTACTGCCACTAAAATGACAACAGAAATAATGGATGAAACGAGTACTTTCTTCATTTATGGATTAGGTTAGCCAAATTTACCATCCATATTGTGGCAATACTAACTACCCGACTATTCACTTATTTACAACACAATGTTAATATGTATGAATGATTCATAATATTATATTTTATTATTTATTTATAATTTTGAAATTAATTTTATTTGACGATTTTACTTTTTATTTATATATTATAAATAAATCCAATAACAATTCGAATAGTTGACCTCTGCGAATTAATTGATTTTGGATCATCAAAAGGCAATAATAACTGTGAGTCTAAAGCGATTCTTTTATAAATTAACTGCCACCCGGCACCCATCATCATTAATTGCATTGAAGTTCCTATTTGCAAGTTGTTACCAATTCTAACGCCTCTTGTTTTTTCAAATGTACCAATAACAGAAGGCACTACCATCCAGTCTTCACTCACCTTAATTTTATAAAACAACATGGAGGAAAAATTAATAATTGAGCAAAGTTTTTCATTGAAACTATTGGTCGAGTTATAACGAAAATTTGTGGATGCTGAAAATCCTGCTTGTTTATAACCCAACGCATAATTGGCCATTAAGTTATAATCTAATGACCCTGTTCCTGGCTGATTATACAACTCAGCTCTTTGTCCATTACTCGTCAAGAAATCATTTCTACCCGTTGGAAGTTTGAATCCACCTCCAAGAATTAAACGATTTTGACATTGTTTATTGCAGTTTTCAGAAGCAAAATGACGATATATGTTCAATGAGAAATCACCTACTCCATTGATCATTTCTTTTTTTAAACCTTCGGAAGAAACACTTTTTATATACGGCAAATTGAAGTTAAGCTCCCACTTGGGTTTAAAAAACAATCTCCCACGAATTTCTAGTGCTCGAAAAACTTCATATCCCGACACCTTTTCAGTTGAAGAAACTCCATGTTCAGTTTTATAGAAACTCCCGTCGGGAAACCAATCGTTTTTACCAACATAATAATCATTTTTAAAAGCCCGATATCTTGAGTAAATTGCTATCGAATTTTTATTTTCATAAGGAAGCACCCCTGTATAACAGCCGCAAACATCGCAAGCCAAAGAAATGGTCTGTTGGAAAATTAAACCAACGACCAATACATATTTTTTCATTATTACTTTTCGCTAAATCGTTTATCGTTTAGGAAAGTAGGGTCTGTCAGTGTATTTAAGAAAAGAATTAATTGCTGTTTCTCGGCGTCCGTAATTGTCATGTTTCCACTACTAAGTATCGGGTCAATCGTGCTGCTTTGAACTATACCACTTCTGTAATGGTCGATTACTTTACTTAATGAATTAAGTCGACCATCGTGCATATATGGATAAGTAACAGCAATATTCCTTAGGGATGGGACTTTGAACTTTCCAGAATCACTTGGCTGCAACGTAATTCTTGCTCGACCCGGATCAAGAAAATGCTCATCCAAACCATTGTTTCTATAACTCAAATCTGTCATTAATGGCTCTTGGTGACAACTTTCACATTTCGTTTTGAAAATCAAATAACCATTCTGTTCATCTGGTGTAAATGTAGCAGTTCCCGACTTTACCTGATCGTATTTAGAATTAGCAGAAATCAAACAGGACATGTACTGGGCTAATGCCCTTGTTAATCCCTGTGTGGTTATTGTATCGTTGCCAAATGCACGTTCAAACATTGTTGGATAATAATTGGACCTTCTTAATTTCATCAACACATGCGCAAGCGTTTCACTCATCTCAACAGGATTTGTAATTGGTCCTATTGGCTGCATTTCGATATGTGTCGAACCGCCATCCCAAAAGAAATTGGAATGCCAGGCAAGGTTAAATAAAGGAGGCGTGTTTCGTGTCCCCACCAAATCATGAACGCCATGACTTAACTTATGATCCATGTGAGCAAAGGCCGCAAATTGCTGATGACAACTAGCACATGAAATGGTACTATCCACCGATAATATGGGGTCATAAAACAATTTTTTACCTAAATTAAATCCATAATAAGTTACGGGGTTGTTTGCTAATTGACCAGATGTTGCAGGAAATCCATCAGGATGATAAAACAATGGTTTAGTTTCAATAGTCCCCGCATCAGGCACACACGCCTGAATGGAAACGATTGTTACTACAATTACAATTAATATACTTTTTAAACCTACTTTCATTGATTAATAATAAGTGGGACATCCTGCGACATCCCACATTTATAATTCATTTTATAAAGGATCATTATGGATATGATCGAAAGAGAACATATCCGCATAATTACTAGCTATTGAATCAGCTTTTGCACCAGGCATAGTAATGGAAGAGTGACCTGCGATTGTCCAGTTTACAGGGTTCTTAAACAACTCCAATACATCTGTTAAAATGTGAATTTCAGCTTCCCGTTTTCCTCCATCAACAATCAAAACCGATGGTGTGAAGTCGATGGATACATTTCGTAAAGTATTGTACGATCCAGTAAACCCTCCAATGTGAAATTCATAGAAATTATTTGTAGCCGCTGGTGAATTGCCTTCCAATTTCATAAATATATATCCTTGGGTCCAACTCCAAAACATTCCATTTACAGGGTCTAGCGCTCCACTTTGAATTCCTGAAACATTTCGTGTACTATCCACTCCTATTAAATATTCTACACCCGTATACTTACCACCAGGAATATTTGCAAGAGTGATTTTCATTGAATTGGTATCATTGGCGTCAATCAAAAAATATGAATTAGGAACTACGTATCTGGTTCCATCCTCCTTAATAAGTTTCAAATTCGAAATATAGTACCGAAAATTGGTTACAGAAAATGTTTCTCCTGAGGAATTAACATAATTAGTTGCGCCGGTTGGGTCCAAAAAAACCGTCCCTGCAATATGTTGAAATTCGATTCCTACTTCGCCCGCATTATAAGTGGTAGTGCCCCCTCCCGATGGCGTTGGGGTATCATCATCGTTGCAGGATATTATATTTATAGCTATTATTGAGAAGAACAATAGCCTTTTTATTTGCTTTTTCATTTTAAATTTATTTTAGAATTAATTGAATTAAATTTTTATTGCATTTAAATTCAATTAGGAGGATTCAATTCAATACTTACGTATCCATTTGCTATTTTTTTCAAAACAAACGTTTCGATTTTATCTATAAAAAAGAAATAGAAAATTGTATTTTGTGAAGAATGACAAACAGAAATAATTTCTGAATGACCTTCGTATTGACCAGAGGAATTTTCTCTTTGTTCCTCTTGTTGAAGAACTTTTTTTAAATGACATTTTCCGTTACAATGGTTAATCTTTTCGAACCTTTTCTCACAAATTGTCTTTGAAATTAAGTCTTGATTCATCAAGAAATCTCCGAACAATAGTGTCTTTCCAACAGCAGAAATTAAAATCGCTGAAATAATAAAGAAAGTTATTGTTTGATGTATCGGTTTCAAATGATATCAATTTGAACAAATATAAGACAATCACCTCATTTTCATCACATCACTTAGACATTAAAAAAATGATTGATATCAAAAGTTCTAATTCACTTTCACAAAGGAGAACATGTCCTTATAATTGTCAGCCATGATCGGAGGCAAATGTCCGGGTGAAGTAACAAAAGGAGAATCGGAAATACTCCAATCAGAAGGATTCTTAAAAAACTCTTGAAGGTCTGCTTTTATTTGAATAGTAGTATTGACTGATTTATTTACATTGATTGTTTGTCCATTAAAATAAATAGTTGCCCATCGCAACGCATTTGTTCCATCGTAATCATGGTAACCACTAATATGATATTGAAACAAGCTATCCGTGCCTGCTGTTGGACATCGCCCTTCCATTTTCAAAAAGATGTAGCCTGTTGTCCAACTCCAAATCATTCCATTACTAGGGTCTAAATCGCCACTTTGCACTCCCTGTGAAAGAGTGGTGCTATCCACCCCAATCATAAACTCTATTCCGATGTACTTCCCTGCTGCAACATTGTTAAGCGATTTTAATAAGGACTGAGGATTTTCAGCATTCATCAGCCAATAGGTATTGGGTAAATAATAACGAGAGCTATCAGATTTTATTAATCGAATGTTTGATGCATAATACTTAAAAACATTCACCGAAAACGTTTCTCCTATTGATGTTTGATAGTTCGTATTACCTGTTATATCTAGGTCTAGCGAATCTACCTTGTTGACAAATTCAACATTTAATGTTCCAGGAAGAAGTGTATTTCCATTTGCACTACTATTATCATCTTTATCACACCCTAAAAAAGATAAAATAAAAGTTATAAAACACAGGTTAATTAATGCTCTTTTCATAATCATTATTATTTAATCAGCGAAGTAAAGTAAAGATATTTCTTTTACGAATACTATCACTTCCAGATAACTTATAGCTTGCCGTATATCCATAAACACCAATTGGAGAAGACGAACCATCTTCATTACCATCCCAACCTTTATTAATATCGTACGATTCAAATACAACTTGTCCCATACGATTAAAAACAATCAAATGATATTCTGAAACATCATACCCATAACCTTTGAAAATATCATTTACCCCATCTTCATCAGGCGTAAATGCAGAGGGAAACCAAACATCATAACCACACCCCACTATAATCTTTACAGAATCAGTTGCGTTACATCCTGCTGAATTTTGAACTATTACGCTGTACGTACCAGAGTCAGCAACAACAATAAATGCTGTAGTATCTCCAGTACTCCACCAATATTTAGTAAAATTTCCAGGATTTAATTTTACTGCATCGCCTGGACAAATTTTTATTAACCCTCCAATATTTACGTTCGGATTTGCATTTGGGCCCAAACCAATAGTAAATGGAACCGTTTTTTCGCAAACATCACTAGCCCCAATGATTGTTACCGTATATTGACCTGGAGGTAAATGATCAATACTCTGTCCAGAGGTGCCCATTGGCAACCATTTTAAAATGGGGTTACTCACCAGACTAACGGTAGCCATAGCCGTCCCATTAGAATCATTCACGCAGGTAACATCGGTAGTAGAAACCACTAAATCTGGAATTTTAATATGCTTAGAAATCGTACGAATTCCAATGCATGGATAATTAATAGTAAGGGTCACACTGTAATCTCCTGCAGCAGAAAAATCGTGATTCACATTGATGCCACTTAAAGTATTACTTGATGAATTAGGATCATCGAAATTCCAAGAATACTGTGAAGGACAATCGGTTGAAGTTGCATTAAACGTTACAGCATTACCACCAGTGCACGTAAATAAGAAATCGTAAACAGGCTCTTGAATTTCTCCAATAAACACTTGATCAAAAGCAATCCCGTCGAAATTATTACATGTAGTTCCTGAACCAAAAGTAAATCGAAATTTCACAGATGATTTCCCTGCTAAAAATCCGAGACAATGGGCTGCCTCTACCCACTGACCACTCCCATTCCCACCTAAACATCCGCCCGTACTATTCTGTAAATTTCCAGACCATCCATTTGTAGGAGAAGCAACTCCACCTAAATTGGTAATACTTGTACTATTAAACCAGTTTTTATTGTAGCAATCTACTGGATCATTTGAACTTCCTACGTTCGACCAGGTTGTTCCATTATTGATGGAGAATTGCAAATTTCCTCCATCATATTGCCTTTCTGTATCCCAATAAATTGAAAATTTAATGATTGGATTTACCAATGAAGTGAAGTCAAAACAAGGACTCTCTACCCATGATTTTTCTCCACCGTTATAGGCATTTCCAGATAGATTTCCACTTATCCAGCATTTAGAACCTGCGGCGGCGCTATTAATATTTATTTTGGTAGGCACACCCCACGCCCAATCGTTGTTTGTTCCGCCAGTCGTCCAGTTTCCATTTGAATTCTCAAAACTTTCATTGTACGGAAAAGTAGTAACACATTGCCCCATCGAATTGAAATTTACGAGTAAAGCACACAAAACCAGGAGAATGTTTTTTGCAGTAAAGAGTAATGAAATCCTGATTTTCATAGGGCGAATTTACAATAATCTCCGATGAATACAATTAACAAAAAAGCATCGGAAGTTTTTTTTACAGTTCTTTAAAAATCCGAATAAGTGTTTATTTTTACACAAAACCTAAATATTTCATTTTATGAAAAAACTACTACAATTAATTCTTGCAATCACGTTACCAACCCTATGCTTTCAAGGAGCGATGGCCCAGCGATATTTGACGCCAATTTTTCCTTCTGCCTCTGTGACTTCGAATATTGTTTATGCGAACAATATTCAAGTATTAACAGGAACTCCTGTTGCGGTTGATTTAAAAATGGATGTATATCAACCTGCTGGTGCAGTGGATCCACTTTCTCAACGTCCATTAGTAATCATTCTACATACAGGCAGTTTTTTACCTCCTGTTGTGAATGGATCTCCGAACGGTGGTAAGACTGACAGTAATATTGTTTATACATGTACAGAGTTGGCTAAGCGCGGATATGTTGCTGCTGCTGTAGCTTATCGTTTGGGATGGAATCCTGCTGCTACGGGAGCTGCTGGTCAAGATATCAGAACTGGTACTTTGTTGCAAGCTGTATATCGTGCTGTTCAGGATGCTAAATCAAGTGTACGTTATTTAAAAGCAAATGCCTCAGCATACGGTATTGATACCAGTAAAATTATTATGGGTGGATACGGAAGCGGTGGTTATGTAGCACTTGCTTGTGGTACTCTTGATAAAACTCAAGAAATCAATTTGCCTAAATTCTTAGCTCAAGTATCAAATGCTACCTACGGATTTGTTGCTGGTCAGAGTTATGTGAATCAGGCATTAATTGGCGACTTTGAAGGGTTTGGAGGAATTCCTCAATTAAACAACCCGAATAACACTCCCGGCTATACGTCGAAAGTAAATTTTGTGTTTAACATGGGAGGTGCTCTTGGAGATTCATCATGGTTAGAAGCTGGAGATCCTCCTATCGTATCATTCCACGTTGTTAGTGATCCATTTGCTCCTTATGGAAATGGTGCGGTAATCGTTCCAACAACTGGCGATTTCGTAGTGGATGTTTCTGGAAGCTCTGTAGTTGCACAGCTTTCTCAAGCATTAGGAAATAACAACTGCATGGTAAATGCAAACTTTAACGATCCACTTTCATTATTGGCAGCTTCTCAAAATGGTGGTATCGAAGGCTTATATCCTTTCTATACAGCAACTAATCCACAGTCTGGGCCATGGGATTGGTATGATTCAACAACTACTGTTATGGTTGCTCAATTTTTAGGATACCCTGCTGCTCAAGGAACTGCGGTTTATCAAAATGCGCTATTAACCAATCCTGATATGTCTAAAGCAAAAGCAACTGCATACATCGATACGATTATGGGATACGTTAATCCTCGTATTGTTACCTGCTTGAGTTTAACAACTGGTATTAATTATATTCAAAATCTTTCATCTAACGTTCGTGTAAGTCCAAATCCTGCTTCATCAACTTCAACAATTTATGCTGATGTTTTAGCAGGAGAAATAAGAACTGTTAAATTGTATGATATCTTAGGTAATTTAATTTTAAATGTT
>JBJTMY010000088.1:0-8753 GCA_046073825.1 Bacteroidota bacterium
TATTATTCAAAAAAATAATTCTTTATTTGAAGATGAATAATATAGTTGCTAAAATTTTATTACCACTAAGCTCATACGCGAATTTTCCTACATATTGATGCTATCCTATAAAAATTTCAACAACACTAGAAATATAAATCATTTTACTATTTTAAATATAAAAAGCCCCTATTCACCTACCCACTTCACTAATATCCCCAACAATCGCATCTAACAAGCCTCCACTAAATTTATCATCATATAACTGCCAGAACATAATCCCTCCTAAATTCTTTGTAAGTGCATAGCGTGTTTTTAATCCAACAGATCGCTCATCATCGTAGGTTGCCAATAATCGTCGTTCTTTGTTAATGGCATAAGGTGCTTTAGCTAAATTATCCCAATGACGAGTAAATCCACTTAAAGAATCACTCGCATATTTATACGAAAAACCATGTTCAAACTTGCAAGGCTGATATAAATCTACCTCCCCATCCGTTGTCATTTTAAAAAATCGTCCATAAAAAGCAGCACCGATCACAATCTTTTCGGCAGGCACTCCCTTATCCAATAATAAGTTTACGGCGTTATCCGTCGATTCTATTTGCTGTGGCGTGGAGTACAACGGTGTATGATGTCCGCTCACGGTTGAATACCCATGCACCAAATCATAGCTCATCACATTAATAAAATCGATATACGGCATGGTTGCATTCCAGTCGATGGCGGAGTCGATGTAATTGGTAAATCCTCCGGCAGCAAAGCTTATTTCGTTGATAGGACTTAATGTAGCGCGCAATGTTTTGACTAATGCTGTAAAATTATTTTTATCCTCATAGCTGTATCGATGTCCTGGAAAACCTTTAACCACCGGATACTCCCAATCGAGATCGATGCCATCGGTATGAAAATAATCATTGAGCTGCTTAGCCGATTTTGCAAAGGCTGCTCGTCCTTCTTCACTTGAGAAAACTGTGGAGCAATGCTCACATCCACCCCAACCCCCTAACGATAACATCACTTTTAATCTCGGATTACGTGCTTTTAAAGCCACCATTTGCTGAATGATGCTGCTATCCGTTGCGTTAGCAATGCTGAGTTCATTACCGTTTAAATGTCCGAAGCACCAAATCAAATGCGTCAGCTTCTCCACTTGAAAACTATCGGGAGCAATAGTACGACCTGCGTAATAACCTACTACGCGAAATTTGTAAGACTGTGCCTGAATATTTTTGCACAACAAAACGGACATCACAAACAAAACTGTTTGCAATTTATATTTAAAGTATGGCTTGTTGAATTGCAAAAAATAGTTTCTATTTATATAATTCTATCTCGAATTCTTATGTCGTAAACGCAAAGCCGTTAAGGTCTTTTTTGTTTCGGCAGGAAAATCTCCGTTCATCATCCACTCATAGTAAGAAGGCTCGTTCGAAAAAACATCATCTACCGACTTCCCTTTGTGCTTTCCAAAATTGAATACTTCTTGTCCTTTATCGTTATATATAATTCGTCCTGCTAAATCTACATTTGAATTCATTGCAGTGAACGCTGCTAGTCCTGGGATATCTTTCGCTAACGAATCATAGCGTGCTAACTGCGCCATTAATACTTCGTAGGTAGCGGTGATGTCTGCTTCTGCGCTATGTGCATTTTCAATTTCTTTATCGCAGTAAAATTTATAAGCAGCAGATAATGTACGTTGTTCCATCTTATGAAACACATTTTGCACATCCACCATTTTACGATTACTCATATCGAAATCAATTCCTACTCGTAAAAACTCATCCACCAACATCGGAACATCGAACTTATTAGAATTATATCCCGCTAGATCGGCATTGCCAATAAAGGCTGCAATCTCTGGAGCAAGTTGTTTAAAGTTCGGTTCATGTTCCACATCTTTATTATAGATACCATGCACTTTTGATGCACCTTCGGGAATAGGAATTTCAGGATTGATGCGCTTTGTATACACCTGCTTACTTCCGTCAGGCATTAATTTCAAAACACTAATTTCAACAATACGATCACTTCCAACAGTAATACCTGTTGTTTCTAAATCGAAAAATGCCAATGGCTTTGTTAGCTGTAACAACATAATTATTTAGTTAGGAAATTTTACTTCTATCACTTGCTTATACTCACCATTCACGGTGATGGTAATCTCTTCTGCTCTACCAAGCTTTGCATGCTTCGCTAACAATTTATAGGTTCCGTTTGGCAAGGCTGCATCAAAGCGTCCGTTAGCATCATTACTTGTTAAGTTCGCAACTGCGGCACCAGTAGCTGCATCGGTGACAGTTATATACGCTCCTTTTGCAGGCATACCCGTCAGTGAGAACGTCTTCCCTTGAATCCACGTTAAAGGTTTCTCGACTAATGAAGAAGTAGTAGTAAAACTATAAATATCATAATCGCCCAAGCCGCTATCACGCACCTGACATATATATCCCGATTTACCATCTGCTTTTAATGCAGGAGGGAAATCATCATATAACGTATTCAATGGATATCCTAAATTTTCTGGTTTACTGAATCCTTCTTTTGGATCTTTCATTATTACTTTAAACACATCGTACCCCCCCATACTTCCATGTCCACGAGAAGAGAAAAACAATGTCTTACCATCAATCCACATCGAAGGAGCATCTTCATCTTCTTTCGTATTAATATTATCACCTAATCGCTCGGGCTTTGTCCATGAAGTAGATTCAGTGCGTGTACACACATAAATATCTTTTCCTGTTTTACTTCCGGCTGCTTCGTAAGCAAAATAAAGAGTCATGCCATCAGGAGATAAAGTAGCACCTGATTCATCAAGTTTTGTTGTAAAATCTTTTCCCATTGCCACAGGTTTATCCCATGCTTTGCCAACTAATTTACTGATCATGATGTCACGATAGACTTCCGGCGATTCATAATAGGTAATCATTTTATCACCTGCGGGAGAAACATATAATGCTTCTTCATAATCTGCAGTATTGAGATTGATACCTGCATTTTTCGCTTTACTTACAGCAGTATCATTTTGTGTCCAAAAGAAAATATCCGCATAAGCAATTCCATCTGGATCTGTTAAGCCACCTGTAGTTCCTTTACGTTTTGAATTGAAGTAAATAACGGTATCGGCTATCCCCATTAAAGGACGGTAATCCGCACCGTTAGAGTTAATGGTTTTTGTCATGTTTGTAAAAACAACTTCTGATGGACTTTCGATTAATTTTTTTGCATTTGTTGCCCACTCAACATGTAATTCAAATTTCATTTTTGGATCCACTGCATTGTGTTTTTCTACTCGATACTTTTCGTATGTTTCTAACGCTTTATCGTAAAGTCCTGCATAATAATAAGCACGACCTAAATCAAATGTTACGTCCTTGGGTTTATCTTTTGTATTTGCATTGGCTGCAAACTCCATATAAGGAACTGCTTTCGCTTTATTCACATTAGTAAACATGTAACAGATGCCTAATTTATAATTGTAATCGGCATTATTAGGTTCTGTAACCACTAATCGTTCGTAAATAGACTGAGCATAATTGTATGCTCCACCTTTATAACTTAACTCTGCTTCTGCCTTGGCAGGTTTCACTTCATCGGGCAAATAGGGTTTTATTGCAGGCGCTTTTTTCTGTGCAATAGTTAATAACGGAAAGAATAATACAAGAATTAAAACTAACTTTTTCATAACAATGGATTTATCTATGCAAAATAAACGAAAAAACAAGCAGTGTATTGACTAAATTGAAAGACAATTATCACTGAATTATTCACAACTTACGCCCCTTCCAGGTGTTAGAAACTACGATGCCCGAAAACAAGGTCAATATAAAAACCATGGGATAAATTAAAGTAAGGAGTAGCACACGGCTCCATTCGAAATTTTCTTGATAAAACTGATAATAGCGCTTTAATAAAGAATATTCGGCTGTACACTTGAAAAAGCAACTCAGCACCAACAATAACAAGTAGTACAAATTAGTACATGCGCCAAATACCAACAACACCATTCCAATATTAGAGAACAGAAATAAAATTCCAACCTGGCGGATATTTTTATCAGCATAATGCTTCACCTTTTTCCCCCATCGATTCCGCTGTGCAAAATACTGCGCCCAAGTTTCTACTGTTCCTGTACTCACTTTCGATTTCGGATTCGAAACGACTGAGTCATTCCATTTATTAGCAAAAGCTAACATTAAAAATGTATCATCACCACTCGCTATATGTTCATGATTTTTATAGCCTTCTAATTCTATAAACGACCACTTCCGATAGGCGAGATTAGCTCCACTATTTAACAAGGGTTCATGACGAAACAAAGAAGCAATACCCGCTGCTTGTAAAATGGCGTATTCTGCAACTTGTAAATTGCTTAATATATTTTTTGCGGAAGCGTTTAAATCGACTACCCCACAAATCATTTCCGCATCATTAATTTTCGGGTGAGACAATAAAGTTCGTAAAGCATGCGCATCCCAATGCGTATCAGCATCCGTAGTAACAATCCACGTATGCGTTGCATTTTTTACGCCTGTTGTGATGGCCGATTTTTTTCCTTCTGACTCTGCATTTATCAAAAGGAACTTATACTTTAAAGAAAAACCATTGATGATATCTACGCTCCTATCATCACTATGATCATTAACAAAAACACATTCCAATAAATCAGTTGGATAATCAAATTGGTTAATATCCTGCAGTAACTGCAAAATATTTTTCTCTTCATTTCGAAAAGGGACGATTAACGAAACAGAAGGCAAATCCTTGCGTTGATCCTCCATAAAAAAAGAAATTACTCGCTCATCCCACACCTTACTCAAACCTCGAATCCAGAATGAATAAAGCATAACAATTAATAGGCATGTCCACAAGATTCCCTCAATCATTCGCAAGTAATTTTGAATTTGCAATAAATAGAAGTCCTGCACAAGCCGGAATTATTAAATTGATTACCCAAATTAACAAAGTAACCGACAACACAGCAAATGGAGCATGGAGCGTTGAAAATGCTAAAAGATTAATACTGCCACGGGCTCCAATTTCGGCAATTGCATAAGTAGGAACAATGGCCAATAGGAAGTAAGAATTTGCTGTCATACTTACGCATTCAGAAAAATCAATTGTTGTATCCAGCATTTTAAAAAGCACAAAATACTGAAGCGGAAAAACTAAATAGCGAAGCACCGATAGCAGATAAACTTTCGCCATTTTGTTCCCGTCAATCGTTGCGAGCTGATCAGAATGCTTATTCCATTTCTTTAACCAAGCAAAGCGACTCATCCATTTTAAAAACAAATTCAACTTAAACCAGATTAAACTTACTATTAACAATAATACTAACGTTACAGGAGTAACGAAAACATCTACGGGACTTTTAAATTTTGAAGTTGCGATTGCTATGAGCCCTGCTTGAATAGTTACTAATAATTGAGCAGAGCTTCCAACAAACGACATAGCAGTTCCATTTACTCTATTTTCATTCTTTAGATACGCAATTTTGCCAGCAAACTCCCCTACTCTGTTTGGTGTAGCAAATCCAATAGCCAATCCAGATAACACTCCTTTTACAGCTGCGAAAAATGAAATATCCTCCACATTAGCCAAGAGAAATTTCCATTTAAAACTCTCCATCGACCAATTTAAAAACATCAAGAAAAAAGTAAAGACCAAAAACAAAACTGCTCTGAATGAACCTAATTTATCGAGCAACAGACTCCAATCGTTAAACGAAACTACACGACTTTTAAATTGAAAATAAATCACCACCAAAGAGGCAACAAGCACTAAGAACTTGAAAAAATTCAGAAGTTTGTTATTGGCAAATGACATGGTATTGAAATATAAAAGACGCAGTGATGAGCTGCGTCTTAAAATTTATAGATAATAATTATGCTTGTGCAGTTGGTCCGCCAAAGTTCATAGGCAACTCCATTCCTTCACTATGTTTAATAGGTCCGTGAACCGATTCGTACTTATGGATATTATCTGCCAATGCATTTAACAATCGCTTTGCATGTTGAGGTGTAAGCACAATACGCGACTTTACACGAGCTTTCGGCACGCCTGGCATCACTTTCACAAAGTCAACAACAAATTCCGCATTAGAATGCGTAATAATTGCAAGGTTAGAGTAAATACCCTCCGCAATCTCTTCTGACAACTCGATATTTAATTGATTTTCGTTTGAATTTTCCATTTGATAAATTTTTCTTCACGAATATACAAAACTATATTGGGCTATAAAAAGAAAGTCCCGGCCAAAGCCAGGACTTTCAAACGTTATTGTATCAGCAATTAAGCTTCTTGTGCTTCTTGCTTTGACGCCATTAATAAATCGTACTCTTCTTGAGAACCAACGATCATCTTATCGTAGTCGCGTAAACCTGTACCTGCAGGAATTAAGTGACCAACGATTACATTTTCCTTCAATCCTTTCAAGTAATCGATGCTACCACGAATAGCAGCTTCGTTTAATACTTTAGTAGTTTCCTGGAAGGATGCAGCAGAGATCCAGCTCTTCGTATGTAAGGAAGCCTGAGTGATCCCTTGCAACAACGTTGAAGACGTTGCAGGAATAGCATCACGCGCATCTACTAAGCGCATATCCTTGCGTTTTAGTTGAGAGTTTTCATCACGTAAACGACGAAGTGTAATAATTTGACCTGCTTTCAATGTAGATGAATCACCTGGATCAGTAACCACTTTCTTGTCGATGATTTGATCATTCTCTTCGAAGAAATCAATCTTATTCACTGATTCTTTCTCTAAGAAACGAGTATCACCAGCATCAGCAATAATTACCTTACGCATCATCTGACGTACAATTACCTCGAAATGCTTATCATTAATTTTTACCCCTTGAAGACGGTAAACTTCCTGAACTTCATTTACTAGATATTCTTGAACAGCTGTAGGTCCTTTGATAGATAAAATATCATTTGGTGTAATAGCACCGTCTGATAATGGAGTACCAGCACGCGTAAAGTCACCATCCTGTACTAGGATATGCTTACTCAATGGAACAAGGTATTTCTTCGCTTCTCCGTCACGTGAAGTAACGATGATTTCACGATTACCACGCTTAATTCCACCATAACTTACAATACCATCAATTTCAGATACAACTGCAGGATTAGAAGGATTACGTGCTTCGAATAATTCTGTTACACGAGGAAGACCTCCGGTAATATCACCCGTACGACCTAACTGACGAGGGATTTTTACTAAGATCTCACCTGGCTCAATGCGAGCACCTTCTTCTACTGTGATATGTGCACCTACCGGGATGTTATACCCCTTCAGGATATCTTTACCGCTTACCACTTTGATTACAGGAATCTTCGTTTTATCGCGGCTATCGATAATAATCTTTTCTTGGAAACCAGTTTGCTCATCCGACTCCACTTTGAAAGTAACGCCTTCTTCGATATGTTCGAAGGCAACCTTACCACCAAACTCGGCAATGATTACTGCGTTGAATGGATCCCATTCGCAAATCAAAGCGCCTTTATCTACTACCTGACCATCTTTCACAAATAAGTGAGAACCGTAAGGCAAGTTAAATGAAGCCAAAACTACTTTCGTGTTTTCGTCAACAATTCTCAATTCACCTGAACGACCAATCACCACTTCGAATTCCTGATCACCTTCTTGCTTACCATGCTTAATACTTCTCACCTCTTCAAATTCAACCACCCCTTTAAATTTCGCTTCAATACGGTTATCAGTAGCACCTTTCGTCGCAACCCCACCGACGTGGAACGTACGAAGAGTTAACTGAGTACCTGGCTCACCGATTGACTGTGCAGCGATTACTCCAACAGCCTCTCCTTTCTGAACCATACGTCCTGAAGCAAGATTTCTTCCGTAGCATTTAGAACAAACACCTTGTTTTGATTCACACGTTAATACCGAACGAATTTCAACCGTTTCAATAGGCGAAGCTTCGATTAAAGCAGCCACATCTTCATTAATTTCATCTCCAGCATTTACTAATAGCTCAGCAGTTTGCGGGTGAATAATATCATGAACAGAAACACGTCCTAATATACGATCATATAAACTTTCTACGATTTCCTCTCCATTCTTCAATGCTGTCATTGCTAATCCACGTAATGTACCGCAATCTGTTTCATTGATAATTACATCTTGAGCAACATCCACCAAACGACGAGTTAAGTAACCCGCATCCGCTGTTTTCAAGGCTGTATCGGCAAGACCTTTACGAGCACCATGGGTAGAGATAAAGTACTCAAGGATGGAAAGACCTTCTTTAAAATTAGAAAGGATGGGATTCTCAATAATTTCTCCGCCTGTAGCACCTGATTTTTGAGGCTTAGCCATCAAACCTCCCATACCGCATAACTGACGAATCTGATCTTTAGATCCACGCGCACCGGAATCGAGCATCATGTAAACTGCATTAAACCCTTGTTTATCTGCAGCAATGTTTTTCATCAGATTTTCGGTAATACGTGAGTTGGTACGAGACCAAACATCAATGATTTGATTATAACGCTCGTTATCAGTAATAAAACCATTCTGATAATTGCTCATAATCTCTTCAACTTCAAGATGTGCTTTACCTACTAAATCAGATTTTCCAACTTCAATATCCAAATCTGCCAAATTGAATGAAAGTCCACCTTTGAAGGCATGAGAAAAGCCAAGTTCCTTAATATCATCCAAAAACTTTGCAGTTCGGGCAATACCAACGAATTTAATTACCTTGGTAATAATTTCACGTAAAGATTTTTTAGTAAGTAATT
>JBJTMY010000089.1:0-6657 GCA_046073825.1 Bacteroidota bacterium
GGTCTTTCTTCGGATGCGTGGTGTAATATTCCGAACCTAGTAATCCAGCTTCTTCTCCCGCGAATAATACAAACACCATGGTGTACGGAGGTTTATTTGCAGGAATTGAAAAATACTTCATCAAATTTAAAAGCATCGCTGTGCCGGAGGCATTATCATTTCCCCCCGGAAACATGGTTTTACTTCCCATCATTCCTAAATGATCATAATGCGCAGTAATAAAAATAAAGGAGTCTGCTTGCACTCCTTCAATTTCTCCAATAATATTTTTAGCAGTGAATGAAATAAGCTGAGCTTCTACTTCTATTTTAATTTGAGTGTGAAGGGTCGGAAGTGCTTTTCGAAGAACATATACGGTAGGGTATTTCTGTACCGTACTTACCGACCAGGTTAGTTTTTTTTCTTCAATAAAAATATATCCGGCTGTATTGTGTAACGCTTGAAATCTTTTAATGTATTCCTTATCTAAATTCCCTTTGCATCCTGTGCTATCAAACAAAACAAAATAGTTACTTAAATCAGGAGGGTTTGAAAGGTAGTTGTTGCTATCTATTTGAAATACCTGAAATCGACCATGAATTGATGGACAAGAAGTACCAATTAAAAAATCAACACCTGGTTTTAATGAAGTATTGCTGATGGCTACTTTCATTTTTCCCGGAAAGGTGTTTACAGGAAAAGAGAAGTGTTGAAAGTAAGGTTCAGAAGTGGAGTATTTTAAAAACTCATCATATAAAAAAGAGGCAGCTTTATTGCTGCCTTCTTTCACATATCCTCTGCCGTTATATTTCTTCGAGGTTAATTCGTTAACACAATTTCTTGCATAGGGTAAGTCTTGTGTGCATGCAACGAAATACGAAAAAATAAAAATGAAGGAAAAACTAAATGTTTTTTTCATTAGCCATTAAAACGACGCTTTACCAATTCATCTAAAACATGAAAGGTGTTGCCCTCTGTGTTCCACTTTAATTTTCCAGCTAATTCTTCGTAAAGCATAATTCTTGCTTCTTCGTAAGCATTTACATTGTTAATCTTATCAATGCTTTCCATGAATAACTGCTGATTGCCTCCAAATAATTCATTGATTAGTGTAAATCGCTCGTTAATTCCAATGGATTTTTTTAAATCCGAAACAGATCCTCCAGATAAACGATCGGCAACTGTTGGGTTTTGTTGCTGACGAATGCGATCGTAAATGGTTTCTTGCCCTTTAAAACGATTTCCCGTTGTGTTGTCTGGTTCAGGATAAACCGTTCTGGAAACTTGTAAAGCTGGTTTAACAACAGCTTGCTCCATCGTGCGAGCAATAGGAGCAGTAGTTGTTTTTTCTTCAGCTTTTACCGCAGTTTCTTGTTTTGTTTCTGTTGTTTTGCCCTTCAAAATACGAGATAAAAATCCTTCTCCACTCGTGTTAGTTGTTTCTGCAACAATGGCAGTAGGTTCTTCTATCATCGGCAATTCAACGACAACCTCTTCTACTTCTTCTACCTCTTTTACTTCTTCTACTTTCGTTTCCATAACAGGCTCCGGCACTTCCACAGTAGCGGCTGCTTCGCTAAATAAGGCTTCGCTTTTCTTGGTGTCTAGTGCTGGTTCTTCAATCAAATTAGTAACAATGATTGTCTTTTCTTCCACCACAGGGCTTAGAGAGGGTGCAATTTCATTCGTCGATTGCCAATCATTTATTTGCTGATACAAAGTACGAACACTCTCTTTTAAAAGGTCCATTTCAATTAATGGAATAGTCCCTTTGTTCTGGCTAGCCATGATGAATTGTTCGGTGATTATTTCAAGTTGGTCGCTGATGGCCAAGGTGATTTGTTCTCTTTGGTACTTTGTCATAGTAACTTTGGATAATTAATTTTGTTTTTTCAAATATCTTCGATTTTTCACTAACTCCGTATTGCTTCATGCATTGTATTTCAACAATCAAAAGTTAATTATTCTAGTCTATTAATGAAGGAGACGTTGGCTCATTGTGTCCTTCTGATTTCATTCTTAGTTGGCTTTGTCAGTGCTTTGTCAGAATTAGAAAAATTTGACATTTGTCAGTTTTTTAATGGGCAAAGGTTACAATCGTAGAAGGTACTTTCGCAACTCGATGATAAAACGCAGTTACTTTCTTCAAATTGTATGGATGCTATGCACTTGTATTGCTTCTGCTCAGCAGATACAGGTAAAGTCTGCGCAAAATGAAAATATGGAAGGGGCTGTTGTAGTATTTCGCTCATTAGCAGACAATAAAACCGAAGCGCGATTCACCAACAACCAAGGGGTGGTAATGGTTCCAAAGTTCAGTCTTCCCATTTTTTACAAGGTTTCTTCCTTGGGTTTTACTTCGTTGATGGATACAATTCATTCGTATGCGTTTTCAAAAACTATTTCGTTAACAGCACTGCCCATGAGTTTTGATGAGGTGACAGTAACTGGCAATTATACTCCAGGTTTCAAATCGAATTCTATTTACAATATTGATGTGATTGGAAGCAAGGAGATTCAACAACGTGCTGCCAATAATGTGCGTGATATCATGACGCAGCAGTTAAATGTACAGTTGTCGAATGATGGCGTTCTAGGGAGTAGTCTTTCGTTGCAAGGGGTAGGCGGGCAACATGTGAAGTTCTTAATTGACGGAGTTCCTGTTATTGGTCGCCAAAATGGAAATATTGATATCAGCCAATTAAACGTAGCCAACATCGATCATATTGAAATGGTGAAAGGACCTATGTCCGTTATTTATGGAAGTGATGCTTTAGGGGGCGTTGTGAACCTGATTACCAAATCGAATAAGGAAGAAAAGTGGAATGGCAATGTCAATGCTTATTATGAAACGGTAGGTAATTATAATACAGATTTTAGTATCGGCAAAGGATTTAAAAATTCGAATTTGTTTTTTAATGCAGGTCGTAATTTTTTTGATGGATGGAGCCCAACAGCTTCTTTAAGAAGTCAATTATGGCATCCGAAAGAACAATACTTCGCTAATGCAAAATACAATAAAACGGTGAACGGTTATAAGATGTCGTTGCAATACAATTTTAGCGATGAGACCGTTTTCAATAAGGGAAATATAACAGAGACTCCATATCAGGCCTACGCATTCGATCAGAATTACAAAACAATGCGTAATCAGTTAATGTTTACAACAGATAAAAAGTTAAACGAAAAATCGTCATGGCAATTTACCGCTGCGTATAATCATTACCGTTACATAAAAAATTCCTATCGCAAAGATTTAGTCGATTTAGTATCCGTTCTTACTGCTGATCCTAACGATGATGACACCACCATTTTTCAATCGTATTTTGCTCGTACTGTTTACAATCATGTATTAGGCAAGAAGTTTAATTTGTTAAGCGGATTAGAAATTAATCAGGAGGTGGCACAAGGAAAGAAAATTGATAATGCCACTCATCAAATTACCGACGCTGCGCTCTTTGCTTGTGTCGATTATAATCCAATAGATAAGTTAACCATTCGTCCGTCGTTGCGAGGTATTTATAATTCACAATACAACGCGCCACTTGTACCTTCCTTAAATGCTTTGTACAAATTTTCGGATAAATATACTTTGCGCTTGAGTTGGAGTAAAGGGTTTCGTGCTCCTTCCATCAAAGAGCAATACTTGTTCTTTGTCGATGCGTCTCATAACGTTCGCGGCAACCCGAATTTAAAAGCAGAAAATTCCGACAATTATAACATTTCGTTTAATACAAAATTGGCAAAGTCTAAATCAGTTTTAGAAATAGAACCAGCATTCTATTATAATCATATTATGAATCAGATTGCATTGGCGCAAGCTGATGTTGTTACTGGTTTGTATTCCTATATTAACTTAGATGAATTTACAGCAACTGGTGGAGAATTACAGCTTCGTTACTTCATCCATCAGCTGGAATTTAAATCTGGATGTTCTTACACAGGTACCACTTCAACATTTAACGGTAATATCAAACAACCCGACTATGCATGGTATCTAGAATCAACTTCTTCGGCATCATATACCGTTGAGAAATGGGAAACATCTTTCTCTGTTTTTTATAAATACACTGGAGTAAAACCAATCTATGTTTTATCAGGAGAAAATACAGTTTCCCTTCAGCAAAATGCTGCGTATAGTTTGATGGATGCAACATTGTCAAAATTTTTTTACAAAAAGAAGCTGAACATTTCTGCAGGGGTGAAAAACATATTCGACATTCAAAATGTTAATGCTGCAGTTTCGGGCGGAGCGCATACTAGCGGTGATGGAACAATGATGGTGGGAACAGGTCGCTCAGGATTCTTAAAACTTAATTACAAATTTTAATGAAAAGGCTAGGTATATTCTTTTTGATGGTTGTTCTTTTTTCATCTTGTATGAAAGAAGACAATGCAATTACGCTTCCAGCACCTGGTCCGGTTAAGCAAGGCACTGCTAATATGGGAGTGAATTACGATAACCAGGTTTATTATAATTTAGAAACAGGCGCCACCATTGTTCGTCCGTATAAGGCATACGATTTAGCATTTGAAGCCTCCAAAACAGGATTTCATATTTATTTGAATAGCGCCAAATTTATGTTTGCTTGCAATACTCAATCGTACAATATGGCCAATGCTGATACGGTCGGACATGCATGGGCGTTAGATTGTGAGCAGTTGTTGGATGATACCTTGGCATTAACAAAGTATTGGCAAGATGCCAATTTTTCTTCACAAGGAAGTAAAGTGTTTGCCATCGATCGTGGTAAGTTAGAACATACTGGAGCTGCTCGTTGGAGAAAGTTGAAAGTGCTTTCAGTAGATAGTTTAAAATATACCATTTGCTTTAGTAATTATGATAACTCAGGAATGGATACTGTGGAGGTAGTGAAAGATGAAAATTATTCGTTGATGTATTTTTCTTTCGATACCCCAAACCAACTAATACAACAAGCCCCTCCAAAAGATCAATGGGATTTTGTTTTTACAAAATATACCCATGTGTTTTTTGAATATGATGTTACATCTCCTTTTCGATATTATTTTGTTTCTGGGGTCATACAAAATAGTTGGAATAATACAGAGGTGATGCGCTTTCAGAAGGATTCAATGCCAACTAATGTTTCTTACTTGCCTATCGAGCAATTCAATTATTCACAGGTGCAGAATTATACTTTTTCAAATAATGCTAACACCATTGGATACAATTGGAAGTATTACAATTTTAGTGATGCCCATTATCATATTTATCCCGATTTGTATTTCGTAGTTAAAGCTAATAACGGATTTTATTACACGGTTAAAATGGTCGATTTCTACGACACCTCGGGAAATAAAGGGTTCGTCACTTTTCAAACACAAAGAATATAATCAAGTCAAATAAAATAAAACCAAATAAATATCATGAAATCAATTTTACAAAAACTATCATTAGCGATTTTTGCAGGAACTTTTGCTTTCACTGCAAACGCTCAAACAACGGATACGGTAACCGTTAATCCTGGTTACACGAATCAGACTTTTTACAGTTTTGCAAACGGTACGGTTAGTTCTGTTTCTAATTTAGATTGGGATTTAGCATTCCAGTTACGTGGTTATGCCGCCTCTATTTTAATTAACTCAAAAAACAATGTTCGTTTGTACAAAGCGAATAAGTCAACTGCTGATTGGTCATCTATGACAACGGCAGACACTACCGGAGTTTTAAGTACTCCATCGAATGAATTGTTTAATTCAGATACGTCATGGGATTTCGGTGCATTCAATGTGACAAATAATCCTGCTGATATGTTCGACTTAGGTTGGGGAAATTATGATTTTATGACGCATGCTATTACTGGCGACTCTGTGTATTATATTAAACTATCCAGCGGTACGTATAAAAAATTATGCATCGTTTCACTTGCAAATAGTGTTTATGATTTCAAATGGGCCGACTTAGATGGTAGCAATGAAACATTAGGTTCAATCAATAAAACTACTTATGCTGGAAAGAACTTCGTTTATTTCTCCATCGCGAATAATTTAACGATTGATCGTGAACCAGCTTACAATGCTTGGGATTTATCTTTCGCACAATACCTAACTACAACGCCTATTGTTTACAAAGTTTCAGGTGTGTTAACTAACGATTCTGTTTTTGCTGTGAAAGCATATCCGGTTGATGTGAATAATGTGTCTGCTTCATCTTATACATTCAATAGCGCAATTAATAATATTGGCTATGATTGGAAATCGTTTAACATGACTACAAATACCTATGACATCGTTGATTCTACTGTGTATTTTGTACAAGATCGTCAAGGTTCAGTTTGGAAAATGATCTTCACTGGATTCGGTGGTGGTGCAAATGGAAACTTCTATTTCTACAAAGGAACTACTACAGGTATTGGACAAATTGAAAATTCATCTATCAAAACATTTGATGCTGCTCCAAATCCTGCACATGGTTCAACACGTTTGATTTTATCTTCTGAAAAAGCTGGTGATACTACTATGCAAGTGATTTCAATGAATGGTATGTTAATGTCGTCTGATGTTATTCAATTAAACAACGGATTACAATCAGTAGATTTATCGTTGGAAGCATTAACACCAGGAATTTATCAGGTATTAATTACAATGGGTAACGAGCGTCAGATTACACGTATCGTTGTTCAATAATTATTTTAAAAATTACTGAATTTTAAAGGG
>JBJTMY010000090.1:0-6373 GCA_046073825.1 Bacteroidota bacterium
TCTTCGGTTCGAGGAAACGTGCTCGTTAAAAAGAAATTAGCTCAGTAGTATTCCTGCTAGTCCGCCAATAATAATAACAATCATTTTCATTAAGTTGAATCGGTGATTTGCACTCGACTCAAACAAAATGGTGGTGGAGATATGTAAAAATATTCCAATTACTATGGCCATTATTTTAGGAGCTATCGCAGTTAATACGGGAACCATTCCTGCTCCTAAGAAGAAGGAGGTGGAGGCACCTAACGGCCCCATTAACCCAAATAAGGCTAAAAATAAAAATGCGTTTTTACGTTTAACTCCTGATTGCACCAGCATGCTTACAAATGCAAATGCGACCGGAATATGATGCATCGCAATTCCTATCAGTAAATTATTGTTGCCATTGTTTCCTGACGATAAGGGCATCGCTTCTAAAAAACTATGTAAGCATAAACTAAGCATCATCGCTAATGGAAAATGATGATGATGGTCGTGAACATGCACGTGACCATGTTCAATTCCTTCAGAAAAAAACTCCAGAACTACTTGCAGAAAAAATCCGATCATGATCCAAATGCCTATTTTAAAATCAGCTTGCTGATATACTTCCGGCATTAAATGCAAAACGGTAATCGAGAATAAAAATGCTCCTGAAAAACTAAGCGTCAGTTTTAAAAAATGCTTGGGTGTTTCTTTCAATAAAAAAAACAATCCACCACCGGTTAATACACTTAAAAAAAGAATCAGGCTACTCTGTGCTAACATCATTATTTTATTTCGGCAAGTAAAATTAATCGTTTAGAGTCACCATCGTTAAATGACTGACCATTATAATCGCCATATACGGCGCTCAGTTTTAATCCCGTCCTTTCAAAGTATCGTTCAAAATCAGAAAGCTGTAATGCATTTACTTCTTCTTGAAATTGGTAATCATTTCCTTCATGTTGAAAGGCAATCTTCTTGATGATTTTTTGATTTTCATAAGATTTGTAAATGTGAAATGAAATTCCATTTAAAACCTTCGTTTCTTGAAGGGGTAATTGTTTTATCACCGGATTTACATTTAAAAAATCAATCAGTAATTTCCCTTTTGGCTTTAAGGCGTGTCGAATAGCATGTAGCGATTGTTCGTTCCCTGCATCATCAAAATAGCCAAAGCTGGTAAAGAGATTAAAAATATAGTCAAATGATTTGCGAGAATAAGGTTGACGCATATCATGCTCTTCAAAAGTCAAATGCTCATTTTCAAACGCTTTGCATGCAGCAATATTTGAAGAGGAAAGATCAAGCCCTGTGACAATATTGCCAGCTTTTTCTAAAAAAACTGAATGACGTCCTTTGCCACAACATAAGTCCATTACCTCAGAGCCCGCAGGAACAGATAAGTGCTTAATTAAATTACTCACCGCATTTTCAGCTTCTTCTTGATTTCTGTGCTGATATAAAATATGATAAAATGGAGAATCAAACCAAGTCGAGTACCACGCATTTTCTTCCTTTTGTTCCATTGATTTCATTCTTGAAGCAAAATTGATTTTTTTATTCCTGTTTAACAAGTCATTTTTAAACAATCCTGATTTATTTACCACTTAATTTTTATTTTTGAATGAAAATGAAACGAAAAGCGAATTATTTGTCAGACCGCATTAAGCTTGTTCGCAAAAGCGTAAGTCCTCCAGGGTCATCTCCAGGACTTATTCTTCCAAGTACCGATTCTCCAATTCCTAAATTAAATTTAGTTTCGTATCATTCGGATGCATTTATGGAAATGCCTTGCGATTCGTTGCAGGAAGCAATCATAAAAATGAAAGACCAAGGTCAATTTAAGCATTGGTTGTCGATAAAAGGGATTGGCGATAAACAATTGCTTGAAGATATTTGTGAGCACTTCGCTGTTCATCGAATGGAAATGGAGGATGTGGTGAATGGTTTTCAGCGTCCAAAAATGGAAGAACATGCCAATCATTTATTCGTAGTGTCAAGATTGTTTTATCGTACTTCCAACAACGATTTAAAAAATGAGCAAGTTTCTGTTTTTCTTTTTCCCAACTTGATTATCTCTATACAAGATTCCTATGCAGAACATTTTGATTCTGTACGTGCACGTTTGCGCAGCGGTAAAGGGATGATTCGTTCTTCTAATGTAGATTACCTTGCTTATGCATTAATGGATACAGCCATCGATAATTATTTCCCATTACTTGAATCGGTGAGTGAAGCGTTGGATGTTTTAGAAGATAAATTATTTGAACAACCTACTCGCGCACTTTTGCAACAAATTCAAAAGTTTAAACGCGAATTGATTGCTATCCGTCGAGCTGTTTTTGCTGAGCGTGATAAAATAAATGATCTGTTGCGTACTGAAACAGATTTTTATGCAGAACACATGAAAGTGTATTTAAAGGATACTTACGATCATGCTATTCAAGTGTTGGATATTGTTGATTCTTACAAAGAGATTACCGCTTCTTTAATGGATATTTATTTATCCAACGTAAGTAATCGCATGAATCAAATTATGAAAGTGCTTGCAATAATTTCAACTGTGTTTATTCCATTGACCTTTATTGTGGGTGTTTACGGAATGAATTTCGATAATTTACCGGAACTGCATTGGCACTATGGTTATCCGATTGTTTGGGGCGTAATGGGTTTGTTAGTGGTGTTACAATTTTTATTTTTTTGGCGAAAGGGGTGGCTGGATAAATCATGACAGAGAATATATTATTTGCGGATGTAATTCTTCCTTTGCCCTTGCCTGATACGTTTACTTATCAGGTGCCTCCTGCTTTGCAATCGTTAATTGCAGTGGGGCATCGTGTGGTTGTACAATTTGGAAAACAACGTGTGTATGCTGCAATTGTTTCTAAGCTGCATAATCAACAACCGGAAGGTTATATTACGAAAGATGTTTTAGATGTAATTGATGAAGCGCCAGTAGTCACTGTATCGCAGTTTAAATTATGGCAGTGGATGAGCAATTATTATCTTGCTTATCCCGGCGAAATCATGGCTGCAGCCTTGCCAGTTGCACTTCGCTTGCAGAGTGAATCCGTTATCGTCATTAATGATGAATTTAATAATGATACTTCTATCCTAACGGATAAAGAGTTTATGGTTTGGGAAGCATTGCAAATTCAACAGGAGTTAACGCTGAACGAAATCGGGAAAATTCTTTCTGTTCGTCAAGTGATGCCAATAATTCGCGCATTGGTGAAAAAGAAAGTTGTGCAGGTTTTAGAAGAGATTGAAGAACGGTATAAACCGAAATTAATTGACACTGTTGACTTCCATCCGGATATTCATTTGGAAGATGATTCATTCCAAAATATGCTAAGGTCCATCGAAAAAAAAGCACCTAAGCAATTAGATGTTTTACTCGCTTTGATGAAGTTGAAGAGAGAGCAAGGGGAGGAGGTTGTTTTAAAATCGATATTGTTGAAGGAGTCTTCTTCTACAACGGCTATTATAACAACGCTGGTTAAAAAAAATATCCTCGTTGTACATACAATAAAAGCGGATCGAATTGGTAATTATAACGGTCATGTAGAACCGCCAAAATCATTGAATGATATTCAGCAAATTGCATTGAATGAAGTTCGTCATGCTTTTGATCAGAATAAGGTGACTTTATTACACGGGGTGACTTCTTCTGGGAAGACAGAAATTTATATTCATCTCATCGAAGAGCAATTAAAAAATAATAAGCAAGTTCTTTATTTGCTTCCTGAAATTGCTTTGACCTCTCAAATTATTCATCGATTACAAAAGCACTTTGGTCAACAGGTGCTCATTTACCATAGTCGATTTAATGAACATGAACGGGTAGAGGTGTGGAATAAGATTCTTGATGATAATTTAAATCATCAATCGGCGAAAGTGGTAATTGGTGCGCGTTCTTCTGTTTTCTTGCCATTTGAAAAATTAGGTTTGGTGATTGTGGATGAAGAACATGATCCTAGTTATAAACAAACCGATCCTTCTCCTCGATATAATGGTCGGGATGTAGCTATTGTGATGGCCTCCCTTCAAGGCGCTGATGTGTTATTGGGTTCTGCTACTCCAGGAATAGAAACTTATTTTAATGCAATAACAGGAAAGTTTGCGCTGGTGAATTTGAAGAAACGCTATGCTGGAATTGAAATGCCGGATGTGCTACTGGTGAATGTGCAAGAAGAACGTCAACGCAAAGCAATGAAAGGAAATTTCTCTGCTAAATTGATTCAGGAAATTGAAACAACGTTAGCAAGTAATCATCAAGTGATTTTATTCCAAAATCGCCGTGGATTCGCTCCTTTTTTAGAATGTGGTGCTTGCTCATGGGTGCCTGTGTGTTCGAATTGTGATGTCTCGTTTACCTATCATAAAAATCGTAATGAATTAAAATGTCATTATTGTGGTCACACCATGATAAAACCAGTGGAGTGTAATCGTTGTCATAGTTATGATTTGCAAATGCGTGGTTTTGGTACGGAACGTATTGAAGAAGATTTGAAATTAATTTTACCAGAAGTAAAAGTGGCGCGATTAGATCATGATACTACACGAACTAAAAATGGTTATCAAGCAATCCTTGGCGATTTTGAAGCAGGCAATATCGATATCCTTGTAGGAACGCAAATGGTTACCAAAGGACTTGATTTTGATCGAGTGCAAGTGGTTGGAATTTTAAATGCAGATTCTATGTTGCATTATCCTGATTTTCGTTCGAATGAAAGAGGCTTTCAATTGCTTTCTCAGGTAAGTGGTCGCGCTGGGAGAAAAAATCAAAAAGGAAAAGTGATTGTTCAAACGTATAGTCCAGATCATGCTGTTTTACAAGATGTGATTAATCATGACTATCAATCGTTTTATAAACGAGAACTGATGGAACGCTATAATTTTGGTTATCCTCCATATTCTCGGTTGATTGAAATACGATTAAAACATCAGGACTATACGCAAGTTGATGCTGGTGCAAATGAATTAACAATGTTGTTAAAACGAAAGTTTGGTAAACGTGTACTTGGGCCCAACCAGCCTTCCATAAATCGAATTCGCAATTATTTTATTCGAACTATTTTACTGAAAGTAGAAAAATCACTCAATGCTACCGAAGTAAAAAAGATGATGGGCGATGTGATTCATTCGTTTAAAACGAATTCAAAAGTGCAACAACTAATCATTCAAATTGATGTTGATCCTATTTAGTTAAATCAACAGATAGTTGTAAGTATAACATCCTACCAACGAGTGGCCCACCAAATACTTCATAGTGTTTATTGTTCAAAATATTGGTAGCACCAATTTTGAAAGTGGTTTTCGTCGTTTCAATTTTCTTGTTCACCTGAACATCCAACAATCCATAACTGTCAATATCTCCGGTAAACTGTGGCGAACCTTCAAAAAGAAATCCTTGCACCCATTTGTAGTTAATTGCAAATCCCCAATCTTTACCTAACTTGTTTTTGATATTACTTCCTCCAATGCCAATGTTGAATTTGTTTTTGGGTGTATTATAAGCAGGTATCAACGGATCATCAGAATTGGCTCCTTTCTTCACAGTAATAAAAGGGAAATTGGAATTGGTTGAAATATTAATCGGACTTCTATCTAATATGTTTAATGAATAGTTAGCGCTGATGCTGTAAAATTCTTTGAAGTAATAATATAATCCATAACTGAATCCGTAAGTATTAATAATGTCTTCTGAGTTAGTAGCAACGCGATAAATATCTTTTAAGAAAATCTCTTTTGATCCAAATGGCGTAGTGATAATGTCAGTTTTTGCTCCTATTTTGTATCCTATGAAATTCTGGTAACGACTGAAATAGGCATTCAAATCGGAATATAAACATCCAAATAATCCGTTACGATATCCAATTTCTATGGTTTGTACTTGCTCGGGTTTTACTGGATTAACATTAAAATAAGATAATGAATCTGTACTTTGGTAAGACAGTGCCGTTAGTAGTGACGGAACTGTTACCAAGGAATCAAAACCATCTATATTCCCAATTAATGTGGCTCTCCCCACTTTGTAAAATAAGTACTGATCTCCTAAAGTCGGATTACGTATTGCAGAGCTAAAGGAAAGTCGGATTGTGTTGTCTTTGTTCGGAGAATAAATAGCAGAAAGTGCAGGCGAGAATAAATAACCAAAATTTTGATTTTTATCTAAGCGTGTTGTTAGATTTAATTTGACTTTGTCGTCTTTTAATTTTTTATCAAGTCCTGCATAGATTCCAAATTCAGAGTTTGTGATTTTTCTGCCAGACGTGTCAGAGAAAATGGTTCCATGTGAATTAGGTAGATATCTTCGGTAATTCGCACCGGTAGTAAGCTGGACCCATTTCAAATCAAATTTGTATTCACCATGAATATGCGCCAAAGCCGATTTGTCAAAAAACTTTGA
>JBJTMY010000091.1:0-2740 GCA_046073825.1 Bacteroidota bacterium
ATGTTTAACAAACGAAAAAGGAGGGAGGTGAAAAAGGTGTTTTTTTCTTTATAAAGTTTCAAAAACAAAATTGTAAACGGTAACTAATTGTTTTAAAAGTAGTTAACAAGTTCTAAATTCAATCAAATAAACGTTTGTAAACGGAACACCCAATAAGCCCCCCGGGGGTAAAAATACGATGGGCGCTAATTATTTTCCCAAGATTAAATGCTTAATGTCGTTTATCTTTTTCAATTGAATGCCTTTATGAATGCCATTTGGGTTCACTGTTTTTTGGGCTCCATGGAAAGTTGCTGGAGGCTTTACAATTTTTGATTCCCAATTGAAGTGCCGAGAACTATCGGGGCCCCATGACGAATTATTTTTATTCCCTTCCCCAATTTCGATAACAATCAATTCAAATTTTCCAATAAAAATCGCATCGATTGATGCAAAAAGGAGCTAAAAAAACAGGATTTATTCGTTTTTAGGGATATCGGATATTTCATTAGAAAAATGAGTGAAAACCCCTATATTTTTTGAGAAACCTAACATCTTTTTAGGCGTATTAAGCCCTCTCTTTTGAACTGTTCATTAATTATTTAACTGAAAATCAATAGTAATTTGGTTAATAACGCCATTTGATGGGTGAAAAAAATCTCAAAATCTTGCGTCATAATATTATTAACCCTAAATTGCAAATACATTAGCAGGTGAAAGTAAGTGCCTTTTCTTGTTAATTCTCTGAAAAAGTATTCGCAAAATTTTAACAGAGCTAGTTGAATTCAAAAGTTGAAAAAATTTAATTAATAGTTTAACTATTGAAAAACAAGAATTAAAAAAATGTCAATTGTCTCGTAAAAAAGACAATTAAAATATAACAACAAAAATTAAATATATAAAAACCAAACTAAAAAAAATGATTAAAAGTATGAACCAAGAGAATCAGAAAGGCGCCTCTAGTGAGGTTGGTCGTGTTCTGATGTTGGTGTCATTGTTTGTTTGCTACGTTGCTTCGGCGCTTGCGGGAAACAATGCTTCGGGTTCTCTTATGGAGAGCAACACCAACATTGTATTCAGCCCGGCTTTTTCAACCGTGTCTACCGGGCAGTTAGGGTCATCTGAATCGAATAATTCAGGTGATAAATTATTTATTGTTAGTGGTTCTCGCCATCTTAAGAGCGGGAATTATTTAGCTGAAACGTCTGCTTTTGGAACAATCAGTTCCGATTCAGCGCCAGTGGGGAATGATGGAGTATTTGGGAATGTGAATGGTGCCGATCAAGATGGATTCTTTATTTATTCTATTGCCGAAGTGAACAACGTGTCACGTTTGGCTTCTTTATATGCTCCTTTGTTCAACTATGCTTCGGAGGAGAAATATCAAGCTTAAGAAAAATAATAAAAAACAAACTAACATAATTATGACTAACAACTACAATCAAGGAAAACAGCCGTCTATGAGCTCCATGCTCGTTAGATGGTTGTTCGCATTTAGCACCATGCTAATATGCTTGTTTGCTGGTTCAGCTTTTTCACAAAGCTGTACTGGGGTTCCTTCGGCAGCAGGAGTTGCTTCTGCTTCGTTGACGTCTGTATGTCCTAACTCTACGGTTGCTTTAACCGTACTTGGGGCTTCAACAGATGCGGGAATTCAATACCAATGGTATCAGTCCTCAACGGCTGGTGGTCCTTACACGGCAGTAGCTTTAGCTAACGACACTGTTTACAATACAGGTTCGATGGCTTTCTCTACTTACTATGTAATGGCGGTTAAGTGTATCGCAACTGGCGATTCAGTATTAACCAATGAAGTAGGAGTAACGGTAATGCCGGCTCTTCCAGCAAGTGTAATCTTAGCTGCTTCATCAACAAATGTATGTGCTGGAACTTCGGTTACCATCACTGCAACACCAACTAACGGCGGTACTCCATCTTACGTATTTTACGTAAATGCTGTCCAGGTTCAATCTGGCGCATCTGATACTTATACTTACACTCCGCAAAATGGAGATGTGGTTACAGCTCAGATGACTTCTTCTGCTACTTGTGTTACTGGTTCGCCAGCTTCATCAAATAGCATTAGCATTACAGTTAATAATTCTACAGCTTCTATTTCTGGCGCAACTTCTTTCTGCGTTGGTGGAAGCACTACTTTAACAGCTTCATCAGGAGTTTCTTATTTATGGTCTGATAATTCAACAGGTGCTACATTAACAGCTACTGCTGCTGGTGTTTACAGTGTAACAATTACAGATGCTAACGGATGTACTTCTTTTGCTTCCGTAAATGTTACCGTTAACAACCCTTCCGCTCCAACGGGGTTAGCTTGTTGGGAAACAGCAACATTTAATAGTACAACGTGTTCTTGGGATGTAACAGGTTCTCAACCTGCACAACCAACAGGATTAGCATGTTATCAATCAGCAAGCTTCAATACGACTTCATGTTCATGGGATGTAACAGGTACTCAACCTGCACAACCAACATTAACATGTTACCAATCAGCAAGCTTCAATACTACTTCATGTCAATGGGATGTAACAGGAACACAACCTGCACAACCTACAATAGCATGTTATGAAACGGCAACGTTTAACAATACTTCATGTTCATGGGACGTAACAGGTACTCAACCTGCACAACCAACATTAACATGTTACCAATCAGCAAGCTTCAATACTACTTCATGTCAATGGGATGTAACAGGAACACAACCTGCACAACCTACAATAGCATGTTATGAAACGGCAACGTTTAA
>JBJTMY010000092.1:0-2788 GCA_046073825.1 Bacteroidota bacterium
TACAGTTACATCTGCTATACTTCCACATTGTCCGCTTGACCAATTAACTACTGAATAAGTAGAGGTAGTATATGGACTAACGTTGATGGATGTCCCCATTTGACAATCCAGAACCGAATGCCAACTACTATTGGAGCGATGGTCAAATGGGGACATCCATCAACGTTAGTCCATATACTACCTCTACTTATTCAGTAGTTAATTGGTCAAGCGGACAATGTGGAAGTATAGCAAATGTTACCATTAATGTACATGTACCAACTGCAACCATAAATGGTAACACAAATTTATGTGCAGGACAAAGTACATCATTAAGCGCTTCAGGAGGAAATCAATTTTTATGGAGCAATGGTTCTACCTCTGGTGGAATTTTTATCACTCCAACAAGCACTACCGTATATACAGTTACTGTAACAGATTATTATGGATGCACTGCAAAAGTTTCGAAAACTGTTAATGTTCAGCAATACCCAACCATTACAATCACCGGAGATACCACGCTTTGCAATGGAGATACCGCCTATTTAACTGCTAATGGAGCATGGAATTATGTATGGTCAAATGGGGACACATCTGCCTTTACAAAATTCGTTAACTATAGTAGTGCATACGTTACTGGAACATCCTTGTTTGGGTGTGCTACTACTAAGTGGGTGCAGATTATTTATGATAATAGTGCTATTCCTTATTTATATCCTACAAATAATATTTCGACCATTTGTCAAGGACAATCAACTACAATTAGTGATACCACTTCCACAATCACTAATTATTTGTGGAGCACAGGAAGTACGAATAATTCGATAGTTGTATCACCATCAATTACCACAATCTACACACTCAGCACAACATCTTCTTCTGGTTGTCATAAGGTAGCAACCATAACATTAAATGTAGACACTCCGAGTTATCCTATTTTAAGTAATTACTATACTATCATACAAGGACAATCAAGAACTATTTATAGTAATGTGACGGCTTCGAGTTATTTGTGGAGTACGGGTGAAACAAGCAGCAGTATAACGGTTACGCCTAGCCAGACTACCAATTATATTTTAACAGTTACCTTTCCTGGAGGTTGTACAATTACAGATACAACCATTGTTTATGTAGATTCATTACCAACTATCAGTGGGCCAGATTCAGTTTGTGCAAACACTCCTTTTACATTAACAGCAACAGGAGGAGGAACCTATCGATGGAGCCCAGGACAAGAGACCACACAATTTGTAACAAGAACAATTACCTCGAGTGGAAATTACACCATTTATGTTTATGTGATCACACCTCATGGTGCCTATAAAACGTTAACCAAAGTTGTTTATATAAAACCAATGCCTTATAATGGCATTACAAATTCTATATCCATTTGTAAAGAAGATTCGGCACGAATCATTTTAAATCCCGGAACAGGAACTACTTTCCAATGGTCGAATGGAGCCACGAATGATACTATTTGGGTACATCCAACAAACACTACTACTTACACAGCTACGATTACTAACAGCAATGGATGTACGAATACAAAATCTGCAACGATAACTGTTCGTCCTACAACTATTATTAACATTACTGGCGATAGTGTTATTTGTCGTGGCGCAGGAGCAACACTTATTGGCAACAACGGAATCAATTATCATTGGAGCAATGGATCACTAACCAACCCTATTCATGTTTCACCTTTAACAAGTCAAACGTATAGTGTATTTGCCAGAGATTCGAACGGATGTTTAACCAATACCGATAGCATCATGATAGCTGTATTGAATCCGTTACAAATGAATATTTCAGGCGATCAGAATATTTGTCGTGGGGATACAACGGCTTTAAATGTATCTGTAACTGGATATACAAATTATTGGAGCACTGGGGACACAACTCAATCAATCCTGGTACACCCACCTACAACAAGTATTTATTCGGCAATGGTAATGAATCCTACTAATGGATGTATTGCATCAGATACAGCGGTGGTGTCAGTTAATGCTGGAGTTAATGGGGGACAAATTTGTGTTTATTATATTCCTAATTGTAATCCATTTATTGCCCTCGTTGCAAAATACGCTGATGGATTATATTATTTATGGTCGACAGGAGAAACAAGTTCTTATATAAATGTACCTGCGCTACCTGGCACATATACACTTACCATTTCAAATCATGATGGATGTAACGAACGACATTTCTCTGTTACCATTGATTCTTCTATCTGTGGATGTAATGCTCCTTCAATAAGTGGTAATAGTACAATTTGTTTAGGTGGCTCCACTACATTAACAGCGAATAGTTATGCTAATCCTCAACCTACAGGATATATATGGAGCAATGGTGCTACCACCAGAAGCATTACCGTTTCCCCTACCACCACCACTACCTATACTGTTCAAATGATTTTGGATAGTTGTATACAATCTGTTTCATATACTGTAAATATTCTTTCTGATACGATTGCACCGATAACAGGAGTAGATTCTATTTGTTCTGGTAATACCTCTTCCGTAGGATTTCAAACATTGAATAATGGATTATCTTATTTGTGGAGTAATGGATCTACAGGAAGTTATTCGGGAGGATTAAACCCAACAAATCCAATTCAAAATTATACAGTAACTATTACGTATCCGGGAGGGTGTAGCATCAGTGGAACAAAAACACTATACACCATTGCACCAAAACAATTTTCAATTATTGGAGATACAGTAGTATGTGAAGGCGATTCAGTTTCATTAATTGCAAGCAATACCGATTTAAATTATTGGTGGAATGGATTGGGAGATAATGCGAATGG
>JBJTMY010000093.1:0-3445 GCA_046073825.1 Bacteroidota bacterium
TTTCAAAATATTTTCAACTTCTTTTGATGAACCAGCAATAAAATCAGGTTTATCATTTGGTTTCAGTGTTGAATCATTTTTTTGAATTGGTGCATGCATAAATGTTGATGTAGCATAAACTTTATCAGCTAACTCTTTAAATACAGGGCATGCCACCTGAGAACCATAATAAACACTTTTATCTTTTGTAGGATTGTAGATTACTACAATACAACTATATAAAGGATTTTCAGCAGGAAAGTAGCCAACAAATGATGCTAAGAATTTCTTGTTTCCTCCGCCACCTTTATTATTAAAACCGCCTGAACCTAATTGGAAAATCTGAGCTGTCCCCGTCTTTCCGCCAATTGTATAATTCGGATTTAGTAAAACACCTTTAGCCGTTCCTTTTGTAACTACAGCTTCCATAATAGCTTTTAATTTACTTATAGTAGCAGGTTTAGCTACGTTTTCAATCACTATTTTTGGTTCAAACTGCTTGATTACTTTTCCATATTCTTTCACCTGAGATACTAAATATGGTTTCATTCTTTTTCCATTATTCGCAATTGAATTGTACCAACACAAAGTTTGTAATGGTGTAACTCTTTCTTCGTATCCAACACTCATCCATGGTAATGAAACCACTTTATTATAATATTTTGATGATGTGCTTTTTACATCAGGTCGGGCTTCACCATCTAAATCAATTCCTGTTTTTTCAGTTAATCCAAATTGTTTTAAATAATCAAAATATCGTTGAGGATTGTTTCCGAAATAAGTAGTTACTAATTTTGAGATTCCCACATTTGATGAAATAGCAAAACAAGTTTTTAATGAAACATAATTTACTGCTAATTCATGGTCTGTCATTTTTTGTTTGCCATATAATTTATGACCATGTTCTAAATCAACCATTGTAGAAGTATCTGCTAATCCAGATTCTAACAATGCTGCACAACTTGCCATTTTAAAAGTAGAGCCAGGTTCAATAGCTTCCGCAATTGCATAATTAAAATTTTCAGAATAAGCTCCTTCTTCATCTTGCCCCAAATTAGCCATGGCTTTTATTTTTCCGGTTTTAACTTCCATCAAAATAACGCAACCATGTTTGGCTTCATTTTTCACCAATGTGTTTAATAAAGCATTTTCAGCCACATCCTGTAAACCAACATCAATTGTAGTAATGATATCTTTTCAATTTTGTGGTTCAATTGCCTTTTCATCTGAAATTGGCAACCAGGTATTTCCAGCAATTCGCTGCATTAACTGACGACCATTTGAACCTGAAAGAAACGTATCATATTTAGCTTCTAAGCCAACCTTCTGAGCGCCATCTCTGCTTAGTCCAATAGTACGCAATGCAACATAATCAAATGGATTTACCCTTCTTGGCTGCTGAATAGCAATCAATCCACCTTTATATCTTCCTAAATTAAAAATTGGAAATTTCCGAACTTGCAATAAATCAGTATAAGAAACTTTTCGTTTCAACAACAAATATCTTTCTTTATCTTTTCTTCCTGAAACCATTAATCGGCGGTAATCTTCAGCTGATTTATCATTAAATAAATTTGATAATCCCAATGCCAACGAATCCACTTTAGTACGAAACAATTCATCACTAACCGATTCAGCTTTTGTATCCATCCGTATTTCAAAGAACGGTAAAGAGGTTGCTAACAATCTTCCATCTTCACTATATATGTTTCCTCTTTCTGCTTCAATATTTTTAAAATCAGTAGTTAAACTGTCAGCCACCGATTTCCAGTATTTACCTTGTACTTGCTGCGTTACAGCAATTTTACCGATTAATGCAACTACCCAAATCACCAATCCTAAATAGCTGATATAAACCCTCCATGATATGTCTTTCTTTATACTCACTATTACTGCGCATGAATGCTTATTTTTTTAGGCGGCGTTGTTAATTCATGCAAGCCAAATGTGTCAACAATTGATGCCACCTGCGTTTGCATACTTCTTTTTTCTAAATCATTTTTAGCCTCTAAATATTCACTTCTCAATTCCTTCAATTCCGATTTTACTTTTCCAATTTCTCTGATTCTATTTTCAGCTGAATGATTTGAATAAATATAAACAACCGCAATCCCAAACATCCACAAAATAAATGGCAACTGCTCCATCACTTTTGCAGATGAAAAAATTTCCTTAATATCTTCAAAAGGCTTTGCCACTTATTTCTCGTTTTATATTTATTAGGGCGGCTTACGGGCTATTCGCTTCAATCTTTTGTTCGCCTTCCAACTCCCTATCTTTTAGAGAGGGCTGGGGTGAGGCTCACAAAAGGATTTCCGCTTCTATCCCTGCCGCTTCATTTTTCATTTCTACTTTCTCGTTTCTATTTCAAATTTTCAAGTCTTTCAAGTTTAGCAAACTTTAAAAGTTCTCCAAACTTCCTCAACCTTTGAGCAGTTGCGTTATTGACTCATTGAGCAATTCAATTAACACATTAGCAGATTATCACATTAGCTCATTGTTTTTCTGCTATTCTCAATTTCGCACTTCTGCTTCTCGGATTTATTTTCAATTCTTCATCGCCTGCTTCCATCGGCTTTTTAGTAATCAATTTAAAAGGGCGATAAATATTTCCAAAATCATCTTTTTGTTGTTCGCCTTTAAAACTTCCAAACTTCATAAAATCCTTTACCAATCTATCTTCCAATGAATGATAACTCATCACTACTAATCTTCCATCAGGTTTTAAAGAAGCCAAGGCTTGTTCTAAAAATTCTTTCAATGCACCTAATTCATCATTTGTTTCAATTCTTAAAGCTTGAAAAACCTGCGCTAAATATTGATTTTCCTTTCCTCTTATAGCGCTGCCAATTGCTTTTATTAACTGTTGTGTTGTTTCAATTTTTTTTGAAATTCGAGCAGCTACAATAGCTTGAGCCAAAGTTTTAGAATTAATTACTTCACCATATTTACTAAATACATTTTGTAAATCAACTTCAGTATATGTATTTACAATTTTTGCTGCTGTTAAAACACTTTGCTGATTCATGCGCATATCCAATGGGCCATCAAACCTAATGCTGAAGCCACGTTCGCCAACATCAAACTGATGCGATGAAACTCCAAAATCAGCTAAAATTCCATCAACAGGATGTTGTTCATGAAACTTTAAAAACCTTTCTAAATGCCTGAAATTTTGTTGTACAAAAATTAATCTTTCATCATTTGGCAAATTTCCAATTGCATCTTCATCCTGATCAAATGCTATCAAAGAACCTTTATCACTTAACTTATTTAAAATTGCTTTTGAATGACCACCACCACCAAATGTAACATCAACATATATTCCATCAGGATTAATCATCAATCCATCCAAACACTCCTTTAACATAACCGGATTGTGATACATACTGGTTTTAGTTATTTAAAAATCAATTGAACCTAATGTTTCATTTATAATTGCATCGCTATCTTCAGCACTGGTTTC
>JBJTMY010000094.1:0-5565 GCA_046073825.1 Bacteroidota bacterium
CCCTTCCACTGTATCTCGGCTGTCACTCGGACTTACCTGGTTTAGAATACCTCTTAACTCTGCTTTATGATCACCCATTTCGGCAAGACGAATTCCTTCAGGATGATTCAAGAATAATAAATAAACGGCTCTTTCGATAGGAGTTAATGGGATGCATAACATTCCCATGTCAGGTAAAATAATTTTCTGAGTTCTTCCTTTTATAAGCATTGGCGTTGGTTGCCTCAATAAATCGTATCGCTCCTTGAAAAGGAGCTGTCGTCTGATATCCTCCATCATTTCAAAGGTGTAACGGAGTTGCATGTGAGAGATATGCTTATCGCGAATAATTTTTTGACAATCAGGACAAACATCGGCGGTGCGCAACTTTAACATGACCTCTGATTTATTCTGACAAAAATCCATGATACATCCTTTCGATTCATAGTGCATGTAATTGCCCATTTCTTGAGGATTATCAAACATTGCATGCTTTAAGAGCGTACTCACAATATGATAGCAAATAGGATAGCGAGGGTCTCCTGAAGTAAAATGATTCCAGCCATCAGTATGTATAAAATAATTGCCTTTCAAATTAGGGTCATAGCCAACAAACCAGTTTTCGTGATTGGCGTGTTCAGTTAATAAAATAACAATGTAGGGAGCTTCGTTATATAAATATTCAACTTGAGCTTCATTCAACATTTTTTCTTCCGCCTCAATATTTGAATAATGATTGATAGACTGAATTACTGAGCCATCATTCGATTCAAGGTCCTCTTTCGACTTTCTGTATTTATTATTAATTCGAAATAAATCCCTCCATGATTTGCGCTCTTGAATACTTCGAGTCTCACTCATTAGCGCTCTTGAATAGGATACCTTTTCTTTTCTATCATAATTCGGATCTTCCGGTTTTACAATTCTGATTTCATCTTTAATGGTAAGCTCTCGGGGCTTATCACTTAACTCAAAATTATAGGGGCCCACAAAATGATTTAAAAATTCATAACAACCGAAATATAATTCGTCGCTTACTCCCTTGGTTCTTATCAGATGTACTAACATATTCGTAAATTTATATAATTAATTTAATTTATGAAAGAATAATGCAGCAATACCTCATCAAAGAGATACGCTGCACTAAACTTTCTAAAAAACGGTGTTAAATTATTTTAACACCGCAGCATTGTCCTTAAAAAATATAAGGCCGGGGGTTACAAGTAATAATGGGTTAATCATTCAACTTGCACAATGCTGGTATTTTTTCCATCACGTTATTCGTTTAACCATTATCCAAACACATGAATATAAATATGTGAAGGACTTCCTCCCAAATACACTCTTGTAACAGGGCATAACCATCCGCGCATACCTGTTTCTTGTACTTGGTACCAACCTCCGTTCGCCTCTTCTCGTTCTAACTTTAAGCAATGCGCACCCGGAAAAGGATTCGCACTAAAAATAATGGTAGATGTTTCTTTTCCCTCTTGCAAATAAGAAGTTATAATTTCTGACATACCTAAAACGAAAGGCTCTGCAATAATCCCTTTTCGATCATCATCAAATTTCCAGGTAGCTTCTTCGCGATAAAGTGCTAACGACATCATCGCATTTTGTGTTGGTGGAACAATGGTATTTTTCATAAATTGATTTTTAATACTATTATTTATAATTGATTTGCAAACTAGAAATACACTTTAAAAACAAATTATTTATTTATAGGCGGAATTGAACTATTTTTATTTTCATCATCATTACCAAACAACTTATTAGAACGAAAGCCCATCGACTTTTGCAACATGTAACTATCAAATGTATTCGAAACATCATCCATTGAAGCGCACATTTGATCTTTTGCAAATGATCGCACTTCTTCTTGTCGAATGTTTAAATTTTGTGCGATTCTCCAAGCATCAATATCAGCACCTAAGAAAGAAAACGACCAATTCCCTTTATCTGTGAGCGTTTTAATTTTATTTGCTATTTGTGCATAGTTATAAAACTGAGAAGCATTCTCCTCGCCATCTGTAAGTATGACCATTACTACATCATCCTCTTGCGTGACTACTTCTTCCAATTTTGCAATGCGAGATCCAATGGCATCTAATAATGCAGTGCCTCCATTTGGTTGGTACTCGCTACGTGTTAATAATTGAATACAGTTAGGAGCGCTGTTAGTGATTACATCTTTTACAGATGTATCGAATAGCGTTAACGATACATAAATTTTTTGCTCTGGATTTTTTGCGGCTGTTTTTCGAATAGACTCGATTTGCGAATTCAAAGCATTGAGTGTTTCGATTTGCACGCCTGACATGCTGCCGCTGGCATCCATAATCAGTTGATAATACGTTTTCGATTTCATGTTGTGGGTTGTTTTTAAAATTAGTGAAGCAAAGATGCACTCACCTCCCACCATTTTTTAAATTTCAGCAACCTTGCTAAAACCTAACACACTGAAAAAGAAAACCCTGAAGTTTTTAACTCCAGGGTTTTTCAAAAAACTTAAAACAAGTAAATCAGATAAATAATTTAATCACATAATAAGTAAGAGCTGCCAATAATCCAGATACCGGGATGGTTAATATCCATGCCCACAATAAATTTATCGTTACTCCCCATCTTACCGCAGAGACTCTTTTCATCATTCCTACTCCTATGATTGAACCTGTGATTGTATGGGTGGTACTTACTGGAATTCCTAATGAGCTAGTTGCAAATAAAGTGGCTGCTCCAGCAGTTTCCGCAGAAAATCCTTCGAACGGACTTAGCTTAGTGATTTTACTTCCCATCGTTTTTACAATCTTCCATCCGCCTAACATAGTGCCTAATCCAATCGCAGAATAACATGCTATTTCTACCCATGTTGGAATATCTTTAATTGCCATTTTACCTGTTTTTGGATCTATCTCTTGTATCACATTCGCCCAACCTGGAATAGCTAATCCTTTTGCCTCTAAATTTTTCATATAGATAATTAGTGCTGCTGAAATAATCCCCATTACTTTCTGAGCATCATTACCTCCATGGCCTAAGCTGAATAATGCACTCGATGCTAACTGCAATTTTCTAAATACCTTATCCACTTTTGAAGGGCGAACCTTCCTACAAATATTAAGAGTAATTACAGAAATTATATAGGAGAATAGCATTCCTACAAATGGAGCAATCACAATAAACGCAATGACCACTAATACCCCCGAAGGCATTCCTCCATTATACCATGCAACACCTTCTTTACCGGCTTTGTACCAACCCACACAATTCCATCCACCATGTGCAATGGCTGCTCCACCAAAACCACCAATTAAGGTGTGTGATGAGCTTGATGGAATTCCCAACCACCAGGTAAGTAAATTCCAGATTATTGCGGCTATTAGTCCTGCTAATACCACATATAAAGTTATATCGCCAGTTACCGTTTTTGAAACCGTATCGGCTACATGTAATTTAAATAACCAAAAGGCGAGTACATTAAAAAATGCGGCCCAAATCACTGCTGCAACAGGGCTTAATACCTGCGTACTAACAACAGTTGCTATGGAGTTAGCAGCATCATGAAAGCCATTGATAAAATCAAATACAATGGCCAGTATAATTACAATTACTAATAATGTCAGCATAGTTTTTTGACTTAAGCCATTTTAATCATGATAGATTCAATCACATTAGCAGCATCTTCACATTTATCAGTTGCTGTTTCTAATGATTGTAAAATCTCTTTCATTTTTATTATTTGTACAGCATTCGTTTCTTTCTCGAACAAACTCGCCACAGCATGATCAAAAATATCATCAGCATGATTCTCGATGCTATTGATACGAACCAACGATGCAGTGATGTCACGCATCTTCTCCATGTTCTTTAATTCTAATACTGCACGGCGTAATTCATCAGTTGTTTGCTCAATTAATTCTGCCAGCTTAACAACATCATTGTCGAATTTTTCAATCTTATACAATTCCATTCTTTTAGAAGAGCCATGAATGAAATCAATAATATCATCAATTGCAGTGACTAAACGATGGATATCTTCGCGATCATAAGGTGTAATAAAATTTCTACTTAACTCCGTGAAAATTTCATGGGTAATTTCATCTCCCTGATGCTCAATTTTCTCAATCAAACGTAAATAATGTGTTCTTTCTTCGCTGGTTTCAGCAGTCACTAAAGCATAAATAGCTTTACCACCTTCGTGTACGTTGGTAGCAGCTTTATCAAATAAAGGGAAGAATTTACGATCCTGTGGAACGAAGTACTTTAAGAATCCAAATGTTGACATAGTTTATTCAGTTTATTGGGTACGAAGTTAACTTTTTTATAATCTTATACCCCCGACTTAACAATTTGTTAATGGATTAATAAAGGTTTGAGAACCCTACTCGTATTAAATGCCGAGGATTGGTTACCGAGTGAAGATTTAATCGATTTTGCAAATAGTAATTGCTATTTTTTTATCAATCGAACAGGATTTTGTCCTTCTACGCGTAAAATATAAACTCCTGCTGGAAAGCTCCTAATGTCTAACGTAGATTTTGACGAATTGATCATTCGCTGATAAACTAAATTACCAAGCATATCAAAAACATTAATTGGCAAGGCGCTATTTAGGTTTTTCATTTCTAAACTAAAAAGTCCGTTACTTGGATTTGGACTAACTAACAATGAACTTGTGCTAGCAGTAAGATTATTATTAACCCCTAATGCAGTTGGCTCATTTACACTAATTGTAAATCCTGATTGTTTTACTACAGTACCATTTATACTAATACTATCGCAGTAGGTGCTGCTGCAACCCATTCCGTCGTTAACGGTTAGACATAAATTAAAAGGACCAACTCCAGTATATGAGTAATTAGGATACGGATTAGTTGAAGAATTACCATCTCCAAAATCCCAGAAATAAGAAAGATTATTTCCTGTTGAACAATTGAAAATATAAACTTTATTCAAATTAGTATCAGGTATGATTGAAAAGGAGGCATTACAAGTAAGAGGGTTCGTTACTCCTGTTACATGGATTAGTTGAGCCGAATAATCATAACAATATCCGTATGGAGATAAAGCATCCGTAACTGTTAACACGACTACATAATCGCCATTGGCTGTAAAGGTATGATTAGGACTTAAACTGGTGGAAGAAGTCCCGTCACCAAAATTCCAATTTGTGTTAACTATATTCCCAGATGATGAATTACTAAATGAATAATTTCCATTTCCATTATCAACGTAAGCATAAGCTGCATTAATTGAACAAGCGGTACCATTCACATGAAAAGAATCGAACAAATTCATATCGCCATCAATATCATTACTCACATACACATCATAATCATCAGTATAAATATTTGAAGGCACTGTAATGTTTGCTACCAATTGAGAATCATTTAATACATTATAGCTATTTACGGCATTGGTTGGATTATAACTAAACTCAATGGTAGTAGAGCTCGCTTGTGTAAAATGTGTATTCGAACAGTTAATGATTACACTTTGATTTGTACCTGCATTAACGTTATTAGGAGCTATGGATTTAATAGCTGGCAGAGGCCTTGGATTTACATAGAAGGCATCTTTTAAACC
>JBJTMY010000095.1:0-7908 GCA_046073825.1 Bacteroidota bacterium
GTAGAACAAGCAACGTATTTTTTTACTTTAATATTCTTATTTACACCCTTTGCTATTTCTTCGTAAGTAAGTTTTAGTTTGATGCGGAGGTTACTTCCTCTTACTCCGCGGCTGCGCTGGCCGCCACCTCTTCTTTGTCCACCTCCAAAAAAACTTCCAAAAAGATCGTCACCGAATACATCTCCAAACTGGCTGAATATATCGTCCATATTCATTCCGCCTCCATAGCCACCATTGCCAGCACCACCCATACCTGCATGGCCGTATTGGTCATAGCGTGCTTTTTTCTCTGGGTTACTTAATACTTCGTAAGCTTCAGCGGCTTCTTTGAACTTTTCTTCTGCTTCTTTGTCATCCGGGTTTTTATCTGGATGGTATTTTAAAGCCATCTGACGATAAGCCTTCTTGATTTCTGATTCAGATGCAGATTTAGTGACACCTAATATTTCGTAAAAATCTCTTTTTGCCATATTGTTAATTGCCTACAACTACTTTGGCAAATCGAATTACCGTTTCATTAATTGAATATCCTTTCTCTAAAACATCGATTACTTTTCCTTTCATCGACTCATTAGGAGCTGCAATCATTGTGATTGCATCATGAATGTCGGCATTAAATTCTTGCCCGATGCATTCCATTTCTTTTAATCCCTTAGCTGCTAAATTCCTTGCTAGTTTTTGATGGATTAAAATAATCCCTTCACTTAGTTGTTTGTCCTTATCAGCCTGAATAGCTCTATCAAAATCATCTAATACAGGCAATAAATTTAAAATTACTTCTTTGCTGGCCGTTGAAATTAGTTCCAATCGTTCTTTATGCATTTTGCGCTTGTAGTTTTCAAAGTCTGCATATAATCGGATGTATTTATCGTTGCTTTCTTCCAACGATTTTTTCAATGAATCAATTTCGTTGATTTCTTCGATAGGCGCTTGTTCTGAAGCTTCTACTTCCGACTGGATTTTTAATTCCTCCGCCAGATTATCCTGTTCGTTTGGTGTATTATGTTCTGTATTCATGATTTTATTTTTTTTTGGCGCGCGCCGTTGTCAATTTTTTTGCCACTCAATTTTTGAAGTCAAATTGGCAGACAAAATTAAATAAAAAAGCCCCGCTAATGACGGAGCTTTTTAAATAGCTTTTGAATTCGGTTATTTTGACAATAATCCCTCTAATGCTTGATCAAGTGCTGGTCCTCTTAAATTAGTCCCAACTATTACACCACGACCATCAATCAACCAATTAGTAGGTATCGAGTTTACTCCATAAATCTGAGCTCCTCGGCTTTGCCATCCACCTAAATCACTCACGTGATTTTGCCAGATCAGTCCATCTTGTTGTATGGCCTTCATCCATGCATCTTTGTTATTGTCTAATGATACACTATAAACAGTAAATCCTTTTCCATTTGAAAATTTAGAATCTTTATATTTGTTATATGCAGCAACCACATTAGGGTTTTCTCTTCTGCATGGGCCGCACCAGCTTGCCCAAAAATCTAATAATACTACTTTGCCTTTTAACGATGATAAGGCTAACGTTTTTCCTTCTGGAGTTGTAAATGCCAAATCAATGGCTTTGTCTCCAACCTTCGTTCCTGTTTTGCCGTCTTGTGCTTGGCAATAAATAAAACTTATTGCCGAAATAGTTATGGCAGATAGGAGGGTGATAAAATGTATTTTTTTCATAATGATGATTTTTTAAAATTCGCGGGCCGTTGGCAAATATAATACCAACGCAATTATATTCTTTTTATTTGAGCTCCCAAAGCATTTAAGCGCTCATCAATTCGTTCGTATCCTCTATCAATTTGTTCAATGTTATGAATTACGCTTTTTCCTTTAGCCGACATTGCAGCAATCAACAAGGCAACTCCTGCACGAATATCTGGCGATGTCATTTGGATTCCTCTTAATGGATGTTTTCTACCAAGTCCAATAACAGTTGCACGATGAGGGTCACATAAAATAATCTGAGCACCCATGTCTATTAATTTATCAACGAAAAACAATCGACTTTCAAACATTTTCTGATGAATTAAAACTGTTCCCACCGCTTGTGTTGCCGTTACTAATACTACACTAATCAAGTCAGGAGTAAAGCCTGGCCATATCTGGTCGGCAATCGTTAAAATAGAACCATCAATGAAGGTGTCAATTTCGTATTTCTCTTGTGCAGGAATATAAATATCATCACCTCTAAATTCCATCTTGATTCCTAAACGTTGAAAGGTAGCCGGGATAATTCCTAAATGTTGTATGCCAACATTTTTAATGGTCAATTCGCTCTGTGTCATTGCCGCCAATCCAATAAATGAACCTACCTCAATCATATCTGGCAAAATACGATGTTGTGTTCCGTGCATTTTATCTACACCTTCAATTACTAGCATGTTGGACCCAATGCCCGTAATTTTTGCACCCATTGCATTCAGCATTTTACAAAGCTGCTGCACGTAAGGTTCGCAAGCTGCATTGTAAATGGTGGTAGTTCCTTTCGCCATCACAGCTGCCATCACAATATTAGCAGTTCCAGTCACAGAAGCTTCATCCAAATGCATGTAAGTTCCTTTTAATTCCTTCGCTTCTACCGAGAAGAAATTCTCTGTTCCATCAAAGTCGAACTTAGCACCTAAATTTTGAAACCCGATGAAGTGGGTATCTAATCTTCTACGTCCAATTTTATCACCGCCCGGTTTAGGAATACTGGCTTTGCCAAAACGCGCTAACAAAGGACCAACAATCATAATCGACCCTCTTAACGCAGCAGCTAGTTTTGCAAATTCTTTGGTTTGCAAGTAATCCAGATTTACGTTAGATGCTTCAAATGAATATACATTGGCTTTAATGCGTTCTACTACAACTCCCATTTTCTCTAGGAGTTCAATTAGTTTTAATACATCTCTGATTTCAGGAACGTTTTCGATGATTACTCGTTCATTGGTGAGTAAGACAGTACATAAAACCTGTAATGCTTCATTCTTTGCTCCCTGAGGTTCTATGCTTCCTGATAGCTTTGTGCCTCCAATAATTTCAAAACTTGTTCCTGTTGTCACTTGTGCTTGATTATTTTCCACGGTTAAATCCATTACGTTTTTTTCCTGAACGATGATTTTTGTTGTTGTTATTGTGATGACGATTTCGACTGGTGTCTTGTAAGTCAACAAACTTTGTTGCCAGCTTCGTATCTTCCTTCACACTTAATAATCCTCCCGAAAATTCTTTTAATTGATCAAAGATTAATTCATCACTTACCGTGTCACGGTTCCAGGTCAGATAACTCATTTTCATAAAATTGGCAATCTGCTCAATGACTCCTTCGCGCTCTGTTCCTTCCTCCATATTCTTGGCCTCAGCAATCATTTTTTCCACAATGCTTCCATAATGGCGCATTCGAATGTTTTTTTGCGGATAGGCGATAGGTTTAGGTTTTTGATTCACTGATTCGCGATCGGGCATCGGAAAAGGAGCTTCACAATCTAAGTTGAAATCAGAAATGATAAATAAGTGGTCCCATAATTTCTGACGATAATCCGTCATATCTTTTTGCTGAGGATGTAAAACAGCCATCGCATTTACAATTGTTTTTGCAGCTGCGGTGCGTTCTTCTTTAGTTGGTAATTCTTTTGCATAATTCACCATCTCTTGGATGGCGCGTCCGTATTCTGGAAAAATGAGCGATGCTCGTGAAGTATTGTATTCCATTGATTAAAATAATTCTTGATTTCAAAGCAGTATGCTATCAAAAGCCATCACTGCATAAACAACAAAGTTAACCGATTATTACTTCATACTGATAATAATCGAGGGTAAATTTCAACACGCAAGGTACAACATTTTTAGCTTAGTTCATTATTTTTAATTTGGCAAATTTCAAGAGCAGTTGCTTCTGTCCTTCTTTCTCAAATAAAATAATTGCTTTGCTCTCAGGAAAACGACCTTCAATACTTATTACTTGCCCGTTACCAAATCGTTGATGATTGACATTCATTCCTATCTGGATTTTTGATGGGTCGTCGGCAACAAAGTCGCTGCTCACATTGGCAGGCTGTGCATTCGTGACTTTTTTAAAGCCAGCAGGAATTCCGCTTGGTTTTGAAGGGGTAGGAGCGCTTTTCGTTCCTTCTACTTTTTTCTGAATTCCCTGCTGGTTGCTGTATCGTTGCTTTGTTCCATACGTGTTTCCTCCTCCCCAGCTGCTGCGTGTGTCATCATCATTAAATATTCTAGCTTTCGGTACAGTGTTTATCAGTTCTAAACAGTCTTCATCAATCTCCTCTAAAAAACGACTCGGTGACGAGTTTACAAGGTTGCCCCATCGGTATCTGCTTACTGCATACGACAAGGTCAATTTATGTTCAGCGCGAGTGACCGCTACATAAAACAATCTTCGTTCTTCCTCTAATTCCGATCGCGAATTCATCGCTAATTGTGAAGGGAATAAATTGTCTTCCATTCCAACTACAAATACATTTCTGAATTCTAATCCTTTCGCACTATGAATGGTCATGAGCATTACCTTATCATCGTCATCATCTTTATCGTTATCTGCATCCGTTAATAAGGCAATATCCTGTAAGTATAAATCCAATGTTCTAATGCCATTTTCTGCTATTTCTGCCGAAGGCACTTCTAACGGGACTTCTCCTGAATCACAAAATTCTTTAATACCATTCAAAAGTTCCTGAACGTTTTCATAATGACTAATCCCTTCTGGTGTTCTATCGGCATACAACTCCGTTAATAATCCACAAGCGCCCGCGATATGATGTGCTAAATCATAAGCATTGTGGGTAGATAACATGATTTGCCAACTCTTTACCATAGTAGCAAAGGCGCTAATTTTCTCTCGGGTGCCCGAATTTAATTGCGTACTTCCTGAATCAACGTTACATAAAATTTCCCATAAACTTTTTCCTTCATTTACAGCCGTAGCTACTAATTTATCAAGTGTAGTTTTTCCAATTCCTCGTGCTGGGTAGTTGATGATTCGTTTGATGGCTTCCTCATCACTTGGGTTTATTGACAATCGGAAATAAGCTAATAAATCTTTTATTTCTTTTCGATTATAAAACGAGGTGCCTCCATAAACTCGATACTTAATATTCAATCGTCTTAACGCTTCTTCCATCGAACGTGACTGAGCATTCGTACGATATAATATAGCAAAGTCTTTGTTATGCAATTGGTGATTCATCTTTTCCTGAAAAATAGAATTGGCAACCATGTGGCCTTCTTCATTATCAGAAAGTGATTTGATGACTTTTATTTTTTCTCCATGGTGATTATCCGTCCAAACATCTTTTTGAATTTGATGTTTGTTTTTTGCGATGATGCTGTTTGCAGCACGAACAATCATTTTAGTACTTCGATAATTTTGTTCCAGTTTGAACGTGCGTAATTCAGGATAATCTTTTTCAAAGTTTAATATATTCTGAATATTGGCTCCGCGAAATGCATAAATACTTTGCGCATCATCGCCCACCACGCAAATATTTTGGTGCTGTGCAGACAACTTACGAACGATGATGTACTGTGCGTAGTTGGTGTCCTGAAACTCATCTACCATGATGTACTTGAACTTATTTTGATATTTGTATAAAACATCCGGGTGATCTTGAAATAATTTCCAAGTGTAATACAAGATATCATCAAAGTCCATAGCCGATGCATTAAAGCAACGCTTACTATACATTTCAAACAAAGTGGCAGTCATTGGGCGACCCGTACTTTTATCTTCGCTAATAATTTCAGGATTGTGTGCGTACTGTTGCCAATTATATAAATTATTTTTAGCCTGCGAAATTCGACCTAATACTACAGATGGTTTATAGGTTTTATCGTCAATCCCTTGCTCCTTTAAAATGTCTCGCATCAGACTTTTACTATCGTCACTATCATAAATAGTAAAGTTGGTAGGGAATCCGATTTTGTCAGCTTCAACACGTAAAATTTTAGCAAAGACAGAGTGAAAGGTCCCCATCCATAAATTCTTTGCTTCGGTGCCCGCTACTTTATTAATACGCTCTTTCATTTCTCTCGCTGCTTTATTTGTAAAAGTCAGCGCTAAAATTTGAAAGGCATCTACTCCGTTATTTAATAAATGTGCTATTCGAAAAGTTAATACCCGCGTTTTTCCCGACCCCGCACCTGCAATAATCATTACTGGTCCTTCCGTCTGAATTACTGCATCACTTTGTGCTTCGTTTAATTGTTGTAAATAATCTGACATAAGCCACAAATATACAGTTTCGCTTTCGGATGCACCGCCGATTTATTTCAACAAATCCACTTTTTAAATAAATAGTTTTTAACAAATCAAGGATTTAAATCAAATCTACTTTTGTGAAATTGCCAAGTGTTAAATTTACATAAATAGAAAAAGAAAATCGCCGAAGTTTTTCGCAAATCTATTTTAGCTAATGTCAAAAATTTAGAGGAAAAAAATATAAGCCCAATTTAAAATTCCAATAAAACCCTGAAGTATGCACTACAGGGTTTTTATAAATCAACTAAATTTTATTTTAATCGTTCGCGAATATCTAAGCGATGTTTTCTTGCAGTGTCTTGCGCTATGTCATAACCTGCATCCATGTGACGAATAACTCCCATGCCCGGATCGTTATGTAATACGCGCTTCAAACGCACTGCTGCATCATCTGTTCCATCAGCAACGATAACCATTCCTGAGTGAATCGAATAACCCATTCCAACACCACCACCATGATGTAAGCTTACCCACGATGCACCACCCGCAGTATTAATCAATGCATTTAAAATTGGCCAGTCAGCAACTGCATCCGAACCATCTAACATTGCTTCTGTCTCACGGTTAGGGCTAGCCACAGAACCCGTATCTAAGTGATCACGACCAATTACAATCGGCGCTTTTACTTTTCCTGTTTTTACTAATTCATTAAATAGCAAACCGGCCTTCTCTCTATCGCCTTGTCCAATCCAACAAATACGAGCTGGCAATCCTTGAAATGCAATACGCTCCTGCGCCATTTTTATCCAACGATGCAAGCCCACATTATCAGGAAATAAATTGAGGATAGCCTCATCCGTTACACGAATATCTTCTGGGTCGCCCGATAAAGCAGCCCAACGGAAAGGACCTTTTCCTTCGCAAAACAACGGACGAATATATGCTGGAACGAATCCTGGAAAATCAAACGCATTTTTAATTCCACGCTCTTGTGCACGTGCTCTTAAATTATTTCCATAATCAAAAGTAATTGCACCCATGGCTTGCAAATCTAACATCAACTGAACGTGTTCCGCCATTGCATCATAACTCATATCTACTAAATGCTTTGGATCTTTCTCACGTAAAACATTTGCTTCTTCATTCGATAATCCTTCCGGTAAATAACCCACTAATGGATCATGCGCCGATGTTTGATCAGTTAACACATCAGGAACAATACCTCGCTCTTTCAAACGACGTAATAATTTCACAGCAGTGCAAATAACACCAATCGATTTATTCTCACCATTCGCTTTAAATTCTAAAGCTAAATCAATGGCTTTATCAATATCATGTTCAATCACATCTAAGTAGCGCGTTTCAATACGCTTTTGAGCACGCCATTCTTCCACTTCAGCAGCCAAACAAACACCTTCTGCCATGGTAATCGCTAAGGGTTGAGCGCCGCCCATACCACCTAAACCAGCGGTTACGCACAAACGACCTTTTAATGAACCACCAAAATGTTTTTCAGCCACCGCATTAAAAGTTTCATACGTTCCTTGCACAATACCTTGCGAGCCAATATAAATCCACGAGCCGGCAGTCATCTGACCATACATCATCAAACCTTTCTTTTCTAACTCATCAAAATGTTCCCAGGTTGCCCACTTCGGTACCAACTGCGAATTACTAATGATAACACGCGGCGCATCCTTGTG